>DASPTB010000100.1:0-8129 GCA_035623615.1 Actinomycetota bacterium
TCTACACGATGGCGGGGTCGGCGTTCCTGCTGCTGGGCATCCTGTTCCTGTACTTCCTCGCCGGCTCTGCGCTCGGCCACTCGACGTTCGACATCCGGCAGCTCGCGGCGATGCCGATGTCGTCGACGACCGGGCGGTGGCTCTTCCTGGCGTTCCTGGCCGCGTTCGCCGTGAAGGTCCCGCTGGTTCCCGTTCACACGTGGCTGCCGGACGCGTACGCCGAGGCGCCGACCGCGGGAACGCTCCTGCTGGCGTCGGTGCTCGCCAAGGTCGGGGCGTACGGCCTGATCCGGTTCAACCTCGGGCTCTTCCCGCAGGCGGCCTTGTACTTCCGCGACCTGATGCTGGTGCTGGCGGTCATCGCGATCGTGTACGGCGCGATCGTGGCGATCGCCCAGACGGACGCCAAGCGCCTCGTCGCCTACTCGAGCGTCTCGCACCTCGGGTTCGTGGTCCTGGGGACCTTCGCGCTGACGCTGCAATCGGTCTCCGGCAGCGTGCTGTACATGCTGAACCACGGCCTGTCGACCGGTGCGCTGTTCCTGCTGGTCGGGTTCCTCGCGGAGCGAATCGGGACGCGGGACATCCGCCGCATGGGCGGACTGGCCGCGCGCGTCCCGGTCCTGGCCGGCGTGCTCCTGTTCTTCGGGCTGGCCTCGATCGGGCTTCCGGGGCTGAACAACTTCGTGAGCGAGTTCCTGGTCGTCCTGGGAACCTTCGTCACCACCAAGCCATATGCGGTCGTGGCCGTCTCGGCGCTCGTCCTTTCCGCCATCTACTTCCTGTGGGCGTATCAGCGGATGATGCATGGGCCGGTCGTGATCGCCGGAGCGTCGGACGACGGACCGGGGGAGGGCGACGAGGCGGCGTCCGAGCCGGCGTTCGCGCCGGAGGAACGCCGTGGCCCGCTCTGGGACCTCACCGCGCGCGAGTACCTGATCGTGGTGCCATTGATCGCCGCCGTGCTGTTCCTCGGGCTGTATCCGAAGCCGGTTCTCTCGAGGATCAACCCCTCCGCCGCGCGGGTGACCGCCTGCGTGGCCGCGGGACAGCTCGGTGGCCACGGAAATTCGCCGGGCTTGCAGCGATTCACTTGCGCTGGGACGGCGAGCCGCTGGACCGGCTACGCACCCCTGAGCGGGAGCGGGTGAGCGGCGAATGACACCAGTGCTCGCATTCCTTCCGCACCCACCGCTGACCTTCGGTCCGGTCGCGCCGGAGCTGATCCTGGTCGGGGTGGCGCTGTCGATCCTGCTCCTGGACGCGTTCATCCCGCGGTTTCCGGCAGGAGCGGTCGCGGGGATCGCGCTCGTCGGGCTCGCCGGTGCGGCGGGGGCCGCGCTGTGGGGATGGTCGTGGACCGGCGCACGGGTGGTGCTCGGCGGCATGGTGTCGACCGATCACTACGCCGAGTTCTTCCGTCTGGTCCTCATCGCCATTGCGGTCGTCGCCGTCATGCTTTCCCACGTCTACCTGCAGCGCAGCGGCGAGTACCGTGCGGAGTACTTCGTCCTGTTGCTGCTCGCGACGGCGGGCATGACGCTCCTCGCCGCGTCCGCCGACCTGCTGCTCGTCTTCATCTCACTCGAACTGTTGTCGCTCTCTCTGTACCTGCTGACGGGATTCTCGGTGCGCCGAGTTGCCTCCTCCGAGGCCGCGATGAAGTACTTCCTGCTGGGGGCGTTCTCGTCGGCGTTCTTCCTCTACGGAGTCGCCTTTGCGTACGGCGCGTCGGGGACGACGAGCCTTGCGGGAATCGCCGTCCGCGTGAGCCAGGGCCACACCACGCTCGCGCTGATCGCAGCCGGCCTACTGCTCGTCGGCTTCTCCTTCAAGATCGCTGTGGTTCCGTTCCACATGTGGACGCCCGATGCCTATCAGGGTGCGCCGACGAGCGTGACCGCGTTCATGGCGGCCGGAACCAAGGTCGCCGCGTTCGCTGCGTTGCTGCGCGTGCTGACGGTGGGGTTCGACGGGCTGTCAGTCGATTGGCGACCCGTCGTCGCGGTTCTCGCCGGCGTGACGATGGTGGTGGGAAGCATCCTCGCGATTGCGCAGTCTGATGTGAAGCGGATGCTCGCGTACTCCTCGATCGCGAACGCGGGGTTCATCCTCGTCGGCGTGTCCGCGGGCACCCCGGCGGGAACGCAGGCCGCGATGTTCTACCTCGCGACGTACGCCGCGCTGATCCTGGGCGCGTTCGGTGTCGTGGTCCTGGTGAGCGAGCGGGGGGAGCGGCACACGTCGCTCGCCTCCTACCGCGGCCTGTCGAGGCGAAGCCCGTGGCTGGCGGCGGCCCTGGCGCTCTTTCTGCTGTCGGCGGCAGGGATCCCGCCCGCGGCCGGCTTCATGGCGAAGGTCCTGGTCTTCGAGGCCGCGATCAAGGCGGGGGAGTGGCCGCTGGTCCTCGTCGCCGTCCTCGCCTCGGTGGTCGCCGCCTTCTTCTATCTCCGGGTCATCGCTCTCATGTACATGCGCGAGGCCGACGACCCGACGCGGGTGACGCCCTCGCCCGTGGCCGGGATTGCGCTGGCGGTTCTCGCCGGCCTGACACTGCTGTTCGGGATCCTGCCGGGCGTCCTGCTGAACGTCCTGCACACGGGGGCGTCAGCACTGCTGGTGGTGCCGAGAGGGGCACCGTGATCCGCCGCGCGGTGCTGGAGGCCCCCGTTTGGGCGAAGCGCCGGGTCGCGGGTAGCATCTGGCGGGTGGGAGACCTTAGATGACAGACGCGCAGGTCAAAGGCCTCGCGATCCAGGACGGCAGGCTCGAGGCCGAGATTCGTCCCCGTCTTGAGGAGGTCGAGGCCGGCCTCGAGAAGGCGGTCCGCTCCGACAGCGACTTCGTGACGGAGGCGGCGACCTCGCTCGTGCGGGCCGGCGGGAAGCGCTTCCGCCCGATGCTCGTCCTGCTGGGAGGGTACTTCGGCGATCCCACCGATCCTCGCCTCGTCCAGGGCGCGATCGCCATCGAGATCGTGCACCTCGCGACGCTCTATCACGACGACGTCGTCGACGAGGCGGATTCCCGCCGCGGGCGCTCGTCGGTGAACGCGACGTGGGGGAACACCGTGGCCATCCTCACCGGCGATTTCCTCTTCGCGCGCGCCTCGGAGATCTCGGCCGACCTCGGCACCGACGTCTCGCGGCTGCTTGCCCGGACGATCTCCATGCTCTGCGACGGGCAGATCCGCGAGGTCGAGCGGACGGGGCGCCCGACGCCGGATGAGGCCGGGTACATGGAGATCATCCGCAGGAAGACGGCATCGCTGATCGCCACCTCGTGCCGATTGGGAGGGATGCTGTCCGACGCGTCCTCCGAGACGGTCGAGCGTCTGGACGACCTGGGGATGTCGCTCGGCATGGCCTTCCAGCTGTCCGACGACATCATGGACGTGGTGTCGAGCCATGCGGAGCTTCGCAAGGAGCCGGGGCAGGACCTGCGTGAGGGCGTCTACACGCTGCCGGTGCTCTACGCGTTGCAGGAACAGGGCCAGGGAAGCGAGCTTGCCGGCCTGCTGGCCGACGGTCCGCCGGACGGCGACCGGTTCACGCGCGCTCTCGACCTGGTGCGCACGGAGGGATCGCTGGCGCGGGCCAGGGAGGCCGTGACCCGGCATGTTCGCCGTACCAAGACGTTGGCGGCAGAGCTCCAGCCGGGCCTGGCATCGGACGCGCTCATCCAGCTCGCGGAGTTCCTGGCGGTTCGCTGCGGAGCCGAGTCCTAAGGCCTCCGCTCCCGAACCGCTACCCCGTGTGGCGTTGAAGATGGTCGCTAATCGTCGAGGCGAGACCGTCGATACGGCTCGAGAGAACGTCGATCCGGTTCGTGAGCCGATCGTCCAGCGAGTCGAGGCGGCTCGTGAGTCGATCGTCGAGGCGGTCGATTCGGGCCGTCAGGCCGTCGATGCGCCCGCTGAGGCTCTCGTTTAGAGAATCGATTCGTCCGTCGAGAGAATCGATTCGACCGCCGAGATTCCCGTCGAGAGAATCGATTCGGCCGTCCAGGCGCGCGCCCAGTCCGTCGATCTTGGCTCCCAGATAGAAGAGCGTCCCCAGAAGCGTCGCGACCATCACCGCGATCGCCGCCCAGGCCACAGCCGCCATGCCCCGGACGCTAACACCGCCCATCGATCGCTGTCAGCGACATGGATCACACATCACCGGGTGCTCCGGCCCCTGGGCGGGTGCCCCGCCAGAACCCCGGGTGGGGTTGATCTCGGCTTCCCCGGACCCTTGCTAGAATCCAGCCGCTTGAGAAAGCGTTCACAAGCTCGGCTCGCCGGCCTGGGCGGGGGGCGGCCGGGGAGGGAAGCGTGGAGACCTACTACCAGTCGTACGCGGTCGTCCTCGGGCTGCTGATCGCAGGAGTCGGGCTCGTTGCGGTGGCGTTCATCTCGGCCCGCATCATCGCCCCGCGCAGGCCCTCGTCCGGGAAGCTCTCGACCTACGAGTGCGGCATCGACCCCGTCGGCGAGGGGTGGTCCCAAAGCCAGATCCGCTATTACATCTACGCGTTCCTCTTCGTGATCTTCGACGTCGAAAGCGTGTTTCTCTTTCCATGGGCGCTCAAGTTCGAGACGCTCGGCATGCAGGCCGTCGTGGAGATGATCGTGTTCGTCGGAATCCTCGCGCTCGGCCTGCTGTACGCCTACCGGAAGAAGGTCCTGCAATGGGCCTGATGGAGCAGGTCTCCATGCCCCAGCCGGTCAAGTTCCTGCTGAACTGGGGCCGCAAGTACTCGCTCTGGGTCATGAACTTCGGACTGGCCTGCTGCGCGATCGAGTTCATCGCCGGATCGACCTCCAAGCACGACTTCATCCGGCACGGGGTGATCCCCTTCGCCCACGGGCCGCGCCAGGCCGACCTGCTCGTGGTGGCCGGGACCCTCACCGACAAGATGGCGCCGGCACTCAAGCGCGTGTACGACCAGATGCCCGACCCGAAGTACGTGATCTCGTTCGGCGCGTGCTCCAACTGCGGGGGTCCGTATTGGGACTCCTACGCGGTCACCAAAGGCGTCGACCAGATCGTTCCCGTGGACGTGTACGTCCCCGGGTGCCCCCCGCGGCCCGAGGCCCTGTTGCACGGGATCCTCAAGCTGCAGGAGAAGATCGGCAAGGAAGACATCCAGGAGAAGTGGCGTGCCGGCATCACGAAGCCTGTCTCCGACTGAGATCGGCGACCGCGTCCGGGCGCGGTTCGGCGACGACGTCTCGTCCCTCGAGGACGCGCACGGGCACGCCGTCGTCACCGTGTCGGTCTCCCGGTGGGTCGATCTGGCTGTATTCCTGCGCGACGATCCCGACCTCGAGTTCGATTACTTCGACTTCCTCACCGCCGTCGACCGCACGCCGCAGGGTGGGGGCTTCGAGGTCGTCACGCACGTCTACTCGAACCGCCACAACCAGCACTGCCGGATGAAGGTGCAGGTCGCCGCCGACGACCCGCGCATCGCGACGCTTTCGGGCGTGTGGCCCGGCGCCAACTGGTGCGAACGCGAGACGTGGGACCTGTTCGGCGTTGTCTTCGACGGCCACCCGCACCTCGTCAAGCTCGTCCTGTCGGAGCAGTTCGAGGGCCACCCGCTCCGCAAGTCCTTCACGCTCATGACCCGCGAGGCCAAGCCGTGGCCGGGCGCCGTGGAGGGCGAGGAGGTGGAGGACTGACCGTGGCGTCCGCACAGGCCGTTCTCGGAACCCTCGCCGCGTCCCAGAGTTTCGTCAACCAGTGGTTCTCCAACGAGTGGGTCGCGCTCGTCGTCAAGGTGATCGTCGTCATGGTCTTCGTGCTGGTCGCGCCCCTCGGCATCGGCTACATGGAGCACAAGGTCCTCGCGCACATGCAGGCGCGGCTGGGTCCCATGGACGCCGGACGATTCCACGGCTGGGCGCAGCTGATCGCCGACGGTGTGAAGTTCGTCCAAAAGGAGGACGTCGTTCCGCGGGCCGCCGACTCGCTGGTGTTCACGCTGGCGCCGGCCGTCGCCCTCGTTCCCTACATCGCCATCTTCATCGTCCTGCCGTTCGGCAACACCGTCTGGGCCGAGAACCTCGACATCGGCATCTTCTACGTCCTCGCGATCGGGTCGGTGTCGGTCATCGGAATCCTCATGGCCGGGTGGGCGAGCGCCAACAAGTTCGCGCTCATCGGCGCCTTGCGCGCGGCTGCCCAGCTGATCGCCTACGAGCTCCCCCTGGTGCTGGCCGCTGTCGCGGTCGTCATGCAGGCGGGCACCATGTCGCTCGTCGGGATCGTGGAAGCACAGCGGCCCTACTGGTACGTGCTCACCCAGCCGATCATGGCCTTCATCTTCCTCGTGGCCTCGCTGGCGGAGCTGACGCGTCCGCCGTTCGACATGCCGATCGCCGACTCGGAGATCATCTTCGGGGCGTACACCGAGTACACGGGACTCAAGTTCGCGTTCTTCCTGCTCTCCGAGTACGCAGGGATCGTGGCGCTTTCGGGCATCGCGGCCGTGCTCTTCCTCGGCGGGTACCTGCCGCTGCCGTTCCTTTCCTTCATCCCGGGACCGCTGTGGATGTTCGCGAAGATCGGCGCGCTGTCGTTCGTCGTCATCTGGTTCCGCGCGACCTACCCTCGCCTGCGCGAGGACCAGCTGCAGCGATTCTCGTGGGTGGTGCTGGTGCCGCTGGCCCTCGCCGACATCCTGGTGACGGCCGTCGTCAAGGTGGCGGTGAAGTAGCGATGGCGACGACGGAGAAGGACGCGGGCGGCGTGCCCGAGAGCGACGACGAAGGGGTGCGCCACGGCGAGCGCCGCCGCGACCCCCTCGAGGGCGGGCCGCCCGGCACCGGCTTGCTGAAAGGCCTCGCGGTGACCCTGTCGACGATGCTCAAGCCGGCCGTCACGCAGCAGTATCCAAAGCAGAAGCCCGACCTTCCACCGCGGACGCGCGGCGTCATCGCCTTGAAGCAGGAGAACTGCACCGTCTGCTACAAGTGCTCGCGCGCGTGCCCGGATTGGTGTATCTACATCGACGCGCACAAGGAGACGCACGAACCGGCCTCCGGCGGCAAGGGGCGCTCGGTGAAGATCCTCGATCGGTTCGCCATCGACTTCGCGCTGTGCATGTACTGCGGAATCTGCGTCGAGGTGTGCCCCTTCGACGCTCTCTTCTGGAGCCCGGAGTTCGAGTACGCGGAGTACGACATCCACGAGCTGCTGCACGAACGGGAGCGGCTCGAGGAGTGGACGTACAAGGTGCTGCCGCCCCCCGAGCTGGAGGTCGGGGCGGTGGCGCCGGCTCCGGTGGCCGCGCCCGTGCCGGCGGCTGCCTCTGCGGCAACAGCCGCGCCGGCTCCGGCGGCCGCGCCGCCCGCCGCCGAAGCTGCACCGCCGGCCGCACCCGCCAAGCCCGCACGGGCTCCGCGGCCCGAGGTGGAGCCCGACCAGGAGACGTTCGACCGGGTTCTCGCGGCGGAGCTGGAGAAGGGGACCGACCGGAGGGTTGCCGAGGGCCGGGCGAAGGCCGCCGCGCTCAAGGCCGCCCGGGCGAAGGCGGCCGAATGAGCGGACAGGAGGTTCTCTTCGGCATCGTGGCGCTGATCGGGAGCTTGGCCGCCCTGCGCATGGTCACCAGCTCGAACGTGATCCACGCCGCCCTGTATCTGGTCGTCACCCTCGCGGCGGTCGGGGCGGCCTACATCCTGCTCGCCGCGGAGTTCATCGCGTGGGTGCAGATCCTCATCTACGTCGGCGCGATCGTCGTGCTGCTGCTGTTCGCCCTGATGCTGACGAAGGCGCCGATCGGGCGGGACACGCTCGACAACCAGCAGCGTGGTCTGGCCGCCGTGGTCGGGATCGTGATCCTCGTCGGGCTGACCATCCTGCTGGACGGCTCATTCGGCGGCAAGCGCATCCCCAAGGGCGTCACGCGAGCCTCGGACATCGGCACCTCGTTGTTCCACAGCTACGTGATCCCGTTCGAGGTGGTCTCGGTGCTGCTGCTCGCCGCGCTGGTGGGGGCCGTCGTCCTCGCGAGGAAGGAGGAGGCCGAATGATCCGGCTCATGTTCCCGCTCGTGTTCGCCGGCATCCTCTTCTCGGCGGGGGTCTACGGGGTGCTCGCCCGCCGCAACGCCGTGCTCGTGCTGATGTCGATCGAGCT
>DASPTB010000122.1:0-6966 GCA_035623615.1 Actinomycetota bacterium
ATGCGTTCAAGTACACGGAGAAGGTCGAGATCCACTACGAGAAAGGGTGCACGGGGCACGACGAGCCCGAGCTGGATCCCGTGTCGGACATTCCCGGGTCGGCGAAGAACCTGACGTGGCAGATCCAGCTGCCGGGTGACGGGACGTACCCGGAATCGTCGCTTGGGTTCGGGTTCTGGACCGGCGGCACGACCACGGACGAGACCCCGCACGCGTTGTTCGGCCAGGCGTTCCAGGAGCTCCAGTTCTACCCGGACACGCTCGTGTCCGCCTGCCACCCCAACGGAGGGTCCACGGCGACCCACGTCCCCAACACATGGACCGCGTGCTCGCCGGTGTGGCAGCTGTTCTACCAGCACCACGAGTACATCGAGAACGCGGCGTTCAACGGGATGCTGCCCCACGGCACGAGCGGCAACCCGCTCGTCATGCACAGCGGCGACGTGCTGACCATTCACTACTTCACCACCAAGGCAAAGGACGGGTGGCACATCAAGGTCACCGACCTGACGACCGGCGACTCGGGGTCGATCGTTTTGAACAGCCCCGTCGCGGGCGCGCTCAATCCGGCCTTCGGCGTCCAGAAGATCGGAAACGCGCTCGGCTGGGGCGCGGTGCACGACACCCCCGACTCGTTCGTCTGGGAGATCGGACACGGCGACCTGTGGGGGACGCCATCCTCCAAGTTCTGCCTGCCGGGCCAGGTGATCTGCAACTCCTACGACGCGGCTCACTGGGCCGGCACCAACCCGATCCGGATCCAAGGCGTCACGTTCGCCGACGGAACCAAGGCGAACACCTGGGCGACGGTGAGCGACTACGGCGGCGCGGACGAGATCCGCACGTATGGAAAGTGCCCCGTCTACGGCGCGCCGTACTGCATGTACCCGTGGTACGCGTTCGACGGCAAGTCGTTCACCTTCGGCATCGACTACCCCGGGACGAAGGACGACTTCGGCCAGACCGCTCAGTACCAGTCGACGCTCGCCTGCGGCGGTCCGTTCGGTCCGAGGAGCACGTACTGCTCGCAGGTCATCAAGTCGCCGAAAGGTGGCTAGCAAAAAGACGCACGGAGACGACCCAAAGGTCGAACGGGGGCCCGGATCCGGGCCCCCGTTCGTCGTCTCGGAACGGATCAGCCGCCAGGCAGGTGGGAGTGGAAGAGGATGTACCCGAGCCCCGCGAGCGTGTCGATCGTCGCGTGTGCCACGACGAGCGGCCACGTTCGGCGCCACCGGAGGAAGATCGCGCCGAAGAACAGGCCGAGCGCGAGGTTCCCCGCGAAGCCTCCCCACCCCTGGTACAGGTGATAGGAGCCCCGGAGCAACGCACTCATGCAGACCGCGACGCCGCCCGCGACGGCCAGTTGCTGGAGCCGGGTCACCAAGTATCCGACGACGACGACCTCCTCGAGCAGGCCCGCCTCGATCGCCCCGAGGATGAGGATGGGAATCGTCCACCAGTGGTGCAGCGGAGGCGCCGGATTCACGAAGCGGTTGACGTGCAGCGCCACCGAGCCGAAGTAGAACCCGAGGCCGACGGTCGCGACGATCGCCGCGAGCAGGAGGCCCCACGCGGCGTCGCTTCCGAGCCGCGACGTCCCGAGCCCGAAGTCGTCGATCGGCTCGGCGCTCCTGCGGGCGAGGTGCAGGACGAGGTAGACGGGCGCGAGCCCGAAGACGACCTCGGCCAACTGCGTCGCGAACGGCGCGACCGGATAGACCGCGACCGACACCCCGCTGATCGGTGCGGTCGCGAGATCGATGATCGAGTACACGGCGCTCGCCAGCAGCGACAGCGCCAGCACGATGAGGACCTCTTCGACCAGGGTCTGCCGTCCGCCCACGACCTCGGGCGGCGGAGGCGCCGGCGCGGCCCAGCCGCCGCTAGGGTCGCCCGACAACCGTCGCGTCACTCGAGAAATCCACGTGCAGCGGAATCACGCCCCCCGGGAGCAGCAGGTCGAGGCCGTCGGGATAGCGGAGCAGGCCTCCCCGTCTGCCCGGTCCGTTCTGGCGACCGTACTGCCAGACGATTCGATCGGTCGCCGGATCGACGAGCACCACCCGATGGCCGTAATCGTCGCACACGGCGACGAGACCGTTCGGAAGCGGCGCACCGAGGCTCGGGTGCTGCAGCATGCCGCGGCCGGAGGAAGGCCCGTAGGACCACAGGACCTTGCCGGAGCCCGTGAAGCGCACGATCCGGCCGGGGGTCTGGTAGTCGACCGCCAGGTACGTGCCGTCGGCGAGGCGTTGCGGGTCGGAAGGGACCGGGACGCCGGGAACGCGAAGCGACCATCTGACCCTCCCCGAGGATGTCACTCGGTCGATCCGTCCGCCGTTCAGCTCGCTCACCAGAAGGTCACCGCCCGGAAGCGGCGTGTCGCCGTTCGGGTAGCCCACGGTGGCGGGGAGGCCGGGAGAGCAGTTGCCCGTCCGGCCGATCTGCCGCGTCGGCGTGCCGCGCGGACCGAAGAAGAGGATGCGGCAGTTGAGCGCGTCGGCGACGACGACGCCCCCGCCCGGGTAGGGATAGACATCGTCGGGCTGATGCAGGAATCCGCGGCGCGACCCTGGAACACCGCTCGTACCGTAGGACCACAGCCACCTGCCGCTCGGGTACGCGATCTCGGCGATGACGTCGTTGTCCTCCTCATTGAGAAGGATGGCGTGGCCGCCGTGGACCCAAAACGCGTCGTCCGGGTAATAGAACCGGTGCGGCGGCGGAGGTAGCGACGGCGACGGGTAGCGCCACACGATCTGCTTCTGCGCGTTGACCACCAGCAGGCGGTTGTTGCCGCGGTCGGCGATCACCATCAATCCCGCGAAGGGTCGGATCGACGCGTCCGACGCCTGGGCGGACCCCGTCGACGACAGCGACGGCGACGGGGATGGTTGGGACGGAGCGAGAACCAGCGAGGCAACGGAGATCTGCGACAGCGTGGCCCCGCTCCATCCGCCCAGCATCCACGCGCGACCGCCGAGCGTCGCGACGCCGGCATCGCCGAACGCCACCGGCAACGTTCCCGCGGACCGCACCTTTCCCGCACCGACGTCGACGGAGAAGACGCGGTTCGTTGGACCACCCGGGACGGCGAGACCTCCGGCCACGAAGGGGATTCCGCCGAGCGTGAACGCCCCGGCTTGCGACAGTGGCGAGGACAGCGTGCCGATCCGGTCGACGTCGCCGGTCGCCGGGTCGACCAACCAGACCCCGTCGACCGGGCCGGACGACGAAACGCCGCCCGCGACGACGATCTTCCCGTTCGCGATCGTCGCCGCCGGGTAGCGAACGGGAACGGGAAGCTCGGCAACCTTCCGGAAGGAACGCCCGTCGGTGGTTGCGTACACCGCTCCCTGCGGCGACGAGCCGTCGTAGCCGCCGACGAGATACACCGTTCCCCCGGAGGAGACGGCCGCCAGGTCGGCGAGCGGGTGCGGCAGGTGGCCGGCGACGGCCGACCGATAGGACTGCAGCCCGAACGTCTGCACCAGACTCCCAACCGAGCCGGCGCCGCCCCCGAAGACGAACAACCGCTTCCCGATCACGGCCCCGGCGGCGTCGTGGACCGGATGCGGCAGCGACCCGAGCGCCGCAAGGTTGCCGTTCCCGGGATCCAGGCGGAACACCCCGTCCGCGGACGCGCCGGACGCGGCGAGACCCCCTGCGAGGTAGATGCTGCCGCCCGAGGCGACCGCCACCTCGCGCTGGACCGGCGCAGGCAGCGGGTACCCGGCCCGGCGGATCCGAAGGACCATGGATGGCGTCGCGGAGGTGGGCGCCCCTCGGGAGGGACCGGGCGTCGACGGAGCGCCGGTGCACGATTGGGCGAAAATGGCCGCCGCGAGGGCGAACGCGAGGATCCCCGCCCGCCCGGCGAGGCGAGTTCGGTGCGCGCCGCTCACGCGCGGAGTCTACGGGGAGGGTCCTGTCGTTCCGGTTGGCGCCGTGTGGAGGAGGCGTGGAGTTCGCGTCGTGCGAAGAAGTGCAGTGGCTCGGGCGGCGGGCTCAGGCGGCGGGCGGGGTGGTGCACTCCCACACCCGCAGCTCCCAAAGGAGGCGGCTCCCGCGGCGGATGAGGTTCACCATGCCGGAGTCCATCAGCTTGCGGACGACGGCTGCGTCGGCGACCTTGCCGGGGAGCGGCAGGAGCCGTTCACGGAGCTTGTGGATCCGGGCCTCTCCGAAGATCCGGCGAGCGGTCCGCAGCACTGCCCCCTCGTCCTGGATGGTCCCGGTCGGCAGGTACAGCCGACCCCCGGGCGCCAGATGATCGCTTGCCGCCTCGAGCATCGCGACGGGAAGCTCCGCCCCGGTCGGCCCGCCGGCGAAGCCGCCGGGGAACCAGTCCGACAGGTCGGCAAGCTCGTCCGGAATCCCCGAGACGTCGCCGATCACGACGTTGGCCCGGATTCCCTGCAGCGGCTCGAAGAGCGAGCCGAGCCGAAAATCGGTGCGGTCCGAGAGCGAGAGACGCTCGGCGTTGCGCTGCGAGCAGACCACCGCGGCCGGGTTCATGTCGGTCCCGTAGACTCGGGATGCTCCAAGGCGGGCGGCCACGAAGGAGAGGATTCCGCTCCCGCACCCGACGTCGATGACGGTTTCGCCCGGGTTGATGACCAGGCCCTCGGCGATCTCGCGGCTGGTGCTGGTCGGGCGGAAGACGCCCTCGTCGAGGACCACGGAGAAGGGGCCCGAGGGGCCCTCCCAGGTGAACTCGCGCTGAGCGGCTTGGAGCATGTCGGAGAAAGCTTACTCCCCGGCGTCACGGCACGGTAGCGCCGTCAGGGGAAGGGAAAGGGCCGGACCAGGGTGGACGTGCGGATCCGGGAGGTCGCTCCCGAAGAGGGCAGGGCGCTGTTCGCGGCCATCGAGGCCAGCTTCAGCGCTCGTCTCGACGAGGCCGAGCTCGCCTCGGAGCTGTCCGTCTTCGAGCCCGACCGGGCGCTCGCCGCAGTCGACGACGGAGGGATCGTCGGCGGCGTCGGCGCCTACACGCTGGAGGTCTCGGTGCCGGGCGGCGAGCTGCCGATGGCCGGCATCACCGGCGTAGGGGTCCTTCCGACGCATCGGCGCCGAGGGGTTCTCACCGCGCTGATCCGGCGCCAGATGGACGATCTCCGCGAACGCGGCGAGGTCCTCGCCGGGCTGTGGGCGTCGGAAGGATCGATCTACGGGCGGTTCGGGTACGCGCCCGCGGTCCTCGCCGCCGAGCTCTCGGTCGCGCGGGCTCGCTCGCGGTTCGCGCGCGATCCGGCGCGATCGGGCGCCATTCGCCTCGTGGACAAGGCGGCGGCGCTCCAGGCCATGAGCGGACCCTACGACGCGGTCCGGCGTACGGTGCCCGGCATGATGGCCCGGTCCGACGAGTGGTGGGGCCACGCCTTCGCCGACCTCGAGAGCTGGCGCGACGGCGGCGGCGCGCTCCTGTTCGCGATTCACGAGGACGCCGGCGAGATCGACGGTTACGCCGCGTACCGGGTCATCCATCACTGGCACCAGGCCACCGGCAATGTCCTTCGGGTTCAGGAGCTGGCAGCGTCGAACGACTCAGCCCACGCGGATCTCTGGCGCTACTGCCTGGACGTGGACCTGATCGAGACGATCGAGGCGACGCTGCGGCCCGTCGACGAGCCGCTCGCGCTCCTCCTGGCGGATCCGCGGGCGGTCACCACGCGCCTGCGCGATTCGCTGTGGCTGCGGCCCATCGACGTGTCCGGCGCCCTGGCGGGCCGACGGTACGCGGCCGAGGGTTCGCTCGTCCTCGACGTGGCGGACGAGTTCTGTCCGTGGAACACCGGCACCTACGTCCTCGAGGGCGGCCCCGAGGGCGCTGCGTGTGCTCGGGGCGGCGGGTCGCCCGACCTCTCGCTGTCGGTGGCCGACCTCGGCGCCGCGTTCCTGGGCGGCACCCGGCCGTCGTCGCTGGCACGCGCCGGGCGAGTGGTCGAGCACGTGCCGGGAGCCCTCGCGCGAGCGGACGCGATGTTCGGCTGGGACCGCGCGCCCTGGTGCCCGAACCACTTCTGATCCGCCGGCGCCTCGGCGCGCTACCCCGGCGATTCGCCCGACGGTGACCGCGCCTCGCCCGCGGACGCGGACGCCGCGACGGGGGCGCGGTCGTCGCGGCCGGCGGGAGGCCAAAGCCAGTAGCCGACCGGGAAGAGCCGCACGTGCACGCGCCGGCTCACGAGCCCCCACAGGCCCCGCGGCGTCCAGATCGCGACGGCGATGGCAACCGCCCCGAGGATGATGAGGTACCAGGCGCCGTACTGCGACAGCGTCTGCTGCAGGATGAAGAACACCGCGGCGCCAACGATCGGGCCTTCGATCGTGCCGATCCCGCCGATGACCGTCACGAAGATCATCTCCGCGGACCACTGGACGCTGAAGACCGATCCCGGCTGCACGAAGCGCTGGCTCACCGCGAGCAGCGCGCCGGCCGCGCCGCAGCCCGCGCCCGCGACCAGGTAGACGATCCGCTTCGCCCGCGTGACACGGGTCCCCAGGCTTCGGGCACCGATCTCGTTGTCTCGCACCGCGGTCAGCACCAGCCCGAGCCGGCTTCGCAGCACCAGATACACCGACGCGAGGGCGACGACGGTCACGGCGAGCGCCACCCAGTACGTGGTCGCGCTGAGGAGCGTCGGGTTCGCTCCGGCGAACCCCGCCACGCCCGCGCCGGTCCCACCACCGAGCGTCTGCGATCGCGCGACGAGCTGCTCGCACGAGTCCGCGACCACCCATGTCGCGATCGCGAAATATCCGCCGCGCAGCCGCATGACGAGCAAGGAGATCGGAAGCGCCAGGATTCCGCACCCGACGGCCGCGAGCGGTACCGCCGTGAACGGGTTCACCGAATGCAGGCCGAGCAGCAACACGATGTAGGCGCCGAGCCCAATGTAGGCCTGCTGCCCCACCGAGACGAGTCCCGCGTACCCGGCGAGAAGGTTCCACATCTGA
>DASPTB010000166.1:0-2939 GCA_035623615.1 Actinomycetota bacterium
TGGTCGACGCCGGCGCGATGCGGACGCGGTATGCAGCAACCGACGGAGGGTTTCGGCTCTCCGGCACCAAGCGCTTCATCACCGGCGCCGGGACCGCGACCGCCTACACGGTCTTCGCGACGCGAGACCCGGCGGAGCGCACGCGGGGGATCTCGGCGTTCCTCGTCTACAAGGACGATCCGGGGGTCTCGTTCGGGGCCAAGGAGCACAAGCTGGGGATCCACGGCTCGCCGACGGCCGAGGTGTACCTGGAGGACGTCGAGCTTCCGGAGGACCGGCTGATCGGCGAGGAGTGCCAGGGGTTCGCCATCGCCATGCAGACCCTGGACTACTCCCGTCCGACCATCGCGGCACAGGCGCTGGGCATCGCGCAGGGCGCGTTCGACGTGGCTGCTCCGTACACGACGACCAGGGAGCAGTTCGGCGCGCCGATCGCCGAGTTGCAGGGCATTCAGTTCATGTTGGCCGACATGGCGACGGAGATCGAGGCCGCTCGACTGCTCGTCTACCGCTCGGCGTCGATGGTCGACGCGCGGGATCCGCGAACGACGCTCTATGCGTCGATGGCCAAGTGCTTCGCGTCGGACATGGCGATGCGCGTCACGACGGACGCGGTCCAGCTGCTTGGCGGATACGGGTACATGCGGGAGTACCCGGTGGAGCGGATGATGCGCGACGCGAAGATCACCCAGATCTACGAGGGCACCAACCAGATCCAGCGGGTCGTCATCGCTCGCCAGATCCTCAAGTCCTTGGCCGGGACGGCGTGAGCGACGGGGAGGATGCGGGCGTCGGGCCGCGCCGTCCTGCGGACTCGCGCGTCCAGCTCGTGCAGGTCATGGAGTTGTCCGACGCCAACCTGCTCGGCAACGTCCACGGTGGCGTCGTCATGAAGCTCGTCGACACGGCGGGCGGCCTCGCGGCCATCAAGCACTCCGGCGGCCCGGTCGTCACGGTTGCGATGGACGAGATGTCCTTCCTGGAGCCCGTGCGGCTGGGTGACGTCGTCACGGTGAGCGCGATGGTGAACGACGTGGGACGGACGTCGATGGAAGTGGGCGTGCGCGTCGAGAGCGAGAACCCCGTCACGGGGCGACGCGTGCACTCCTCGAGCGCCTATCTCGTCTTCGTGGCGCTCGACGACGAGGGGAGGGCCCGGCCGGTGCCCGCCCTCGCGCCCGAGACGCCGGACGAGCGGCGCCGGCAGAACGAGGCGAAGCTCCGCAGAGGCAACCGCCTCGCGCGCAAGGAGGCGATCCGGGCCGCCCGCGCGGCCAAGGGCGAAGCCTGAGCTCCGGCCGGCGCGCTAGAGACGCTCGCGGACGCGGTCGAGCGCCTCGGGGTTCTCCAGGCTCGAGAGGTCACCGGGATCCTCGCCCGTGGCCGCCGCGCGCAGCGCGCGGCGGACGATCTTCGCGCTTCGCGTCTTGGGAAGCTCCGGGACGAACACGATGCGGGCCGGTCTGAAGGACCTGCCGAGATGGACGGCAACGGTGTCTGCGAGCTCCGTGGCCAGGTCCGTCGACTCCGCGAATCCCGGCCGCAGCACCACGAAGCACCAGGCCTGCTCGCCCTTCACCTCGTCCGGGACGCCAACGGCGCCGCTCTCGGCGACGGCGGGATGGGAAGCGAGCGCGCTCTCGACCTCCGCGGGCCCGAGGCGCTTGCCGGCGATCTTGAGCGTGTCGTCGGACCGGCCGTGCAGGAACCAGAACCCGTCCTCGTCGATACTGGCCCAGTCGCCGTGCGTCCACACCCCGGGGAAGCGGGCCCAGTACGTGGCGAGGTAGCGGTCGGGATCGCCGTGGATCCCCCGCGTCATCGCCGGCCAGGGCTGCTTGCACACGAGCTCGCCGACCTCGCCGGGCGTGACCGTCGTGCCATCGGGCCCCCACACGTCGACGTCCATCCCCAGCGCGGGCCCCCGGACGGTGCACGGCTTGAGCGAGGTGATCGGCAGCGGCGACAGGAAGCACGCGCCCACCTCCGTTCCGCCGGAGATGTTGATGATGGGGACGCGCCCGCCGCCCACCTTCTCGAACAGCCACCGGTAGGGGCCCGGGTTCCAGGGCTCGCCGGTCGAGCCCAGCACCCGCAGCGACGAGAGGTCGTGGCGCTCGACGTGCTCGTCGCCTGCCGGGATCAGCCCGCGCACCAGCGTCGGGGACAGCCCGAGCGTGGTGATCCGGTGGCGCTCGACCATTTCCCACAGGCGGTCCGGCGCGGGATGGTTCGGCGCGCCGTCGAACAGGAACACGGTGGCGCCGAGGGCGCCCGCGCCCACGATCTCCCAGGGCCCCATGATCCATCCCATGTCCGTGACCCAGAACAGGGTCTCGCCCACGTGCAGGTCGGTCTGGTAGGCGACCTCCTCGGCGACCTTCACGAGGAACCCGCCGTGGACGTGGACCGACCCCTTCGGGCGTCCCGTCGTCCCCGATGTGTAGGCGATGAACAGGGGATGCTCGGAGTCGAGCGGCTCGGTCGGGAACCGGGGAGGCTGGCCGGCCAGCAGCGGCCCCCACGCGACGTCGCGGCGATCGTCCCATGGGAGGTCGTCCCGCCCCATCCGGGGCCAGACGACGACGGTGCGGATCGAGGGCACGTCGGCGACGGCCGCGTCGGCGGTCTCCTTCATGGGGACGACCCTGCCCCGCCGTGGGAACCCGTCGGCGGTGATCAGGACCTTCGCGTCGGCGTCGGAGAGCCGGCTCGCCACGGCATCGGGGCCGAAGCCGGAGAAGATCGGCAGGTAGACGGCCCCGATCTTCGCGCAGGCCAGCGTGGCGGCGACCGCCTCCGGCGTCAGGGGAAGGAAGATGCCGACCGCGTCGCGGGGACCGACGTCCAGGGAGCGCAGCGCCCCCGCCAGGCGGTCGGTGGTGTCACGCAGATCCGCATAGGTGACCGTGCGGACGGCGCCCTCCTCGCCCTCCCAG
>DASPTB010000202.1:0-2777 GCA_035623615.1 Actinomycetota bacterium
CTCGCGGTGGATCGGCCACCGCAGGTCGAAGCTCTCCTCGGGCGCGTCCAGCGCCACACCGAGCACGTTGAACACGTGGCCGAGCGTCTGCTGGCCCACCGGGATCGCGAGGGGTTCGCCCAGGTTCTCCACCGGTGCGCCTCGCACCAGACCGTCGGTCGGCCGCATGGCCACCGCGCGCACCGCGTTCTCGCCGATGTGCTGTGCGACCTCCATCGTGATGGTCGTGGTCTCCCCGGCGAGCGTCCGCTCGACCGTGAGGCCCGTGTTGATCTCGGGAAGGTCGGTCGGCGCGAACTCCACGTCCACCACCGGGCCGATCACGCGCAGTACGCGCCCCCGCCCCCTCGAACCGTTGCCGTCAGTCGCCATCCACCGCTCCTTCGCGTCTGCCCTGGTCAGTGCTCGGCGCCCGCAAGCGCCTCGGCACCGCCCACGATCTCCATGATCTCCTGCGTGATCTCCGCCTGCCGCGCCTGGTTCGCGATCCGGGTGAGGATCTTGATGAGCTCCTCGGCGTTGTCGGTCGCCGCGCTCATGGCCCGCCGTCTCGCCGCCTGTTCGGACGCCGCCGCCTCGAGCATCGCGGTGTAGAGCCGCGTCCCCACGTACCGCGGGATCATCTCGCCCAGGATACCGGCGGCGTCCGGCTCGAAGATGTAGAGCGGGAGCGGGCCGGGCGGCGCCTCGGCGACCTCCTCGACCACGAGCGGGACCAGGCGGCGCGCCTCCGGCCGCTGCACGAGCGCCGACACGAAGTCGGTGTGCGCAAGATGGATCTCGTCGACGTCGTGGGCGAGGAACGCCTCGATCACGACGTCGGAGACCATGCGGGCGTCGTCGTAGGTAGGGAGCTCGGAGAAGCCCTGCCACGCGCGCTCGACCGGGCGCTCGCGGAAGCGGTAGTACGAGATCCCCTTGCGGCCGGTCACGAAGATCTTCGGCTCCATGCCCTGCTCGCGGAGCCGGGCCAGGAGCTCTTCGGTCGTGCGCAGGACGTTGGAGTTGTAGGCGCCCGCGAACCCCCGGTCGGACGTCACGACGACCACCGCGGCGGCATGGCGCTCGGCCCGCTCCTCGAGCAGCGGATGGACGAGCTCGCCCATCTGGCTCGCGACGTTGCGGATCACGTGCGTGATGAGCTGGGAGTAGGGGCGCGACTGTTGCACTCGCTGCTGTGCCCGCAGGATGCGCGACGCCGCGATCAGCTCCATCGCCTTCGTGATCCGCTTGGTCGACTCGATCGAGCGGATCCGGCGCCGGGTTTCGCGAAGCTTCGCCCCCATCGGCTAGAAGACCCCCGACGATCCCTCGCCGGCCGGGCCCGCCTTCTCGTGGACCTCCTCCTCGGTCGGGCGGCGGAACCGCTGCAGACGCTCCTGCTCCTCCTCGGTCAGCGCCTCCGCCTCGGCCTCGTGCGGAGACGTCGCGACGGAGGGGACGAAGTCGCGCTTGAACTCCTCCACCGCGGACCGCAGCGACACCTCCACGTCCTCTGGGAAGTCGCCCTTCTCGCGGATGTGCTGCGCGATCTCGGGGTGGTTTGCGTCGAGGTACAGGTGCAGCATCTCCTCGAACCGCTTCGCGTCAACCTCGGGCAGGTCGTCGATCAATCCGTTCGTCACGAACCAGATCGAGATGACCTGCTTCTCGACCGGCATCGGCTGGTACTGCAGCTGCTTCAGGATCTCGACCACGCGCTTGCCTCGGTCCAGCTGCGCCTGCGACGTCTTGTCCAGTTCGGTTCCGAGCTGCGCGAACGCCTCCAGCCCGCGGAACTGCGCGAGGTCGAGGCGCAGCCGCCCGGCCACCTGCTTCATGGCCTTGATCTGCGCGTTGCCGCCGACGCGCGACACCGAGATGCCGACGTTGATCGCCGGACGCACGCCCGAGTAGAACAGGTCGGGTTCCAGGTAGATCTGCCCGTCGGTGATCGAGATGACGTTCGTCGGGATGTACGCCGAGACGTCGTTGCCCTTCGTCTCCACGATCGGCAGCCCGGTGAGCGAGCCGGCGCCCAGCTCGTCGGACAGCTTCGCGCAGCGCTCCAGCAGCCGGGAGTGCAGGTAGAAGACGTCGCCCGGGTAGGCCTCGCGGCCGGCCGGGCGGCGGAGCAGCAGCGAGATGCTGCGGTACGCCTCGGCCTGCTTCGACAGGTCGTCGAACACGATCAGCGCGTGCTCGCCCTGGTACATCCAGTGCTGGCCGAGCGCCGACCCCGAGTAGGGAGCGATGTACTTGAACGGCGCGGGGAACGCGGCGGAGGCGTCGACGACGACCGTGTAGTCCATCGCGCCGTTCTCCTCCAGCGCACTGACGACCTCGCGGACGGTCGAACCCTTCTGCCCGATGGCGACGTACACGCACTTGACCCGCTGCTTCGGATCGCCCGACTCCCACGAGATCCTCTGGTTGATGATCGCGTCGATCGCGATCGCGGTCTTCCCGGTCTGGCGGTCGCCGATGATCAGCTCGCGCTGGCCCCTGCCGATGGCGGTCATCGCGTCGATCGCCTTGATGCCGGTATACAGCGGCTCCTTCACCGGCTGGCGCTGCACGACGGTCGGCGCCTGGATCTCCAGCGGCCGGCGGTCGTCGGCGCGGATCTCGCCCTTCCCGTCGAGCGGCCGGCCGAGCGGGTCGACGACGCGACCCAGGAAGCCGTCGCCGACGGGGATCGACAGGATCTCGCCCGTGCGCTTGACCTCGTCGCCCTCCTCCACCGGCGAGGCGTCGCCCAGGATGACGCAGCCGATCTCGCGTTCCTCGAGGTTGAA
>DASPTB010000211.1:0-4413 GCA_035623615.1 Actinomycetota bacterium
TCGGCGATCCTGGGGCCGCGCACCCCCGAGCAGGTCGAGGATCTGCTCGCGGGCGCCGACATCCGGTTGGACGCCGAGACGCTGGACGCCATCGACCAGATCGTCCCGCCGGGCGAGCTGGTCGACGAGAACGACCGCGGCTACACGCCGCCCTGGATGGAGCCGCACGCCCGGCGACGCTGACCGCCGGGGCGACTGCCGGAGCTCGCCGCCGCACCGCGTAGGATCGGTCCGCGATGCCAGAACGCACGCCGGCACCCAAGCCCAACCGACCTCGCAACCCCGACGCGCCGCCCAAGCCCGAGCGCCCGCGCGACGAGCTCGGCAGGCCGCTCGGGCGCGGCGCCCGCAACGTGCTCGAGATGGAGGACTTCGACTCGCTCCCCGTCGAGGAGAACCACCGGCTGGGGATCGCGCACTTCGATGCCGGGCGCTTCTTCCAGGCGCACGAGGCCTGGGAGACGTGCTGGAAGCAGACCAAGACGACGCTCGACGGGGAGTTCTACAAAGGCTTGTCGCAGCTCGGTGCCGGGTACACCCATCTGCGGCGCGGGAACGCGCACGGCGCCTTCACCCTGATGCGCCGCGGGGCCGGCCGCGTCGCGCGCTACCCGGGCGTGCACCTTGGGGTCGACACTGCGGCGGTCGCCACCGCGGCCGAGAGGGACGCGGAGGAGATCGAGCGCGCCCACCTCGACGGCCGCCCCATGCCCGACATCGAGCCGCCGACGATCTGACGCGCGCGGTCAGGCGCCCGACAGAACGACCCCGAACCCGTCGCGCGCGAGCTTCAGGATGACCTGTCCCGGCGCGACCAGGTCGGCGACGCGGTCGGCGCACAGCTTCTCGAGCTCCCGCAGTCTCGCGCCGTAGGCCTCCGGCCCGATCCGGCGGGCCTTCGACAGGGCCGACGCGTTGCGCCACACCTTCTGCCGGGCCTCCTTGAGGAACCTCTTGGTGCCCTGCCGGTTCAGCGGGGTGAGCAGCCGGTCGGTGAATGTGCGCGAACCGGGGAGCGCGCGGTCTTCCTCGCCGACGCGGCTCGCGAGAACGCGGTCGATGTGCTCGTGATCACGCCGTCGACGCTCCGAAACCATCGGGTCGTCGAACTGCTGATCGGTGATCACCGCCAGCAGCGCCTGCGGCAGGTCGTAGTTGACGTGGGCGTTGATCCCGAACAGGACGTGGCGCAGGGGCGGATCGGTCGGGCGGTCGCGCGCCGCCGCGAACGCCACGGCCCACGGTCCCGCCGTGGTGCCCGGGTCGCGAATCCACGCCTCGAACGCGCCCGTGTAGAGGCCCGCGAACGCGAGGTCCCAGCGCTCCACCCACGGCGGGTCGAGGAACCCGCCCAGGCTGGCCGTGCGGAGCTCCTCGCCGACCGCACGTGTCGTGTTCGTGTACACGCGGAGGAAGTGCTGACGGCCGTCGGCCGCGCTCATGGCGTCCTGCATCCCTTCGAGGCGCTGCACGAGCTCGGGGATCGTTCCCGGGCCCGGTGGGGCGGATCCACCCGTCGTCTCCATTGCGGGCCAACGATAGCCCCGATCGGGCGGGTGGATCGGGTCATCGGCCGGAAACTCGCGACGCCGTCGGGAAGCCTCCCGTATGCCGGACCGCGGTTGCGGCTCAGCCCGTCACGTGAAACTTCTTGGTGCCGGTGTTCACCGTTCCCCCCGGTGCCACGACCGTGATCGGGCCCGTGGTCGCGCCCACCGGGACCGTCGCGGTGATCCGCGTGTCGCTGACCACGGTGAACGACGTGGCGCTCACGCCGTTGAACTGGACGTCGGTCGCACCGGTGAAGCCGAAGCCCGGGATGGTGACCAGCGCCCCGACGGGCCCCTTGGTCGGGGTGAACGTTCCGAATTCGGGCAGCGGAGGCGGCGGGCTCCCACTGATCGTGAACCGCGCGATACCCGACTGGGCCACGCCGGCAACCGACGTGAAGTAGCCCCCGACCCACAGTGAGTTCCCCGTGATGAACATCGTCCAGCCGCCGACGTAGTTGGGCGGGGCGACGCAGCACCCCGGCGCGGGCGGCTGTCCTCCGAAGGGCTTGAGCGTCGGGATCCACGAGCAGTTGTAGGCGCCCGTGTCGGGATTCACGCTGATGAGGCCGTGAGCGTACGTGCCGCACATCGAGTAGTCGAGCACGGCGGTCCCGAAGTGTCCGCCGGCGAAGAGCAGCTTGTTGCTCGCGTTGTTGGGATCGATCCACAGGGCGAGCGACTCGACGTTGCCCGGAGTGCCGATCCTCCAGACGGTGTCACCGACCGAGCCGTCGTCCAAGCGGAACACCTGGAGATAGTTGGGCACCCTGCCGAATCCGACGTACAGGCGCGTGTCCGTGGCGATGATGTGCCACGCCATGTTCGGCCCGGGCTTGTGGGTCTGCGCGTCGTCCACCACGTCGGTCCAGTTCTTGGTCGTCCACGGGTCGGTCGCCCCGTTCAGCGCGCTCACCCGAGCGATGCAGTTTCGCGGCGTTCCGTTCACGTAGTAGAACTCGCCGCCGATGAACACCGTCTTGCCGTCGGTCGACATCGCCATACTGCGCACGGTGCCGTCGCCGCCGTTGCTGCACGTGCTGGCGCTGTAATAGGGCGCCGGGCAGTTGCCCGCCTCGGTCGAGACGATCCACGTCTCGCTGAGGGTGCCGTCGAAGCTGATCGCCGCGGCGTGATCGCGGTTCTCACCGTTGACCTTGGTGAAGGCGCCGCCCATGTACAGGAGGTCGGGGCCCGCGAGCAGGACGTCCACCGCCTGGTTGGCCGAGACGCTGAACCCGGGGACGAGGAGCCCGGTCGCCGTGTCGATGGCGGCGAAGTTCTGCGCGGGTTGCCCGTCGACGGTCGTGAACTGACCGCCCACGTAGAGGGTCCCGCCGTCCGGAGAGACGGCGAGTGCGCTGATCTTGACGGCGCCTGCGCTGCTCGTGACCGTCGGGGTGAAGGTCGAGATCCAGGCGCCCGTCGTCGCGTCGAAAGCCGCGAGGTTCCCGACCGCGTAGTGGTCGCCGACCGGGCCGGTCACCTTGTTGAAGGCGCCGCCCGCGTAGACCACGTTGCCGTAGTCGGCGTAGGCGTACACCTTGCCCGAGACGGCCCAGCCCGTGTTGTCGGGCGTCTGGCTGATTGCGAGGGCGCCCTGCGGAGCCAGCGTTGCCAGGGCGCCGGCCACCACTGCGGTGAGGAGCAATGCCCGCGCGGTCCTGTGGATCAATTGAGCCTCCTGCCGTCCGCTCAGCCGGGGGCCCTAACGCGCCCGAGCGAGCTCCTCCCGCGTTCCCTACTTCCCCCGACCCAAGGTAGGGCACCCCGGGGGGATCGTCATCCGCCGAACGGCTATCCCCAAGATCGCCGAAAGATCGCCACGAGTCCCTCCCCTGGGCCTAGGGCCGTTGTGGGGTGGTCGCACGGGCCCGTGCTCGGGTCGCTCGCCCCTTCGAACGCCAGCGAGTCGCGAGCCTGCGGGGAACACGTTCGCGGCGTCGGCCTAGGATTGCGCTCGTGCCCGACGCGCCCGCCTACCTCGCCGACCCCGCCCTCCGTGACCGGTTGCGCACGAACCTCGGGGCGTTCGACGTGGCCGCCGCCGACCCGCAGGGGCTCCGGACTGCGGCGGTGGCCGTCGCGATCGTGGGCGCGGAGGAGGAGGAGGCCTGCTTTCTGTTCACCGAGCGATCGTCCGGGCTCAAGCATCACGCCGGGCAGTTCGCGCTCCCGGGTGGCCGGATCGACCCCGGCGAGACCCCCGAGCGGACCGCGCTCCGCGAGCTGGAGGAGGAGGTGGGGCTCCGTGTCGAGGACGACGCGGTGCTCGGCCGTCTCGACGACTTCGTGACCAGGTCGGGCTTCGTGATGACGCCGGTCGTGGTGTGGGGCGGGCCGCCCGGGCGGCTTCAGGGGAACCCCGGCGAGGTCGAGGCGGTCCACGTGATCCCCCTCGCGGTCCTCGAGAGTCCCGACGTCCCCCACCTGGAGACCATTCCGGAGAGCGACCGGCCGGTGCTCTCGATTCCCCTCGGCGACGGCGAGTCGATCTGGACGCCCGCCGGGGCGATTCTCTACCAGCTGCGCGAGGTCGGGCTGCACGGACGCGGCACGCGCGTAGCGCACTTCGAGCAGCCGCTGTTCGCTTGGCGCTGACCCGATCGCGCGGTGGGGCCGCGCCCCGCACGCGCGACGCAACGCCCGCGTCTTACGGGGACGCCTGCACGTTCCCCGAGAGCACGACCGGCCCGGTGGGCGCCGTCTCGTATCCCGGCTCGACGCTCACGGCGACGGCGGTGAATCCGGGCTCGACCACCGCCGGCGCGACGATCGACCCGTTCGCCGGCGTGAACGTGCAGGCGGGCGTCATCTGCGACGAGCCGGCCGGCCGGTACCAGACCTCGTAGACATGGCCGGC
>DASPTB010000228.1:0-9872 GCA_035623615.1 Actinomycetota bacterium
GAAGGGTTGACGCCCGGGACCCGCTCGCGGACCCTCCGGGCCACGTCGGCAGGGCTGATGTGGCCCGACGTCGACATGATCTCGGTGACGATCGCGCGCCGCTGGGGCGTCATGCGCAGGCCGTGCTCGCGGAGCGTCTGGAGGACGGCGTCGACGGATGCGGTGGACATTCCGGATCGAAGTGTAGCCGCCCACGCGTTGCACCTGCAACGGACTGTTGCAGAAGCGAGCCGCACTCCAGGGGTAGGGTACGGAGGTGCGCCCCGGTTCGGGGGCGGGAGGGAGGCGATCGGCGAATGGACGAGGCGTCTTCCGGCGAGGGCTACTTCCGAGGCGACGGACCCGCCGCGGCGTCCGGGCCGGACGGCCGGTACGTGCGGGTCCAGGATGTCCTGGGGCTGCACCCCGTTCCCGAGGACGAGGGCCTCACCCTGCGTCCGGTGTTCGGGGAGAACATGACGATGAGCTTCGTCTTCTTCGAGCCGCACACCGAGGCGCCCAGCCACCGGCACAAGGAAGAGCAGATGGGAACGGTCCTCGAGGGCACGCTCGAGTTCGACCTGGGCGGGGACCGGCGGGTGCTGGGTCCCGGCGACGTCTACGTCGTGCCGCCGTGGGTTCCGCACGGGGCGGTCTCGGGCGACGGACCCGCACTCGCCCTCGACGTCTTCTCGCCGCCGCGAGAGGGGTTTGCCGAGCTGATGGAGCAGGCCCTCCGCGCGGCCGGGGACTCCGGCGCCACCGGGCAGCCGCCGCATGGCTGAGCGCACGCTGTCTGCGACCCACACATCTTGGCGATCACGACACAGAGACCTTCGGCCCTTGATCGGCAGAGCTTCGAGTGACGAACGGCTCGCGGCGCCCGATCGGTGGCGGGCCCTGACGCGGCGCGGTGTCGGCTCGCTGATCGCCGCGGTCGGCCTTCTCGCCGCGACCTCGCGGCCGGCGCTGGCGGCGCCGGGCGACCTGGACACCAGCTTCGGGACGGGGGGCCTGGTTCGCACGAACATCACGTCGGTCGCCGACGCGGCGTACGGCGTCGCGATCCAGCCCGACGGGAAGATCGTCGCGGTCGGGACGGCCGGCTACCCGAACTCGACCTTCGCGGTGGTGCGGTACAAGCGGGACGGCACGCTCGATCCCACCTTCGGAACCGGGGGCGTCGTCCGGACCGACATCGGGCCGTATCAGGACGTCGCATACGGCGTCGCCCTTCAGCCGGACGGCGACGTCGTCGTCGCGGGCGTCAGGGGCGCGGGGCGGCCGGGCTCGGACTTCGCCCTCGCCCGGTACCTTCCCGGCGGGACGCTCGATCCCTCGTTCGGATCGGGCGGCGTCGTGACGACGTCGCTGACGACGAAGCAGGACGAGGCCGACGGGGTCGGGATCCTGAGCAACGGGGACATCGTCGCGGCCGGTGGAGCGGGACTGAACGCCGCCAACCCCAACTTCGCCGTCGTGCGGTACCTGCCCGACGGACAGCTCGACCCGACGTTCGGGACCGGTGGGGTCGTGCAGACCGACTTCGGCGCGGGGACCTTCGACTGGGCGTCCGGCGGGCTGGTGGTCCAGCCCGACGACGACGTCGTCGCGGGCGGTTACACGGTCAGCGCCTCGGCGCGCGGCGACCCCAGGTTCGCGCTCGCTCGCTATCTCGCGGACGGCACCCTGGATCCCGCGTTCGGGACCGGTGGGAAGGTGATCACGAACTTCACCACCGGGTTCGACTACATCTCGTCGCTCGCCCTCGACGCGTCGGGCGACATCGTCGCGGCCGGGGAGGCCGGCGCCCGGACCGGCCGCGACGTCGCGGCGCTGGCGCGCTACACGCCGGCGGGCGTGCTCGACACGACCTTCGGCACCGGGGGCAAGGTGACGACCGACTACGGGAAGTACGGCGACGCCGCCATCGGCGTCGCGGTGGACCCGACGACCCAGGACGTCGTGACGGCGGGCGCCGTCGGCCTCGGGGGGTCGAAGCCGCGGTTCGCGGTCTGTCGTTACACGCCGGCCGGCGTGCTCGACACGACCTTCGGCACCGGCGGCAAGGTCTTCACCGACTTCAGCTCGAGCGAGGACTACGCGAACGCCGTCGCCATCCAGGCGGGCGGGCGGATCGTCGTGGCCGGCGTCGCCGCGCAAGGATCCGGCAACTCCTCGTTCGCGCTGGCCCGGTACCTCGACAGCTGAGGCCGGGGTTCAGCCGAGATCGGCCGCCGCGAGGAACCGCTCGACGAGCGCTCGGTCGCCGAACACGTCGACCGCGTCCGTCCCGAGGCGCCGCCAGAGAAGGAGAAGGACGTCCGACGCGCGCCCTCCGATCGTCGCGGCCGGTTCGGCCGTCGTCCCTCGGGAGATCTCCGCGGCGCCGGGGAGTGCGGTCACGTACCACTCGGTCGGAGCGTCGGCCGTGCGGACGGCCACCGTCTCGCCGTCGCCCGCGAACGCGTCGACGTCGAGAGGAAGGCAGACCTCGAAGAACTCGTCGATCCCGTCGGCCGCAAGCGCCGCGTCGATCGGGTCGACGCGGCCGATGGCGAGCTGCACGTCGGCGCGGTGCACCGCCGTCTCCTGCGCCATCCGCCGCGGCCAGAACGCCGCAGTCTGCGGCTTGGTCTCGGACCAGTTCCACACCGGCCGGTCCGGATCCGCGGACGCCAGCACGTCGACGAGCGCGGCAAGCCCCTCTTCGAACCACGGAACGACGGCGTCGCCCTCGGGCGCGGTCACCCGGGCGACGTCCTCGGCCGTTGTGCTCCCCCGGCGCACCCGATCGGCGACATGCCGGTGCACCTTGCCCGTGTGGTCGACCACGCGCGCGACCGTCCACCCCGGGCACGACGGGACCGGGAGGTCCAGCGCTCCGGCGGCGTGGGCGGCGAGCAGCCTCCCGTTCGCCTCGACGGCCCGCACGTACTCGCTCGTCTCCACCGCGGCCAGTATCGCAGTCAGCGCCGGCCGCGAGACCGGGCGCCGAACCCCAGCAGGCCCAGGTCGGCGGCGAGCCCCACCAGCAGGATCACCAGGCCGATCCCGTCGAATCCGTGGAACTCGTTCTCCGCGACCGCATACGCGAGGGTGGTCATCGGCAGGAAGAAGAAGCCCACCGTCGGCCAGAACCAACCGGTGAACGCGCGGCTCAAGTAGTCGGTAAAGAGCCAGAGGCAGAACAGGATGAGCCGCGGGCTGATCAAACCGAGGAGGATCAGGAAGCACCCCATGCCCGCCGCCCTTCCTCGTTGGTCAGGTCACCTGACGATCTGACCGGTACCGACGGCCGGGCTACTCGAGCCCGCTCAGCCGCTCGCGGCCGTCCGCGTAGACCGCCGATCGCCATTCGGGAAACTCGTCGCTCATCCCGCGGACGATTGCCAGGTAACGCTCCTGGAGCTCGATGGTGACGCGGCCGGGCTTTCCCGATCCGATCTGGCGGCCGTCGATGTTCGTCACCGGCGCAACCTGCACACCGGTTCCGCACAGGAAGACCTCGTCCGCCGAGAACAGCTCGCTTCGGTCCACGCGGCGCTCCCGAACCGGGATACCGCGCCGCTGCGCGATCCGGATCACCGAGTCGCGCGTCACGCCGACGAGGATGTCGTCCGCCTGCTCGGGCGTCACCAGCTCGCCGTCCCGGACCAGGAAGACGTTGGCCGAGGACGCCTCGGCGACGTGGCCATCCGAGGTGAGCATGATCGCCTCGTCCACGCCGCGCTGCCGTGCCTCGTCGGAGGCGATCGCGGCGTTCACGTAAGCACCGGTCGGCTTCGCGCGCGCCGGGATCGCGTTGTCGCCGATGCGGATCCACGCGGAGATCGTGAGCGACAGGCCGCGGTCGATGTCGAGGTACGCGCCCATCGGGATGGCGTACATGCAAAAGCTCGTGGTCAAGCCCGTCAGTGCCACCTTGATCGTGTGCTCGGACTTGTAGACGATCGGCCGCAGATAGGCGTCCTCGCGGAAGCCGTTGCGGGCCAGGAGCTCGAGCGCGAGGGCGGCGAGCTGCTCGGGTTCCAGGTCGAAGTCGAGCTTGAGGATCCGGGCGCTGTCGGCGAGCCGCTGCATATGGTCGGCCAACCGAAACGCGAACAGCTGCTCGAGGTCGGAGTTCCAGTAGGCGCGAATCCCCTCGAAGCATCCCGTTCCGTACGTGAACGCGTGCGTCGTGATCGGGACGCGCGCGTCCTCGAGCGGAATCATCCTCTCTTCGAAGTACGCGATGTCGCCGGCCGTCACCTGGGTCGCTCCTCCCGCCCCGCGCTCACACGTACTTTCCCATACCGCCGGCCACGTCGACCGAGGCGCCGGTGACGTAGCCGGCCCGGGCGCTCACGAGGAACGCGACCACGCCCGAGACCTCCTCGGGCTCCCCGAAGCGTCCAAGCGGCACCTCGGCGGCCGCCAGACGTCCGAGGAACTCGGCCTCGGTGAGGTCGGGCGCCCGGCGCGCGCGGATACCCTCCCACTGCGGGGTCCGCACGAAGCCGATGTTCACGCTGTTCACGAGGACCCCGTCGGGGGCCAGCTCCATCGCGAGGGCCTTGGTGAGCGACAGGCACGCGGCCCGGTTCACGCTCGTCGCGAAGAAAGCGGGATCCGGGTAGCGGCCGTAGACGGCGTTGACGTTGACGACCCGCCCGCCGCCCGCCGCGCGCAGGTGCGGCAGCGCCTCGCGCGTGCACCGGATCATGGAGAAGAGCTTCACGTCGAGGTCGGCCTTCCAGTCCTCGTCCGACAGCGCCTCGAAGTCGCCCGGCCGCGCGCGGCCGGCATTGTTGACCAGGATGTCGAGGCCGCCGAGCTCCGCGGCAGCCCCGGCGACGAACCGGCGGACCTGCTCGGGATCGGTGACGTCGCACACGCCTGCCGTGACGCGCCTGCCGGAGGCGGAACGGATGGCCTCGGCGGCCTCCTTGATCTCGCCGTCGTCGCGGGAGCAGATGGCGAGGTCGGCTCCCTCAGCGGCGAGCTCCGCGGCGATCGCCCGCCCGAGCCCCTTCGACGCGCCCGTGACGATCGCCCGCTTGCCATCCAGGCCGAGCTCCACCTTCGCTCCCTCCTCGACCGACGGTCGCCCGCCGCACGGCCCAGGGCGTCGCGGCGAGGATCACGACGAAGCCTAGACGAGCCGCGCCGCGCCCGCCCGGGGCGGGCTCGGCTCAGTGCGTCCAGGCGAAGCCGGGCGGCGGCGGGTCGCACAGCTGGTGCGCGCGGCTCCGCATGGCGCTGAGCGTGCTGGCGTAGCCCGGGTTCTGCGCCTGGTTCTGGAGCTCGGACGGGTCGTTGGTCAGGTCGTAGAGCTCCTCGAAGCCGTTCCAGTACTGGGTGTACATGTACCCGGTGCTGCGCACGCCGCAGTAGGTGATCCCGCGCGCGTCCCCCTTCGCATCGGTCGTGCCTCCGTGTTCGATCAGGAAGTCCGTCCGCCACGGGTACGTGCTCGGGCTCGCGGCCAGGTTCGCGAAGTCGAGTCCGTCGGTCTGGCCCATGGTGGTGCCGGCGACGTCCGCGAAGGTCCCCGCGAAGTCCGTGTTGAGCATCAGGTGGCCGTCGGTGCCGCCCGCCTCGGGGAGATCCGCGGCGTCCCAGCGGACGATCCACGGGACGCGCAGCGACTCCTCGTACGGCACGACCTTCCCGGTGCGGCGGTGCTCGCCGAGCAAGAAGCCGTTGTCCGAGGTGAACACGATGAGCGTGTTCGACAGCCGGCCGTCCGCCTGCAGCGCGCTCACGATGCTTCCCACCCATCGGTCCACGTCGATGAGGGACTCGTACATGTCCTCGCGGACGCGGTCCCAGTGCGCCTCCTTCGATGCCGACCAGAGAGGCGCACGCTGGACGTACCAAGGCTTGTCCGAGACGTCGGCCTCATCGTAGCTTGCGGGCCGCCAGGGCTGGAGGGATCGGGCCAGCGTGCCCTGATCCTGCGGTGCCGGCGTCGAGGGCAAATGCGGGGCGTGCACAGCCCAATACAGGAACAGTGGCTGGCCGCTCGGGGCACCGTCGATGAAGCTGACCGCCTGCTGGCCGAGGATGTCGGTCTGGTACTGGCTCTGGGAGTACTGCGTGTAGGTGCCGTCGACGGACTCGGTGGGCCCGAAGTAGTCGAAGTCGGTGAGCGCGTTCCAGCTGTCCCAGCCGGGCGGCACCCACGTCGCGTCGTTCCGGTTGTATCCGTTCAGGTACTTGCCGATCAGGCCCGTGTAGTAGCCGTCGTCGTGCAGAACGGTCGCGACCGTGTGGTTCTCCTCCCCGAGCTGGTGGAAGGTCTCGTAGCCGCCGTGATCCTTCGCCTTGTTGGTCCAGACGCCGTCGTTACCGGAGTACAGCCCGGTGAGAATCGTTGCTCGCGCGGGACAGCACAGGGGGTTGGAGACGAACCCGTTCGGGAACGTGACTCCGTGTGCCTGCAGCAGTGATTGGACGTCGGGCATGTACTGCAGCTCGTCCCAGCGCTGGTCATCGGTCAGGATGAACACGATGTTGGGGCGCGACGGGAGGGCGGCTGGGTTCCCCGCCCGGCCGCCCGCCTGCGGGGTGGCGACGCTCGGGGCGGCCGTGCCCGCGACCGTCATCGACAGGGCGACCGCGATCGTGGATACCGAAAGGCGGATCGGAAACCGCTTGGGCACGCTCGCTCCTCCTCTTGCACGGGCTCGCTCGACGCCGCATCCGCCGGGCGAACGAGTGGCGAAATCGCGGTTGGCTAGATTCGAATTCCTGATGAGTGATGTCAAGCCACCGTTCGGCCGTATCCGCCCTCTCGGCCGCGCGACCCGGGCCATCGCACGGGCGGCATAGACTTCGCCACCGGGCACGGAGCGGGATCGGGAAACCAAGTGAAGGAGGGCCGCATGGGAGAGCTCGTCAGGCTCGAGGTGCAGGACGGTGTCGGGACGATCCGTCTCGACCGGCCCCCTATGAACGCGATTGACCAGGCGTTGACGGCGGATCTTCGGGAGGCGGCCGCAGAGGCGGCTCGGCGCGAGGAGGTTGGGGCGGTCGTCCTCTACGGGGGTGAGCGGGTTTTCGCCGCCGGAGCCGACATCGCCATGATGGCGGAGCTGTCGCCCGAGCAGGCCAAACCGATCATCACCAACCTCCAGGACGTGCTGAACCAGGTGGAGGAGATCCCAAAGGTCACCATCGCCGCCGTCACCGGCTACGCGCTCGGCGGCGGTCTCGAGCTCGCGCTCTGCGCCGACTTCCGCTTCGCCGCAGAGGACGCCAAGCTTGGGCAGCCGGAGATCCAGCTCGGCGTCTTCCCCGGCGCGGGGGGGACGCAGCGGCTCCCGCGGCTCGTGGGTCCGGCCAGGGCCAAGGAGCTGATCTACTCGGGCCGCCACGTCGGTGCCGAGGAGGCGCTCCGGATCGGTCTGGTGGAGGCCGTCCATCCGCCGGCGGACGTCTTCGAGCAGGCGTGGGAGGCCGCACGGCGCTACGCGGCGGGCCCCCGCTCGGCCCTTCGCGCCGCCAAGGTCGCGGTCGACTGGGGCGCCCGCGGCGACGTACGGTCGGGCCTCGTCCTCGAGCGCGAGCTCTTCACCGACCTCTTCTCCACCGCCGACCAGAAGGAAGGGATGCGGGCCTTCCTCGACAAACGGAAGCCCTCGTTCGGCTCCGGGTGACCCCTCTGCGGCGGCTCCGGTCGGTGGCGCTCCGCGCCTCGGCGGGGGAGCGCGCGCTTTTGCCCCCACGGGGAATGATCCTGGGCGTCGGTTGGTTCGTAGGTCCACTGAGAGGAAGAGGCCGAGCCGGCCGCAACCTGGTGGGCCGGGGATGGCGGAAAGGTCGCGCTGGGATCATGGAAGACACCCTCACGATGCGAGGGGCCCCGGTCAGACCGCTCCCGCGGCCGAACAGGACCTGGACCAGCGGGCGCGTGTGCAGTGCCGAGGGCTGTTCCACCAAGCTGTCCATCTACAACCGATCACCGTTCTGCTGGGTCCACGAGCCGGTGAAGTTCCATCTGGCGCGGGGAAAGCGCCGCAGCAAGAAGGACCGGCAGGCGGCCTGAGCCGGCGCCCCGCACGGATCAGGGCTTCAGCAGAGAACCGGGATCCGCCGCGTCGGGTGGGATGCCGTCGGCGGCGAGCACCTCCGCCGAGATCTGCTTCGCTTGGTCGAGGCGATCGCGATCGACGAAGATCCGGACGCTGCTCAACTCCCACAGGCTGCTCAGGAAGCCGGAGTCCTTGTACCACCAGACGATCTCGGCCTTGTCGAGCCGCTCCGCGATGGCGTTCGCGTGCTCGCGCGTGTAGCGGCCCAAGTGGACCGTCGTGACGTTCGGGTTCGAGGGCAGCGGCATCGTCCGCTTCAGGATACGTCGGCGCGGTCGGCTGCGTAGACGTCGGTCCGGTAGGGCAGGGCGAAGGTCTCCGCGCCGTCCGCGTTGGGGCCGCTCGCCAGCAGCTCCCGGACGCGCTCGTCGAGGCCGGCGCGCTCGTTCTCGGGGAGTGTCGCGATGAAGCTGATCGAGTGGACGCGGTCGATGAGCCCGTCCGGCGTCAAACGGTGCTCGTAGGGGAACGACCACGTCCGCAGCGGTGAGAACAGCGCCGATCGCTCGAAGCCGGCGCGCCAGCGCTCCGTCCGGCGAGATGGGGTTCCCCCGCGAAACTCGTCGATGAGCTCGGTGAGGCCGGCGACCCACGAGACCGACTCGTCGCGGACGTTCCACACGAGCCCGATCGACCCGCCGGGTCGCAGGATCCGGTGGATCTCGCGGAGCGCCGCGTCGGGATCGAACCAGTGGAACGCCTGCGCCACCAGGACCGCGTCCACCGACGCGTCGTCCAGGGGGATGGCCTCCGCCGTCCCGTCGAGCAGCTGAACCCCCGGCAGGCGCTTCGTGAACTCCGCGCGCATGCCCGCCAGCGGTTCGATCGCGACGAGCTCGGCGCCGGAGGGAACGAGCAGGCGCGTGAGCTTCCCCGTTCCCGCGGCAAGATCCAGCACGGTGCGCCCCGGAGCGATACGGCACTCGGCAACGAGCGTGGCGACCGCCTCCGCCGGGTACTCGGGCCTGCTGCGCTCGTAGACGTCGGCGGTCGTGTCGAACCCGGCGACGGCCGGGTGATAGCGGCCTCCGGCGAAGGGGCCGTTCGTGTCCGCGGTGGTCATCGGTGGCGGCTCACGCCGAGCGGGCGCTCTCGGGGCGCGGGTCGGCGTCGTCCGGCCGCGGGCCGACGTACTCCACGGTGGGTCGGATCAGACGGTTGTCGCCCGCCTGCTCGACGACGTGCGCGCTCCACCCGACGACGCGGCTCACGGCGAACGTCGGGGTGAACAGCTCGCGGGGGATCCCGCACGCGTCGAGCGTGACCGCGGTCCAGAACTCGACGTTGGTGCGAAGCGTGCGCCCGGGCTTGGTCTCGGCAAGCACCTCGAGCGCCGCCCGCTCGACGGCGACGGCCAGCTCCGCTCGGCCGGCGCCGTTCTCGATCGCAATGCGGCGCAGGGACATCGCGCGAGGATCGTCGGTCCGGTAAACGCGATGACCGAAGCCCATGATCCGGTGTCCCTCGGCGATCCGGCGCGCGATCCAGTCGCGGGCCCGGTCCGCCGATCCGATCTCGTCGAGCATCTCGAGTACGGGCCCGGGCGCGCCGCCGTGCAGCGGACCCGAGAGCGCTCCGAGTGCGGCGACGATCGAGGCGCCCGCGTCGGCGCCCGTCGACGTCACGACGCGCGCGACGAACGTCGAGGCGTTCATACCGTGATCGGCCGTCAGCGACAGGTAGCGGTCGAGCGCCCGGACGGCGGCGGGATCGGGCGATCGCCCGGTCACGCCGCGCAGATACCGCTCGGCGTGGGAGGAGCCCTCGACGGGCGCCGGGCGCCCGTCGATGCGTGCGCCCGCGACCGCGGCG
>DASPTB010000241.1:0-30335 GCA_035623615.1 Actinomycetota bacterium
GTCGGCGTGGCGGTGTGCCCCGCGAACGTCAGCGAGGCGACGCCGATCCCCACGACGGCGACTCCGACCGCCACGAGGGCGGCGACCCATCGCTGTCGTGCGGTATGGCGGCCTGCTCTCCGCACGACCTCGTCCATGTCGGCGTCGGTCGCCGTCGGCTCGTCGACGACCTCCTGCAACAGCGACCGAACGTCATTCATCTACGCCTCCGAATCTCGACCTGAGCGACGACCGCGCCCGATGAAGCCGCGCCCGGACCGACTCGGGCGAGACGCCGAGGACGGCCGCCGCGTCGGCCGGCGGGAAGCCCAGCCAGTCGACCACGACGAGCGCCTCGCGCTGCTCCTTCGACAGCGACCGGAGCGCCGCGCGGATCGCGGCTCGGCGCTCGGCGGTCGCCTCGGGGTCGGCCGCGCCCGGCGGATCGGGCGGGACGGGGGCCCGTCGCAGCCGGCGCGCCCGCTTGCGCGCGAGGTTCAACGCCACCGTGTACAGGTAGCCGGCCGGGGAGTCCATCGTCCGCACACGGGACCATCGCTCGTAGACGCGCGCGAGCGCGTCCTGGGCGAGGTCCTCGGCATCGGTCCTCGAGCCGGTCAGCAGTTGGAGTCCCGAGGTCAGCCTGGAGTACTCGGCCCGAAACAGCTCCTCGAACTCCAGTCCCGCCTCCGTGGCCTCGGGGGTGCTTCGCGCCTCTGCAACCGTCATCGGAATGGAAAGCCCCGAAGGGGCCCCAGCGTGACGCCGACGTGCCGAATTTTCCGCCCGCTACGGGTCGAGCCGGTAGAACCGAAGGAAGTCGTGCTCGATGGGCAGCACCGTGGTCGAGCTGAACCCGGCGTCGGTAGCGTAGCGTTCGAGCTTCTCGCGGCGCAGGACCGTGCCGGTCGCGGCCGACGGCTTCTGCATCAACCCCGCGGGCAGGCAGTCCGTCACGCTGTATCCGTAGAAGAGTCGCTCGTGCCGGTCCGCCGGCGCGTGGAAGCGGTCGGCGACGCGCTCGTCGGCGACGACCAGTGCGCCGCCCGGTGCGAGCAGGGCCCGCACGGCACCGAGGACCTCCACCGGCCGGGACATGTCGTGCAGCGCCTCGATGATGACCGCGAGGTCGTACCCTCCGCCGGACGAGGGGTCGCTCGCGTCCCGGGCCTCGAAGGTCACCCGGTCGGACACGCCGGCGTTGTCCGCGTGCCGCCGCGCGAGGTCGATCGACTTCGCGTCGAGGTCGAACCCGTCGACGACGGTCTTCGGGTACGCCCGGGCGATCGAGATCGCCGCCCAGCCGACCCCGCACGCGACGTCGGCCACGCGGGCGCCCTCGCGCAAGCGGCGGTCGATGTCGGGGATCGAGGGCAGATACTCGGTGGCGAACGAACCGACGAGCCACGGGCGGTTGAAGTCGCCCTGCGCCTCCACGCTGTCGTCGCCGTCGAGCAGGACGCCGTCGCCGGTTCGGAACGCGGTCACGAGGTCGGGCACGACGCCTCCGATGGCGACGAGCGACCGGCAGGTCGCCGCCATCGCGTACGGGCTCTCGGGGTCGGTGAGGACCGCAGCGTGAGCGGCCGGGAGCGAGAATCTCCGCTCGTCCTCCGGCTTGCTCGGGTCGTCCACGTCGACGATGCCGGTGGCGGCTTGCTGCTCGAGCCACTCGCGCGCGTAGCGCCCGTCGATGCCCGTGGCCACCGCCAGCTCGCCGGGCGTCAGAGGGCCGGCGCGCTCGAGCTCGCGGTAGAGCCCGAGCCGGTCGCCCAGATAGACGCAGTAGACGTCCATCGTGCCGACCGCAGCGTCGAACAGGCGATCGGCGAGCGCGTCGCGCGTTTCCTCGAAGGTGGACACCTCTTCCCCCTCTCTCCGCATCCCCAACCGGGCGAGGGCGGCTATCGAGCCGATAATGGTCGGGCGATGCTACAGGTCCGCGATCTCTCGATGGAGGCCGGCGGCCGTCTGATCCTGACGGACGCCTCGTTCCAGCTGCGTGCCGGCGACAAGGTCGGCCTGGTCGGGCGCAACGGCGCCGGCAAGACCTCCCTTCTCAAGATCCTGTCCGGCGGGGCCTTGCCCGCGGGCGGGACCGTCCTGCGGCGCGGCGAACTCGGCTACCTCCCGCAGGATCCGGGACTGCGCGACATGGATCCCGCGCTCACCGCGGTGTCGCACGTTCTATCGGGACGCGACCTCGACGCTGCGGCGGAGCGGATGGAGAAGATCCGGCTGCAGCTCGAAGAGCGTCCGACCGACCGCAACGTCGCCCGCTTCGCACGAGCCGAGGAGGAGTTCCGGCATGCGGGTGGGTACTCGGCCGACGCCGAGGCCCGCCAGATCGCCGTCGGCCTCGGCCTGAGCGCCGACCGGCTCGACCGGCCCGTGAAGGTGCTGTCGGGCGGCGAGCGCCGCAGGCTCGAGCTCGCGCGCATCCTGTTCACGGGCAGCGAGCTGCTGCTGCTCGACGAACCGACCAACCACCTCGACGTCGACGCCAAGACGTGGTTGATGAAGTTCCTCGCGGGCTACCGCGGCGCGTTGCTCGTCGTCAGCCACGACCTCGTGTTGCTCGACAAGGCGATCACGCGGGTCCTGCACCTCGAGGACGGCGCGCTGACCGAGTACCGCGGCACGTACTCGCAATACCGGGAGTCGCGGCGGCAGGACGAGGTCCGCCTGGCGCGGCTCGCCGAACGTCAGGAGCACGAGATCCGCCGCCTCTCGACGCTCGCCGATTCCATGCGGCACTCGACGGCCAAGCGGGCACGCAAGGCGAAGACGCTCGACACGCGTGTCGCCAAGCTGAAGTCTCGCGCGGTCGCCGCACCCAAGAAGCGCGGAAGGGTGAAGTTCCGCTTCCCGCCGCCGCCGCACTGCGGTAAGCAGGTGCTGGTCGCCGAGGCCCTGACCAAGGGATACGGAGGCCCGGCGGTGTTCGAGGACGTCACGTTCGACCTCGTGCGGGGCGAGCGCCTGTTGATCCTGGGGCTGAACGGGGCCGGCAAGACCTCGCTCCTTCGCATCCTCGCCGGAGAGACCGAAGCCGACACCGGCGCGTTCCGGCTGGGAACCGGCGTGTCCGCCGGCTACTACGCGCAGGAGCACGAGGGGATCCGGCCTCGGGTCGAGGTTCTGCAGCACATGCGCGAGCAGTCCGCCGCGCCCGACGAAGAGCTGCGCCGCCTGATCGGTATGTTCGGCCTCACCGGCGAGCGCGCCTTCCAGGACGCCGGAACGCTCTCGGGCGGCGAGAAGACGAAGCTCGCGTTGGCGCAGCTCGTCGCCGGACGGCACAACATGCTGTACCTGGACGAGCCCACCAACAACCTCGACCCCCCCTCCCGGGAGGCCATCGCGAGGGCTTTGGGCGACTGGCCCGGCGCGATGGTCATCGTGAGCCACGACGAGGAGTTCGTCGGGGCGCTCGACCCCGACCGCGTCCTGTTCATGCCCGAAGGGACACTCGACTACTGGAGCGAGGACCTTCTCGAACTGGTGTCGCTCGCCTAGGGGAACCCCCGTCCAGGGAGTCGGACCACCCCCCCGGAGGGTCCTAGGTCGCGGGTCTCATTTTCGGCCGTTCCACGGCCGATATTGCTCTCATGAGACCCAGGTTCAACGCGGTCACGCAGATCCTGGCCGCGGGCTTCATCGTCGCCGGAATCGCCGAGGGACTCGCGGCGCTTCACGCCTCCCGGCAGCCCGCGACCTCAACGGCGTCGGGTGACACGATGACGACGTTCGTCGTCGCGCTGGGACTGGCGGCCACCGGCTTCTGCATGTGGGCGGAGTACGTGTGGGCGTGGTGGACCGGCTTGGTCGTCGCGGTGTTCATGGTCGCAACGAGCGCCGCCATCGCCCGCGACATCGAGTGGGTGCCCTGGTCGCTGTTCATCGTGGCGTTCGGGATCTCCTTCGCCCAGGGCTTGTTCGACTTCATCCGCGCCCGGCGTTCCGCGCACACGGGTGTGGAGGCGGTCCCCCGCCACTAGGCCTCCGCTCCGCGGAGTCCCGAGGAACCCGTCCGGCCGTTCACGCCGGCCGGAACCGGATCTCCTGCATGTCGCAGACGGGCTCGTAGCCCATCTTCCGGTACACGTGGTTGGAGGCCGGGTTCCCGAGGTCCGTGAACAGAAAGAGGAACCGGTTCCCCTCGGCGAGCAGCCGCCGGCTGAGCGTCGCCACGCACGCCGACGCGTAGCCGCGCCCACGAAGGTGCGGCGGCGTGTAGACGGGCCCGACGCGGCTGCCGTTGGGCGTCGACCCCCCGAAGCCGGCGAGCGACACGGGCCCGCCGTCCTCCCACAGGAACAGGGCTCGCCCCTCGCGGCGCAGGCTCCCGTCCACCAGGTCGCCGGCATCCGAATGCGGAGCGTCGGGAAGTGCCTCGGCGGCGAACGCCTCGACCCAGCGGACGAGCAGGTCGCGGTCGTCACGGGCCGCATCACGGAACGAGCCCGGGACGTCCGGGATCTCGGGCGGCGTCGTCAGGCGGTAGATGCGCTGGGGCATCCCGTCCTCGATCTCCCGGCCGGTGAGCCCGTGCCACGTGGCCGCGAAGGCCGCCGCGGTGGCCGTGTCGGACATCACGCCGGGGAGCGTCGGGAACCGCTCCCGTGCGTCGCGTGCGAGCCCCTCGATGGCGGCCGCGTCTTCCACGGCCACCACCAGGTTGAAGGGAGGAGTCCGGATGCCGATCCCTGCAACCTCGCCATCCGCCTCCACGACGGCGAGGTACGGCGCTTCATCCCCGTACGTGCTCGGGCCCTGCTCGACGAGACGGTTGACGATGCCGAGCTCGAGGTTGTGGCGCGCCTCGTCGCGCATCAGGAATGGTTCGGCGACCTCGGCGAAGGCGCCTGCCTCCCGGAAGCGGCGAACCGCGAGCACCGCCTAGCCGGGGTGGCCGTTGTGGATCGCGCGCCACACTCGCTCGGGCGTGAACGGCATGTCCACGTGGCGCACGCCGAACGGCCGCAGTGCGTCGACCACCGCGCTCTGCACCGCCGGCGTCGACCCGATCGTCCCGGATTCCCCGATCCCTTTGGCCCCGAGCGGGTTCAGATAGGTCGGGGTCTCGGTGTGGCTCGTCTCCCACGAGATCAGCTCGGCGGCGCTCGGCATCTCGTAGGACATGAGCGACCCCGTGAGTGGCGTTCCCTGCTCGTCGTATTCCACGCCCTCGAACAGCGCCTGTGCCGAGCCCTGTGTGAGCCCGCCGTGCACCTGCCCGTCCACCAGCATGGGGTTGAGGATCCTGCCGCAGTCGTCGACGGCGACCAGCCGGCGCAGACGCACCTCGCCGGTCTCGGTGTCGACGTCGACGACTGCAATGTGTGCGCCGAAGGGATAGGACATGCCGCCCGCGTCGAAGTCGATCTCTGCCGACAGACCGGGCTCAAGGCCTTCGGGGAGCGCCGAGGGATCGGAGGCCGCCACCGCCACCTCGGGCCACCCCACCGAACGCCCGGGGGCGCCGGCGATGGCGAAGCGTCCGTCGTCGGTCAGCGACACGTCGTCGTGGCTCGCCTCCAGCAGGTGCGCCGCGACGCGACGCGCCTTCTCGAGAACCTCCTTGCTGGATTGGTGGACCGCGCTGCCCCCCACCTGGAGCGAGCGCGACCCCATCGTTCCCTCGCCGCGGGGAACGAGCTTCGTGTCCGAGTGGATCACGTTGATCCTGTCCATCTCGATTCCGAGGACGCCGGACACGATCTGTGCGAACGCCGTCTCGTGCCCCTGCCCGTGCGGCGACGTCCCCGTCCTCGCCGTCGCCGTGCCGTCGGGATGGACCTCCACCGATCCGAACTCCGAGCCGAATCCCGTCACCTCGACGTAGATGCTGACGCCGATCCCCATCTGAATACGGTCGCCGCGCTCGCGGCGCTCCTCCTGTTCGGCGCGCAGCGACTCGAGCCCGGCGGCCGCGACTGCCGCGTCGAGCGCGCGCTCGTAGTCGCCGACGTCGTAGCGCGCGCCCACAACCGTCTTGTGCCCGCCGTCGAAGGGCGGGATCAGGTTCTTCCGGCGAACCTCGACGCGATCGAGGCCGAGCTCGTCGGCGACCATGTCGACCGCCCGCTCGATCATCGCGGCCGCCTCCGGCCGTCCGGCCCCGCGGTACGCGTCGATCGGCGTGGTGTTCGTCACGACGCACAGCGCCTCGACGTCGATGCGGGGAATCGCGTACACGCCGGACGACATCATCCGCGTGAGACTGGGCAGGAAGGTGCCACCCTGCGGATACGCGCCGAGGTCGGCGATGACGCGCAGGCGCAGGCCGGTGATGGTGCCGTCGGATCGGGCCCCGATCTGCACCTCCTGCACCTGCGCGCGGCCGTGCGTCATCGACACCAGGTTCTCCGACCGCGTTTCCACGTAGCGCACGGGCCGCTGCAGCCGCATCGCGACGGCCGCGCAGACGAACTGTTCCGGATAGGTCCCGACCTTGGCTCCGAATCCCCCGCCGACCGCCGGCGCGATCACGTGGACGGCGTCCTCCTCGAGTCCGAGCTTCTTGGCGAGGTCGCGTCGAACCCAGAACGGCGCCTGACAGGGAACCCACGCCGTCAAGCCGCCGGTCTCCGCGTCGGGCAGGGCGAGGATCCCGTTGGGCTCCATCGGAACCGGGGCCACGCGGTTGTTCACGAACCGACCCGCCACCACGACATCGGCGCCATCGAGGGCTTCGGGGTCGCGCGGGAACTCGTGCTCGACCGCGAGGTTCGATCCGTGCTCTGGGAACAGCACCGGCGCGCCGTCCCCCATCGCGGCGACGGGGTCGACCACCACCGGCAGAGAGTCGTAGTCGACCAGGACGGCCTCTGCGGCGTCGACGGCCTCGGCGCGGGTGCCCGCAACGACGACCGCGATCGGCTCCCCGACGAACCGGACGACGTCTCGGGCCAGCACGGGGCGTGCGAACGCCTCGGGGGCGTCCCCCTCCGCCTCGATCGGCTCGAGGTTCAGGTCGGCCGCCGTGAAGACCCCGGCGACGCCGGGCATCGACGCGGCACCTGCCGTGTCGATGCCCGTGATCCGGGCATGCGCCATGGCGGCCCGCACGAACACGGCGTGCAGCGCCCCTCCGACGGGGAGATCCTCGGTGTATCGGGCAGCGCCGGTCAGGAACCGCGGGTCCTCGACGCGCCGTACGGAGTGCCCCAGGATCGAGCCTCCGGGCAGGACGGTCGGATCGAACCGCGGGCGCCGTTTGCCGGACGCCTCGGCCTCCTCGGCCCGGGCGGCCAGCTCTCCCTCGCTCACGCGGCGAGTCTATCCCGGAAGGTCTTTCAGGCCGGGCTCAGGAGCGTTGATCAGCACCGCCACGTTGCCCTCGGGGAGCTTCCCGTCGCCCATGAGCTGATGGACGTGGCCCGACTCGTCGTATCGGTACGTGTGACCGAGCGTCGGCCGGATCTTCCCCTCCCTGACCAGGTCGTTGAACGCGGCGGCCTGCTCGTCGTTGAACAGATGCGACCCTTGGTAGCGCTTCTGCATGTACCAGAGGTAACGAACGTCCACCAGCGTGTCGTATCCGCTCGTGCCGGCGCAGATGACCACCATGCCGCCGCGGTCGCACACGAAGATCGACGTGGGAATCGTGTCCTCGCCCGGGTGATCGAAGACGATGCGCGGGCTCGTTCGCTCGCCGAGCACGTCCCAGATGGCCTTGCCGAACGCCTTCGCCCCGTCGAACCACGTCTTCCAATCGGGTGAGTCCCACTTCGGGGGGACGCCCCAGTGCGAGAACTGCGTGCGATCGATGAACCCGACGGCGCCGAGGGACTTCGCGTACTCGCCCTTCTGGGCGGAGGACACGACGGCCACGGCGCGCCCCCCCGCGTGGGTGACGAGCTGAACGGCGAGGGAGCCGAGTCCGCCGGAGCCTCCCCACACGAGCACCACGTCACCCTCGTGAACGATGTTGGGGGGCCACCCGAAGAGCATGCGATAGGCGGTGGCGCCGGTCAGCGTCGGCGCCGCCGCCTCCTCCCACGTGAGGTTCTCCGCCTTCGGGAGGCACTGGTGCGCCTGCACCTTGCAGAACTGGGAGAACGAGCCCCAGCACGTGTCGTAGCCCCACACGCGGAACGATTCGGAGAGGCCGGGGTCGACGCCGACGTGCACCTTCGGGTCGTCCGGATCCCACTGCCCGGCATGGACGACCACGCGATCGCCCACCGCGACGCCCCGCACCTCGGACCCGACCGCCCACACGACGCCGCTCGCATCCGACCCGACGATGTGGAAGTCGGTCGGCTCGCCCCATCGGGCCTGCGTCTTCGTGACGTCGACGGGCACGCCGCGAGCCGCCCACACGTTGTTGAAGTTCACGCCCGCCGCCATGACCATGACGAGCGCGTCGTGCGGCCCGAGCTCGGGGACGTCGATGATCTCGTCCCGGATCGACGTCACGGGCTCCCCGTATCGCTCGGGCCGGGTCAACTGCGCGTGCATCCTTGCCGGCACCTCGCCGATCGGCGGGATCTCACCGATCTCGTACACGTCCTTGGCCATCACGATCTCTCCTCTTCGCGGTTCTCGTCGCTCTGGGTGGTCGTCGCTGCCGGTCGTGCGTCCGCGGCCGACCCTACGGGGGGGTCCGCGTGGGCGGCAACCCCGCCCGGCCCGCCGTCGGCGGGCCGGGCGGATGGGTGGCTCGGCTGCCTCCCGGATAGACTCGCCTCGACATGGACGAGTCGAACGAGGAACGCGACGCATCGGGGACGCGGAGTCCCCCTTCTCCCGAGGAACGCCGGCAGGGCGACGGCCACGCCGAGGTCGCGCCCGCCCAGGTGGCCGGCGTCGCGAAGGTTCCGCCACCGAGCGACCACACGACCGACGAGCGTCTGAAGGATCTGCGCGCGCGCAAGGAGGAGACGGTTCACCCGACGGGACCGGAGGCGGCCGAGAAACAGCACGGCCGCGGCAAGCTCACGGCGCGGGAGCGAATCGACCTGCTCCTCGACCCGGGCTCGTTCGTCGAGATCGACCCCCTGGTCCGCCACCGGATGGGAACGTTCGGCCTCGACCAGACCCGTCCGACGACCGATGGCGTGGTCACGGGATCGGGGACGATCGACGGCCGGAAGGTGTTCGCCTACAGCCAGGATTTCGCGGTGTTCGGCGGATCGCTCGGTGAGATGCAGGGCGAGAAGATCTGCAAGGTCATGGACCTGGCAATGCGGACGGGAGCCCCGATCATCGGCCTGAACGACGGCGGCGGTGCTCGCATCCAGGAGGGAGTCGCCTCGCTCGCCGCGTACGGGGAGATCTTCGACCGCAACGTCAGGGCGTCGGGGGTGATTCCGCAGATCTCCGTGATCATGGGACCGTGCGCCGGCGGCGCCGTCTACTCCCCCGCCATCACCGACTTCGTCTACATGGTCAAGGGGACGTCCTACATGTTCATCACCGGGCCGGACGTCATCCTCGCCGTCACGGGCGAGGAGGTCTCGTTCGAGCAGCTCGGCGGCGCGCTCGCGCACGCGACCCGGTCCGGGGTCGCGAGCTTCGTCGCCGACGACGAGGCTTCGTGCCTGGCACAGGTTCGCTATCTGCTCTCGTTCCTCCCGTCGAACAACCTGGAGGACCCACCGACCTACGCGCCCACCGACGATCCGGATCGCGTCGACGAGAAGCTGAACTCGATCGTGCCCGACAACCCCCGCGAGGCGTACGACATGAAGGAGATCATCCGGACGGTCGCCGACAACGGGGAGTTCTACGAGGTCTTCCCCCTGTGGGCGCGCAGCGTGATCATCGGGTTCACTCGCCTCGACGGCATGCCCGTCGGCGTCATCGCGAACCAGCCGAAGGAGCTGGCCGGGACGCTCGACTACGAGTCGAGCGAGAAGGCGGCCCGGTTCGTGCGCACGTGCGACGCGTTCAACGTGCCGATCGTGGTCTTCGAGGACGTGCCCGGGTTCCTTCCGGGGACGGCGCAGGAATACGGCGGGGTCATCCGGCGCGGCGCCAAGCTCCTGTACGCGTTCAGCGAGGCGACGGTCCCGAAGATGACCGTCATCACGCGCAAGGCGTACGGCGGCGCGTACGTGGTCATGAACTCCAAGCACCTGCGCGCCGACGTCAACCTCGCCTGGCCGACCGCCGAAATCGCCGTCATGGGCTCGGAGGGCGCGGTCAACATCATCCATCGCCACGAGCTTCAGAAGGCCGAGGATCCAGACAGGCTTCGACGCGAGCTCATCGCGGAGTACGACGAACGGTTCTCCAACCCGTACATCGCCGCGGAGCTCGGCTACGTCGACGACGTGATCGAGCCCGCCGAGACGCGCCGCCGGTTGATCCGTTCGCTGCACATGCTCAAGTCGAAGCGGGAAGCGAGCCCGCCGCGCAAGCACGGGAACATCCCTCTCTAGGAGGCATATCGATGACGACCGCGACGCATCACCTCCAGTTCGAGACTCCCGCCGCCCTGTCGCCCGAGGAGGAGGAGGCCGTCCGGGCGGCGCTCGAGTTCTACCGCGAGATCACGTCCGCACGTCGCAGCGACCGGCGAGCGGACGAGTGGGCGCGCTCAACCAGACCCGAGGAGGCCTCGCGAACCGAGCCTTCCATCGGATGGCAGGAGGCGCGCGACCGTGCGCGTGCCCTGGCCAGGGAGGCGGGCGAATGAGCGAGGACCAAGGCAGCGGACCCGCCGCAGGCGTGAAGATGAGCGAACTCGTCGCGCTGCCGCTCGAAGAGGCGAGGCTGCTGGCGGGCAGGCTCGAGTCCGAGGGAATCCACGCGGTCGTCCCGGGTGACGACGAGATTCCCCTGTGGGGCGCCGCCGGCACGATGCCCGGGCTGCAGCAGACGGAGTGGGTCGTCCTCGTGGACGCGGACAAGGTTGAGCAGGCGCGCCGGATCGTGGAAGAGATCCAGGGCAGCTAACGGGGCGACGCTCGCCATGACGTCGGTCGCGGTGCTGGCAGACCAGACGTTCGCACAGTTCCCCGGTGGAACGGGGACGTATGTGCGCCGGCTCGTTCCGGCGCTCGCCGACACGGATCCGTCGCTCGAGATCACGCTGTTCCACACACACCAACCCGACGCGCGGCCCGAGCCGTGGATGCGCAAGTTCTGGGTCGAGGAGCTGCCGGGCGGCATGCGCTCGCTGTATCCGCAGTGGGCGATCCGGCGGGGCCCACCCCTCCCCTCGGACCTCGCGGGAAAGGACGTGCTGCACGCGCCGTCCGCGGTCGCGGTTCCCCCATCGGGGCCGGGTCAGCGCCTCGTGGTGACGGTGCACGACCTGGCCTTCCTCGCGCACCCGGGGGCGTTCCCCCGCCGGTGGGCGCTCACGTACCGCGCCGGCCTGGCGCGCGCCGTCCGGAGCGCCGACGCGCTGATCGCCGTGTCGCGCCACACGGCCGAGGACCTGCTCCGGCGAACGCACGTGCGTCCCGCCAAGGTCTACGTCGCGCCGCTCGCCCCGTCGCTCCCGGAGCGAGACGCCGACATCTCTGAGGTGCTTGCGCGCCACCGCGTCTCGCCGCCGTACGTCCTGTCCGTCGGAACGCTCGAGCCCCGAAAGAACCTGGTGCGGCTCGTTCGCGCCTACCGCCGGCTCGCCGCGCGCGGCTCCTCCCACTCCCTTGTGCTCGTGGGACCAGTCGGCTGGCGTCCCGGAGAGCTCCTCGAGGAGACGACCAAGGAAGGCCCCGGGCATGTGGTGCTCACAGGCCAGGTGAACGAGGACGATCTCGACGCGTTCTACCGGGGCGCGTCTGTCTTCGTCTATCCGTCGCTGTACGAGGGCTTCGGGCTGCCGGTGCTCGACGCGATGGCGCGGGGAATCCCGACGATCGTCTCGACGACGTCGTCCCTGCCCGAAGTGGCGGGCGAGGCGGGCCTGCCCATCGATCCCCGGTCGGTCGGATCGATCGCCGAGGCGCTCGAGGTCGTCACGACCGATCGCGCGCTCGCGGCGCGACTGGCGGACGCGGGGCGGACGCGCGCGGCCCGGTTCTCGTGGGAGCGCACGGCGGGGCTCACGCTGGAGGTCTACAAGACGATCCTCTGAGATCGGGGGCCGGCGCGGCGGGTTCGACGGGAAGTGTCGCGGGGTCGGCGTAGCATGGGGCCCATGAAGGTCTCGCTCGTCTCCACGGTCAAGGATGTCGGTCCCGCGCACATGCGGGAGTTCCTCGATTCCCTACGAGCACAGAGCCGCCCGCCCGAAGAGACGATCATCGTCGACGGTGGGTCGACCGACGGCACGCTCGAGGTCCTGCGGGAGGCGCCCGACATCACCGTGATCTCCGAGCCGGGCGCCGGCATATCCCGAGGGCGCAACGTCGCGATCGCGGCCGCCGCGCATGGCGTCATCGCCGTCACCGACGCCGACTGCGTCCTGGCGGCCGACTGGCTCGAGCGCCTCCTCGCGCCGATCGAGAACGGCGCCGACGTATCGGCCGGCTTCTACCGGGCGCTCGGCGACTCGCTCTTCCAGATCTCCACCGCCGCCGTTTCCATTCGCGAGCCCGAGGAGGTCGGACCCGGGTGGTTGCCCTCATCGCGCTCGATCGCGTTCCGCCGCGGGGCCTACGACGCGGCAGGTGGATACCCCGAGTGGCTCGGGGTCGGCGAGGACATGTACTTCGACCATCAGCTGGTCGCCGCGGGAACGACCATCGAGCCGGCAGTCGACGCGGTGGTCCGGTGGCGCGTCCGTCCCACGCCCGCGTCGACGTGGCGTCAGTACGCGGGGTATGCGGAAGGCGACGCGGCCGCCGGGCTCTACCCTGAGCGTCATTTCCTGCGGTTCGCCGCCTACGCGCTGCTTACCGTCGCAGTCGTGAAGAAGAACCGTCCGTTGCTGGCCCTGGCGACGGCGGGGGCAGTTCAGTACGCCGTCAGGCCGGTCTGGCGGGCATGGCGGCGGCTCGAGGGCCGGGACACCGAGCGACTGGCGAGCCTCGTGACCGTGCCCGCCGCGATGGCATTGATCGACGCGGCGAAGATGTGGGGCTACGCGCGGGGATTGGCGCGCCGGGTCGCCGAAGAGGTGCTCTACGACTGAGGTGCCGGCCTGGGGCTAGTGCCGTCCGAGGAGGACGCCGCCCCACGGCGCCGGGCGATGAAGTCGAGGACAAATGCGGCACGGGCGGCGACGGGCGCCCTCGGCACCGCCTCGAGCCGGTAGCCGGTCCGTTCGTACGCGTCCTCGAGCGCCTCGTGGAACACGATGACGTCCGCGAACGACATCGTCCGCTCGTCGTCCGTCGAGTAGATCTCCTCCCATGGCTCGAGGACGAGCACGTCGCCGTTGTAGCGGTGGGTCCGCGCGGCGCGCAGGCTCGTCTCCGGGTCCACGTCGAGGACCACTGCGTACGCGATACAGTCGGGAACCCCCCGGTCGAACACCGCGCCCCCGCCCCGTGCGACCGCGGCTTCGTGCTTCTCGATCGAGCGCCGCAGCAGCAGGTCCACGAACGCCACCCAGTCCCGGTCGCGCGTCCTCGTGTCGCCCGCGGCCCGCAGCTCGGCCAGGATCTCGCGCGCCGGCTCCCCGACCCGGCGGACACCGTCCCCGAGCGCGTCGAGGACGGCGGTCTTCCCCGTCCCGGGAGCGCCGGTCACGATGAACAGGTCGTTCGTTTCCATGGAAGGTTGTTGAAGGGTGCCGGCGTCAGCGGCGCCGGCGCTCGGCGTTCTCGGCCAGGCGCGCTCGGACGATCTTCCTCACCAGCGCCGGTGGGAGCGGGCCGTCGACCGTGAACTGGAGCGTGCCTTTCCCTGTGGCGTATGGTGCGAGCTCCCTCGCGTTGTCCTCGATGACCTTCGTGCTCATCGGAAACAGGCTGCAGTGGTCCCGGAACGCCGCATAGGAGACCAGCAGCAGGTCCCGATCCCGGAACGCCGGCATCTGGTAGCTGATCGTCTCCCGCGCGTCGGGCGCGGCCGATTTGATGATCGCCCTCAGCTCCTCGAGCGCCGCCCGGTACTCGGGCGGGATCGCGGCCATGTACTCCTCGATCCTGGCCGGTCCGCTCACGAAGGCCCCTCAGAACGCGTTGTTGCAGTTCTCGCAGCGGTACGCGGACCTCGGCGCGGGAGCGCTGTGGCCACCGCACCGGGCGCACCGGCGACAGCTCCCGCCCGAGGCGCACGGCACGGGCTCGGTCGTGGTTCCGGGCTCGTCCCAGGTGGTCGAGCCCTCGGCCGGTCTTGGAAGCTGGAGCGAGAGCAGGTACATGGGCTCGTCCCCGGCGACGAACCCGTGCGGGTGGGTGGCGCCGCGTCCGACGACCACGCCCGGCGTGAGCGGCACCGGATTCGGACCGAACTTCGCCTCGCCGGAGCCCCCGAGGACCACGACCCACTCCTCCGAGTCCGGATGCGTGTGCGCGTAGGCCACCTGCCCCGGCGCGAACCCCTGCAGGGACAGGTAGTAGTCGGGACCCGTTGCGATGGGCACGCGCCGGAACCCTGACGGACACAGCTCGATCACGTCCTGCGGGGCGGTGCGAAACACGCCGAGGTTGTCGAGGGCCTCGGCGAGGTCGCCCATCGTGTGGCCGGTCATGCCCGCAGTCAACACGCCGAAGGGGCACCGTGCAACCGCCGGGCACGCGAATCGATCCGGCGCGGACTATTGCGATAGAAGCTCGATACCGTGTCGGCGCGCGACCTCCGCCCGTTCGGCCCCATCGGCAGCGTGGAACTCGCTGAGGAATTCCTCCAGTCCGCCCGGGGCCGTCATGATGAGCAACCGTGCGCGCTCGCCCACGACGTCCCATTCGTGCGGCACGCCACGAGGCAGGAACACGAAGCTCTCCGGGCCGGCGTCCCACCGCTCGTCGCCGCACTCGACCCAGATCGTTCCTTCGAGCACGTAGAAGCACTCGTCCTCCCGCGCATGCACATGCCGGGCCGCCCCGCCCCGCGTGTCGGAGTCGATCAGGGTGAGCGCGCCGGCGGTCGACGTGCGAGACGCCTTGACCCCTGCGTCGCCTTGGCCGGGAACACCTTCCGCCGGCCCGAGCACGTAGCCTCGCGGACCGGACACGTCCTAGCCGTCCAGCCCGAGGAGGCGGGCCGCGTTGTCGTACAGGATCGCCCGCCGCGCGTCCTCGCCGAGATCGAGCGCATCGAACTCCGAGAACCAACGGTCCAGCGAGATGAACGGGTAGTCGCTGCCGAAGAGCGTCCGGGCGTTCAGGCGCCGGCCGATCTCACGCTTCACGTCGTCGGGAAGGTAGCCCGGCGCCCAGCCCGACAGCTCGATGAACACATTCGACTTGTGCAGGGCGATCGCAAGGCATTCGAGGAACCACGGCCAGCCGAAGTGCGCGGCGACGAGCGTCAGCCCGGGGAAGTCGGCGCCCACGGAGTCGAGGAACCGCGGGTGGGAGTATCCGATCTTCGTCCCGCCGGCGCCGGGCGTGCCCGCGCCGATCCCGCACGTGCCCGTGTGGAACAGCGCGATCATCCCGTGCGCCTGCGCCCGCTCCCACAGCGGAGAGAACGCCTCGTCGGCCGGATCGAACCGTTGCATCGTCGGGTGGAACTTCAGTCCCTTCAATCCGAGTGAGGCGCACCGATCGATCTCGCCGGCCGCTCCCGGCGCGTGCGGGTCCACCGAGCCGAATCCCATCAGGACGCCCGGGAACCGCTCCGCGAGCCCCGCCATCCAGTCGTTGCCCATCCAGCCCCGTCCCGTGACGCTCTCGTCGTCCCAGTCGAGGACGACCCCGAGGACGTCGAGCGCCGCGTACTCCTCGGCCACCTTCTCGATCGTCGTGCGCTCGACCTTCGCCCGGAAGTAGCGCTCGGTGGGTTCGAGGAGCGGCCCGAGCGACTGCTCGAGCCACTGGTCGGTCGGCAGGTGGACGTGCAGGTCGATGGCCCGCGCCACGTGCTCAGCCCTCGCCGGCTTTCGAGTAGTCGTAGAACCCGCGCCCGCTCTTCCTGCCGAGCCGCCCGGCGGCGACCATGCGCTTCAGCAGCGGAGGCGGCGCGTAGGAAGGCTCGTGGAACTCGTCGTAGAGCACGTCGGCCACGTGCACGGCCGTGTCCAGGCCCACGTAGTCGAGCAGCGTGAGCGGCCCCATCGGGTGGTTGAGCCCAAGTGAGATGGCCGTGTCGATGTCCTCCGCGCTCGCGAAGCCTTCCTCGTACATGCGGATCGCGCCGTTCAGGTACGGGATCAGCAGCATGTTCACGATGAACCCGGCGCGGTCCTTCGCCACGACGACGCGTTTGCCGAGCCGCTCGCCCATCGCTCGAGCGAACACGAGCGTCTCGTCGGACGTCTCGATCGACCGCACCAACTCGAGGAGCGCCATCACCGGCGGCGGATTGAAGAAGTGCATGCCCAGGACGCGATCGGGACGCTTCGTCGCCGACGCGATCTCGACGATCGGGATCGAGGACGTGTTCGACGCGAGGACCACCTCCGGGCGCGTCACCTCGTCGAGCCGAGCGAACACGCGCTGCTTCTCGTCGGGGCGCTCGACGACGGCTTCGACGACGAGGTCGCAGCCGGCCAGGTCGCCGAGGTCGGTGGAACCCGAGATGCGCTCGAGGATCTGCGTCCTGCCCGTCTCGTCGAGTTTGCCCCGCGCCACCGCCCGGCCCAGCGACCCGTCGATCAGGGCTTCCCCGGCGGCGACGCGACCGGCGTCGGCCTCCACGAAGGTCACCCGCAGGCCCGCCTTGGCGCAGACCTCCACGATCCCGGACCCCATGAGCCCGCAGCCCACCACGCCGACGTGTGCGACTTCCTCCGCCTTCATCGGACCTCCATGACGATTGCGTGCCACCGCTTCGCTCCGGCCGCAAGACTATACGGAGGGATGCTTGCGACTCTCCTCGACCGGCTGCTCCAGTTCCTCGAGCCCCTGTACGCCAGCTTCGGGTACCTCGTCATCGTCGTGGGGGCGTTCTTCGAGCGCTCGGTCTTCGTCGGGCTCATCGTGCCCGGCGACGTGATCCTGGCTCTCGGCGGCGTCTACGCGAGCCAGGGGAAGCTCTCCGTCGTCGCGGTGGCGACGCTCGGCGCGCTGGCCGCACTGGCCGGAGAGTCGACGGGCTACTGGCTCGGGCGAACGCAGGGGGTCAAGCTGATTCGCCGACTCCCCTACCTCAACCGCTTCGAGCGGCGCTTGGGCGAGGCGGAGGCGTTCTTCGCCAAGCGCGGAGGCTGGACGGTCGCGATCGGGCGCTACGCGACCGCCGCCGGCGCGTTCGTGCCGTTCGTGGCCGGCGTCAGCCGGATGTCGTACCCGCGGTTCCTGCTGTTCGACGTCCCGGCGGTGATCGTGTGGGCGGTCGCCATCACCTGGTTCGGGTACGCGTTCGGCAACCACCTCGAGCTCATCGACAAGGTCTTGTCGCGGTTCGGTCTCACGATCCTGGTCCTGCTGGTGGCCTTCTTCGCCGGGCGATGGCTCCTCAGGCGCTTCCGGGGGGCGCGCCGCACGGGCGAGGCGGAGGCGGGGACGCGGTCAGGGCCCGACGACCGCGATGCGGCCTGATCAGCAGACCGAGTTCAGGTACGGGTAGGCGTCGATCGCGGTCCCGACCTGGCTGTAGCCGTACGGGCTGGTCCACGGGTGGGGTGGGATGACCTTCGGGTGCCACTCGAAGTGGTCGTGCGGCCCCGTCGCATCGCCGGTCGCACCGACGTAGCCGATGACCGTTCCGGTCTTCACGTTCCCCGTGGCGCCGTAGGCGGACAGGTGCGCGTTGAACGCGTAGCCGAGGGCGCCGTACACGAAGACGTCGTTGCCGCCGCCGGGGTCGTAGGACTGCACGACCCGTCCGGGGAAGGGCGCGACGATCGGCGTTCCCTCCGCGGCCTGGATGTCGATGCCCTCGTGGATGTGGCCAGGACGCGGCGCGCCGAAGTCGTCCACGTACGCATGGGGTCCGTCGACGGGACACGTGAGCAGGACGCCGGGGATTGCGGGGCCGTGACTGCCGCCGCCCGGCGAGAGCACCGGGATCTGCGTCTGCAGCTTCAGCCGGTGGACGAGCGACTGCGCCTGCTTGATCTTCGACGAGATGCCGTCGACGAGCGTCTTCTGCGTCTCGAACTTCGCGCTCAGCGCGTCCTGCTGCTTCTGCAGTCCTGCCTCCTGCTCGCCGAGTTGATCCTGCTGTTGCTGCAAGTGAACCTGCTGGACGTGCAGCTTGTTCTTCTGATCCGTGAGGGCGTTGATGATCTCTTCGTCGCTCTGGGCCGCCGCGTCGAGGAGCTCCAACCGGTCGTTGAGGTCGGCGGCCGAGGTCGCGCCGAGGACGAACTCGAGCGTGCTCCCGGGACCCTCCTCGTAGGCCATCCTCGCCCGCGTGTTCAGGGCGTTCTGTTGGGATGCGATCGCGCCCTGGGCCGCCTGGATCGCGCCCTGCGTGCTCGTGATCTGAGCCTGCGTCTCGGCCATCTGCGTCTGCACGTTCGCGATCTTGGACGCGAGCGCGTCCAGCTGCGCCTGCACCTTGGCCTGCTGTGCCCGGGCCGACTTGATCTGCGTCAGCAACGAGTCGAGCCGCGCGCGCGCGGAACTGAGCGACGCTGCGCCGGCATTCGGAGCGACAAGCGCCACGCAGAGTCCGAGCACGGCGACGAGTCCCGCGAGCCTGCGCGCTCTCATCGGTGAGATTGAACGATGCACGTGCCCTATTCCCTAACCGAATCCGGGTGGCGATGTCAACGACGCTCGAACAGATGTTCCCAATTGACATCGACCCTCGAGCACGGCCGCTTGAGGCGCGCGTGCTCAGCAGACGGCGTTGAGGTACGGATATGGGTCGACGGCGCCGTCGATCACCGTGTAGCCGTAGGGGCTCTTCCACGGGTCCGCCGGAATGACCCCCGGGTGCCACTCGAAGTGATCGTGCGTCGGTCCTCCCAGCGCGTCGCCGGTGTTGCCGACGTACCCGATGACCGTGCCCGCAGCGACCGCCCCGAGGGTCCCGTAACGGGACAGGTGCGCGTTGTAGGCGTAGCCGAGGGCGCCGTAGACGGTCACGCCCATGCCGCCGAGCCCGTTGTCGGTCTCGACGGCAGTCCCCGGGAACGGGGCCCGGATCGGCGTGCCCATCGGAGCGAAGATGTCGTTGCCCATGTGCGGGTGCGGCGGCGGACCGTTGCGGGGGGCACCGAAGTCGTCTGAGTACGCGCGCGGCGCGTCGACGGGGCAGACTTGGAAGACGCCACCGATGCCGCCGCTCCCGCCGGAGCCGCCCCCGAGCGATCCCCCCAGCTCCTGCTGCAGCCGGGCCGACAGGCGGCTCTCCAGGCGCTCGGCCGTCGCCTTGGCGCGCTCGAGCGAGGAGACGACGCGCTTTTGCGCGGCAAGCTTCGCCTGCAGCTGCTTGCTGCTCTTCGCGAGATTCTCCTTCGTCGTCTCGAGGCTCCCCTGCAGCTCAACGAGCCGCGACTGCCTGGCGCGCAACTCGTTCTGCGCGTCCTGCAGCTGTGTGATGATGCGCTCGTCGTTGGTCGCGGCCGCGTCGACGATCTCGAGGCGGTCGGTCAGGTCGCCGATGGACGTCGACCCCAGCAGGAAGTCGAGCGTCGACGCCGGGCCCTCCTCGTAGACCATCCTGGCCCGCGCGTTCAGCGCCCCCTGCTGACGGCTCACCTTCGCCTGGATGGCAGCGACCTGCCGTTGCAGTGCGGCGATGCGGACGCCCGTCTCGGAGATCTGCGACTCGAGCCTGCTGAACTGCTCGGCCATCGAGTCGAGGTGCGCCTGCAGGGCAGCCTGCTCGTGCTCCGCGCTATCGATCTTGTCGACCAGCGCCTGGACGCGGCCCTGCGCGCCGTTCAGGCGCGTCCTGGTGTCGGCGCGCACGGGCGTCCCGCCGGCAAGCGGAACGAGGGCGGTCAATGCCACAAGGACCGCGACCACGCGGGCCGCCGAGGCATGCCGCAACGGCCGCAGCCTAAGGGGAACTCGGGGAAGGCGCACCACGATCGATCCTCCCCCGGTCCGGGGAGGGATTCAATCACCCCTCGGGATCTCGAAGCCCGAGGTCTCGCGCCAGGATCGCCCGCATGATCTCGCTCGTTCCCTCGCCGATCTCGAGAATCTTCGCGTCTCGGTAGAACCTGGCGACGGGGAGCTCCTCGATGAACCCGTAGCCGCCGTGGACCTGCACCGCCTCGCGCGCGCACGTGACCGCGATCTCGCTCGCGTACAGCTTGGCGAGAGCGGCCTCCGCGACGAAGCTCCGTCCTCGGTCGCGCAACCACGCCGCCCGGTAGGTCGCGAGGCGCGCAGTCTCGACCGCCACGCGCATGTCGGCGAGCTTGAACTGGATGGCCTGGAAGCCGGCGATCGGACGGCCGAACGCCGACCGCTCCTTCGCGTACGCGACCGACTCGTCCAGGCACCCCTGCGCGAGTCCCACCGCGAGCGCCGCGACGGCGATCCGTCCGTCGTCGAGGGCCGACAGCAGCTGCGCGAACCCGCGACCCCGCTCGCCGAGCAGGTTCCCCTCGGGGACGCGGCAGCCGGAGAAGGTCAGCCCGTGCGTGTCCGACGCGTGCCACCCGACCTTTCGGTACGAGGGCTCGACCGTGAGCCCGGGCGTACCCGCCGGAACGATGATGGCCGAGATCTCCTTGCTTCCATCTCGTTCGCCGGTGACCGCGGTGATCGTGACGCATCCCGTGATCTCCGTGCCGGAGTTGGTGATGAACGCTTTGGAGCCGTCGATCACCCACTCGGCACCCTGCAGCCGCGCCGTCGTGCGCGTCGCCCCGGCGTCCGAGCCGCCGCCGGGCTCCGTCAGCCCGAACGCGCCGAGCATCTCGCCGCGACACATCGGCGCGAGCCACCGTTCCTTCTGTTCCGTCGTGCCGAAGCGTGCGATCGGCCCGGCCCCGAGCCCGACCGCTGCTTCGAGCGTGATCGCGACGGAGGAGTCGACGCGCGCGAGCTCCTCGACCGCGATGCAGAACGTCGCCAGGTCGCTCGCCTGTCCCCCGTATTCCTCGGGGAACGGAATCCCGAAGAAGCCCAGCTTGCCCATCCGACGAACGATGTCGAGGGGGAAGGCCTCGGTTCGGTCCATCTCCTCCGCGCGCGGACGCACGACCTCGGTCGCGAACTCGCGAACGGCCGCCCGAAACTCCTCCTGCTCCTGCGTGAAGTCGAAGTCCATGCCGCCTCGTCCCGGTGATGCCGCGGCGCCAGGCCGGTTTCAGCGCCCGGCGCCAGACACGTACTCGATGATCTGCAGCGTGTTCCCATCCGGGTCGACGAAGGACGCGAACCGCGCGAAGCCCTTCACCTCGGCCTCGTGGCCGAACTCGACACCGCGGGCTGAGAGCGCCGCCTTGGCCGCGTCCAGATCGTCGACTTGGAAGACCGCGGTCGCCCCGCCCGCCACGTGGCTCTGCCCCGACATGTGCGCGTGCAACGCCAGCCGGGTGCTGCCCGCGTCGAACTCGGCCCACTCGTCACCGTCGCGCCGCACCAGCGCCAGCCCAAGGACCTCCCGGTAGAAGCGAGTCGACCGGTCCATGTCGGTGACCCAGTAGTACACGTGGTCCAGCCCGCGCAGCGGCGAACCTGCGCCGTTCGCGTCGTCGCCGGGGTCTGGCCGCATGGCGGGAGTGTAGCCCAGGCGGAGGTAGGGCCGATCGGTCTATTGCCCTCCCGAGAAGCCCGGTGCTAAGAAGGAAGCTACCTTTCTGGGGGAGGGAACGATGAAGGCACCGACCACCTGGGTTCGGGCACGCCTTCGGCGAGTCCGGGCCGCAGGGAGAACCCGCCTGCGCGGCCTCGCGGTGGCCGGGCTCGTGGCCCTGCCGCTGACGATGCTCGGATCCTCGGCCGCAGGGGCGGCGTCCGTCGGTCTCGCGTCGTCGCCGAAGAGCGCCGCGCTGGCCGACATGGCCATCTCGATGACGGCCAACCCGCCCAGCGTGTCGCCGGGTCAGAACGTCGACTTCAAGAGCATCGTGACGAACAACGGGCCCTACGGAGCGACCGGGGCCTTCTACGCGCAGGACACCCCAGAGGGTGGGTCCTTCGTGTCGATCGGCGCGTCGCAGGGCACGTGCTCGACCGATCTGCCGGCGGTCGAGTGCGACCTCGGCTCGATCGCGAGCGGCGGCTCCGTCGTCGTCGACTTCGTCTGGGCCACGCCGGCGGAGTCCTCGTCGGTCGAGAACGACGCCCACGTTGGGGCGTTGCAGGAGGATCCCAACCCCGCCAACAACGAAGCCTCGGCCACGTCCGAGCCGTGCGGGACGGGCTGCACGGGCGGCTGGATCTCCGACGGGGGCCGCGTCGACGGCCCGCCGGTCGGCGGCGACGTGACGCAGTCCGCCGACATCCTCGCTCCCCCGGGAGTCTCCGGTCCGGTCTCGTCGGTGAACACGGCGGAGTCGCCGTGCCAGGAGCCGCCGGGGTTCGATCCGTACGGCGAAGTGTTCGTCCTGCAGGTCCCCGCGGCCACGGGCAAGCGCGCCTACATGTTCCGACTCACGCTCGTCACGAGCGAGGATTCGGCGGTGGGCGTTCCGCCGGGCGAGCCGCTGAACGACATCGAGGTGGTCCGTGCGTGCGTGGAGATTCCGCGCTGCCTGACACATCAACACAAATTGAGGGCGATCCCGCCCGGGGCCGAGGGCTGCATCTTCGGGGTCCACCGCAACAAGCACACGCAGAACGTCCTCATCACCACGCTCGACACGGGACAGGACCCACCGATCCGCGGCGGCGGCTGAGCCCCGACGTAGACTCGGGCACGTGCAGGTCTGCCCCGGGTGCGGCGAGGAGAATCCTGACAAGTTCCGCCTCTGCGGCTTCTGCGGCACGCCCTTGCGCGCCGCGCCGCCGCCCTCCGAGGCGCGCAAGACCGTCACGATCGTGTTCTCCGACCTGAAGGGTTCGACGAGCCTCGGCGAACGGCTTGACTCCGAGGCGCTGCGCGAGGTCATGACGCGTTACTTCGAGGAGATGCAACGCGTCCTCGAGCGCCACGGCGGCACGGTCGAGAAGTTCATCGGCGACGCCGTGATGGCGGTGTTCGGCCTCCCGAAGCTGCATGAGGACGACGCGTTGCGCGCCGTCCGGGCGGCCTTCGACATGAAGACGTCGCTCGCGAAGCTGAACGGTGAGCTCGAGCGCCGATGGGGCGTCTCGCTCGCCAATCGAACCGGGGTGAACACCGGTGAGGTCGTCGCCGGCGACGCGGCCGACCAGCGCCTGGTGACCGGTGACGCGGTGAACGTGGCGGCGCGACTCGAGCAGGCCGCGCCGGAGCTCGAGGTGCTGATCGGCGAGCCGACGTACCGGCTCGTTCGCGGCGCGGTCGACGTGGAGTCCGTCGAGCCCCTCGAGCTGAAGGGCAAGTCCGAGCGCGTGCCCGCGTACCGTCTGCTGTCCGTTCGCAGCGGCGCGATGCTCCCACGGCGGCTCGACGCGCCGCTCGTCGGTCGCGAGGCCGAGCTCGCGCTGCTGGGGGACGGCCTGGCGCGCGTCACCGCCGCCGGGTCGGCCCGCATGGTCACGGTCGTCGCGCACGCCGGCGTGGGGAAGTCGCGGCTGCTCGCGGAGTTCCTCGGCTCGGCGTCACGCGTTGCGACGGTCCTCCGTGGGCACTGCCTGCCGTACGGTGAGGGCATCACCTTCTGGCCGCTGACCGAGATCGTCCACGGGGCGGCCGACATCGGCGAGGAGGAGTCGCAGGAGCGCGCGCTGGCGAAGCTTCGCGCCGTCGCCGGCGACGAAGGCGACCTCGTCACCGAGCGCCTCGCCTCGGTGTTGGGACTCGGCAGCCGCGAGTTCCCCGTCGAGGAGCTGTTCTGGGCGTCGCGCAAGCTGCTCGAGTCGATCGCGAGCGAGCGGCCCGTCGTCGTGGTCTTCGAGGACATCCACTGGGCGGAGCCGACGCTCCTGGCGTTGATCGAGCACCTCGTCGACAATGCCGACGCCCCGCTGCTCGTGCTGTGCACGGCTCGGCCCGAGCTGCTCGAGGCGCACCGCGAGTGGTCCGAGTCGGCGTCGGCGCAGCGCGTGGAGCTGACGGCGCTCTCGGCAGACCAGACCGGCTCGCTCGTCGACAACCTGCTCGGGTCACAGCTCGACGACGCCGCGCGCCGCCGCATCGCCGACGCGGCCGAGGGCAACCCGCTGTTTGTCGAGCAGATGGTGTCGATGTGGATCGAGGCGGGCCTCCTCGTCCAGCGCGACGACGGATGGGCGGCCTCCTCCGACCTGTCGGGCGTCGACGTCCCTCCCACGATCCAGGCGCTCCTCGCCGCGCGACTGGACCGCCTGAACCGCGACGAGCGCGGCGTGATCGAGCCCGCCTCGGTGGTCGGCCGCGTCTTCTACCGCGGCGCCGTGGCGTTCATGACCCCGGACGAGCTTCGCGGCGAGCTCGACGCGCTGCTCGGCTCGCTCATCAGGAAGGAATTCGTCGGGCCGGGCCACGACACGACGCTGCCCGGCGAGGACGCCTTTCGCTTCCACCACGTTCTCATCCGCGACGCCGCGTATCAGGGCCTGCTGAAGCGAGCGCGCGCCGACCTGCACGAGCGAGCCGTCGAATGGCTCGCGGAGGCGATGGGACCTCGCGTCGCCGAGGTCGAGGAAATCATGGGCTATCACCTCGAACGCGCGTTTCGCTACCGCGACGAGCTCGGCCCGTTGGACGATCACGCGCACCGCGTCGGCGTCCGCGCCTCGCTGCTGCTCGGCGCCTCCGGTCGCCGGGCGCTGGCGCGCGGCGACATGCCCGCCGCAGCGAACCTCCTTCGTCGCGCCAGCGGCCTGCTGCCCCGCACCGATCCCCGGCGGCTGAAGCTGCTGCCCGACCTCGGCGAGGTGTTGCTCGAACTCGGCGAGTTCCAGGAGGCCGAGTCTCTGCTCTCGGAAGCCATCCTGGAGGCGGCCCGGGCAGGCGATCGTCGCCTGCAGACCGAGGCCACGCTCGTCCGGCTGGCCGTTCGCTTCGCCGGGTCGCCCGACGCGCTCGGCCCGGGCGCCGTCCGCGACGTGGAGGCGGCAATCGCGGAGTCCGAGAAACAGGGCGATCACCGGGGACTCGCCAAGGCGTACCGACTCCTCGGCACGATCCATGGAACGGTCGCGCACTACGAGGAAGCCGAGCGCGCGGCGCTGCTGACGATCGAACACGCGCGCGAGGCCGGCGACCAGATGCTGGAGGTCCGCAACTTCCCGCCGTACGCGATCGTGGCGGCGTACGGCCCGCGGCCGATCACCGAGGCGCTGCAGGTGTGCGAGGAGCTGCTCCCCGCCGCCCGCGGCGACCGGCGCACGCAGGCCGTCGTCCTCTGCGTGATATCGCACTTGCACGCGATGCAGGGCTCGTTCGAGGAGGCGCGGAGCGAATACCGCCGCGCGCAGGTGATGCTCGACGATCTCGGCGTCAAGGTGCTCGCCGCGTCGACGTCGCTCGACTCGGGCCCGGTCGAGATGCTCGCCGGCGACCCCGCTGCGGCGGAGCGGGAGCTCCGTCGCGATCTCGACCAGCTCGAGGCGATGGGCGAACGTTTCCTCGCGTCGTCGGTGACGGCCTATCTGGCGCAGGCGGTCGCGGCGCAGGGCCGGATGGACGAGGCCGAGGAGCTGTCGCGCAAGTGCGAGGACGTCGTCCTGGCCGACGACGCGGAGGCGCAGAGCATCTGGCGCCGGGTGCGCGCACTGGCCATGGTGGCACGGGGCGACGCGCGGGACGCCGTGAAGCTCGCGCGCGACGCCGTGGACATCATCCGGCGGACCGACTCGCCGGTCCTGCAGGGCGACGCGCTCCTCGACGCCGCCGAGGTCCTCGAGCGCGCGGGCGACGGCGGTGAGGACGTGCCCCTGCTCGCCGAGGCGCTGGAGCTCTACGAGCGAAAGGGGGACGTGGTCGGCGCGGCGCGCGCTCGCGAAGCGCTCGAGCGCCGTGCCGCCCTCGGCACTTCCGATCGAACCGGAGGCTGACGGTCCCGCCGACGCGTGACCGTCACCGAATGCGCTCGACCTCTCCCGACGAGACCACGACCTCCTCGCCGCGCGAGGGACGGATCACGAGCCGCCCGCCGTTGTCGACGTCGACGGCTTTGCCCACGATCGTCCTGCCGTCTGACATGATGGCCCGCACCTCGCGCCCGATCGTGTCGGAGCGCGCACGATAGGCATCGAGTGCGCGGCCGGCGAAGCCGGGGGCGTCCGGATCGCTTCCCGCGCGAAGCGCGGCGAGGTAGGACCCCAGCAGCGCACGCTGGTCGGTTGAGCCTCCTTCCAGCACAACGCTCGTCGCCGAGCTGCGAAGCTCCTGCGGGAAGTCGTGTCGCCGCTGGCGGACGTTCACCCCCGCTCCGATCACCACGTGGCGCAAGGCGCCTCCTTCGATCCTGCTCTCCGGAAGCACGCCGGCGATCTTGCGGCCGCTCCCCTCCGCGATCACGTCGTTGGGCCAGGTGCAGCGGGCGCGAACGCCCGCCTCGCCCAGCGCCTCACACACGGCCACGGCCGCGCCGAGCGAGACGAGCGCGGCCAGGTCGGGCGGCGCGGCCGGACGGAGCAGCACCGACACGAGCAGGCTCGACCCCTGGCCGGCGATCCACGTCCGGCCGCGCCGCCCTCTCCCCGCGTCCTGCCGGCCGGCGACCAGCACCGACCAGGCGGGCGCGCCCGCGTCCGCCGCCGCGATCAGGTCGTCGTTCGTCGAGCCCGTCGCCGTCACGTAGCGAGCGACGCCACCGAACCCCGCTGCGCGCGCGGCCTCGTCGACACCCCTCGCGTCGATGACCCCTCCCCCTCGCCGGGGCCGGCCACCCGCCGTCATGCCACGACCCTACCGAGCGACTCCCGGCGTGCGGGACGTTCGCGGGGCCGGGGCCGGCCGGGGGCGCGTATCGTGGTGGGCAGCAGCGTTCCCGGTGGGCGACGGGCAACGAGAGGAGGGGTCATTCAGATCGACGGTCAGCGGGTCCTTGTCGCGAACCGCGGCGAGATCGCGGTCCGGATCATCCGGACGTGCCGGGAGGTCGGTATTCCCACCGTGGCCGTGTACTCCGACGTGGACCGCGACGCCCTCCACGTCGAGATGGCCGACGAGGCCTACCTCCTCGGCGGGGCCGCCCCGGCGGAGTCGTACCTGAACATCCCGAAGATCGTCGAGGTGGCCCGGCGGGCCGGCGCGACCTTGATCCATCCCGGCTACGGGTTCCTCGCCGAGAACGAGCATTTCGCGGCCGCCGTGGCCGAGGCGGGCATGACGTTCGTCGGTCCGAGCCCCGAGTCGATGGCGCTGATGGGCGACAAGATCGCCGCGCGGGAGGCGGCGAAGCGGGCCGGAGCGCCCGTGGTGCCGGGGACCGACGGCCCGATCATGCCCGGCGCGGCGGCGCAGGAGGCCGAGCGGATCGGCTTCCCCCTGCTGGTGAAAGCCGCGTTCGGCGGCGGCGGCCGGGGGATGCGCGAGGTCGCGTCCGGCCACGAGCTGCGGGAGGCGGTCGAGGCGGCCGGCCGAGAGGCCGGCGCGGCGTTCGGACGACCCGAGGTGTACCTCGAGCGCCTCGTGGGACACGCGCATCACGTCGAGGCGCAGATCCTCGCCGACACGCACGGGAACGTCTCGTTCCTCGGTGAACGCGACTGCTCGCTGCAGCGGCGCCACCAGAAGCTCGTCGAGGAGAGCCCCTCGCCGGTCGTCGACGCCGAGCTGCGCCGCCGGATCGGCGAGGCCGCGACCGCGATCGCCCGTGCCGCCGGGTACGTCAACGCGGGAACCATCGAGTTCCTCGTCGAGGGAGACGGGTCGTTCTACTTCATGGAGATGAACACGCGCCTGCAGGTCGAGCACCCCGTGACCGAGATGGTGACGGGACACGACCTCGTCCGACTGCAGCTGGAGGTCGCGCTCGGCGAGCGCGTCGCGGTCGAGCCCGAGCTCCGGGGGCACGCGATCGAGTGCCGGTTGAATGCCGAGGATCCGTCCCGCGACTTCCTTCCCGGGCCCGGTCTCGTCACGCGCTTCCGTCCGCCGAACGGTCCCTTCGTGCGGCTCGACGCCGGCGTGGACGAGGGGAAGTCGGTCGCCGGCAACTACGACTCGATGTTCGCGAAGCTGATCGTGTGGGACAGGAGCCGCGAGGAGGCGCGGCGACGGATGCTGCGCGCGCTCGACGAGATCGCGATCGAGGGCATCGCGTCGACCGTTCCCTTCCACCGATGGGTCCTGCGGACCCCGGAGTTCGTGCAGGGCACGGCGACCACGACGTGGGTCGAGGAGGCGCTCGCAGCGGGCCGCCTCGACGGCGAGGTGGGGAGAGCACCTGTGGCGGCCACGGCCCCGCCGGCGCAGACGCCGGTTCGCCTGGTCGTCGAGGTCGGGGGCAAACGCGTGCCGGTCTCGCTCTGGGGCGAGGGGATGCCGGTCGCGCCCCCGCCGCCGAAGGCGTCGGCGAGCGGCGGGCTCGGCGGCGGCGAGATGGTCGTCGCGCCCATGCAGGGAACCATCCTCAAGGTGCTGGTCGAGCCCGGGCAGGAGATCGAGGCGGGGCAGGACGTGTGCATCCTCCAGGCGATGAAGATGGAGAACCGCATCGCCGCGCTGCAGGGTGGGACGGTCACCGAAGTCTTGGTCGAGGAAGGCGACATCGTCCAGACGGACCAGCCGCTCGCCTCCATCGAGTAGCGCCCCGGCGCCGGGCGCCACGAACTGTATTCCCTGACGGCGCGCCTCAAGGACCGAGCGTCGCGGTCGCGAGCAACTCGGTGTTGGCGGCGGACATCATCCCGTCGGTACGGACGATCTCGATCTCGCGCACTTCGAACGGCCCGAAGGTGTGCGTTCGCCACGGTCGCAGCGCGCGAAGGAGCCCGGGATCCACCGGCCTCGCGAACCGGATGGCATTCGCGAGCACCAGCGGCAGCGCCCTGCGCAAGGGCGAGTCCCCTCGCGACGCGTCCGCCTGTGCCGGAAGCACGCGGCGCAGTGACGAGCGAAGCGCCGACACGGGCGCGTCGGCGCCGTGCGCTTCCGCGAACACGGTCCACGGCGACACGTTCAGACCGCGGAGGGTGATCCGGAACCGGCGGTGCCGGGCGAGCGCCGCCGCGGCCGCCGCCACGATCTCGTCGGCCGCCCGCCCCATCGGCACGTACGGGTCGAGATTCAGCACCGTGACGTGAATCGACCCCGCCGGGTAGTAGACGTGGTCCGGCCACCGCGTCCGGATCGGCGCGAGCGCCGCTTCGATCCGCTCGCCCACCGGGACGGGCACGCGCACGACCGTCGTCACCGCGCGGAAACCGGGGTCCAGGCGGTCGTTCGACCGCCAGCCGGTCACCCGCAACCTCGCCCTCGACGCGAGGCCCATCGCGTCGAACGCGAGCCTGGCCCGGAGGCCCTCCGGGGTCACGCCCCGCCGTGTCGCCCGAGGAAGTCCTCGACGACGGCCAGGTACTCCTCCTGCTCCTCGACGAACGTCATGTGCCCGCTGCGTTCGAAGATGGCGAGCTCCGCGGTCGGCGCGCCGGCCGCGATGGCCTCCGCCGCCTCGGGAGTGCACGTTCGGTCGTGTCGCCCCGTCGTCACCAGCAGTGGTTGCGTGATCGCGCCCAGCCGGTCCTCGACCTCGATCGACCCGTAGTCGTTCGCAGCGAACGTCCGCAGGACGTCGGGCGAATAGACAGTCCCCGCCGTTCGCCGTTCGTAGTCCTCGATGCGTGGGTCGAGCGGGTCGGCGAAATGGAAGGGGAGCTGGTCGTGCATGACCGAGGCGAAGTCCTCGCGCGTCCGGATCCCCGTCTCCCGTTCCCACGACTCCTTCACCTGTTCGCGCAGCTCGGCCGGCTCGAACGCGTCGAGGTTGGCGTCGACCGCGGCGAGGAATCTCGCGGACGGGACGCCGCCCGACACGATCGACTGCGCCGCCTCGCCGGGCAAGTCGACGGCGTGCTGCAGCGTGACGAACGCGCCGTACGAATGCCCGAGCACCGCGAAGCGCCCCAGCCCCATCGACCGGGCCAGCCGTCCGACGTCGGCGGCGTTGTTCTCGAGCGTCCATGTGGCGGGATCGCACGCGGGAGACCTGCCCGACGATCGCTGGTCGGCCAGGATCAGCCGGTAGCCCCGCTCGGTCAGCGGGTCGAGGTAGTCGGCAAACTCGTGGTGATCCAGCCCCGGCCCACCGTGCAGCACGACGATCGGGTAGCCGGTCGCCTGGCCCGCCTCGACCACGTACAGCTGCGCGTCGCCCACGTCCACCAGGCGTCCGGGGCGTCCCAGGCCGTCGGCGGGAACGTCCCTGGACGCGATCTCAGCCATCGACGCCCCCCTTCCTCTGTGGCGGAGAGCCCCAGCCGTCGCGGCCCGTGAGCGCGATCCCGGCCCGGCGGATGCCGTAG
>DASPTB010000245.1:0-11494 GCA_035623615.1 Actinomycetota bacterium
CGGGGCCTGCGCGACATTGATTCGCGCCCTGGCACCGGCCCAATGAGCGCTGGGGAGGTCTCGGGGTTCGCCGCCGTCCCCGGCGGTCGCGTGTGGTACGAGGAGCGGGGCCAGGGGCCCGCGGTCGTCTTGGTCCATGCCGGCATCGCCGACGCGCGCATGTGGGACCGGCAGATGGCCACCTTCTCGAGTGCGTTCCGAACGATCCGCTTCGACATGCGGGCGTTCGGGCAGAGTCCGGTTCCCACCGCACCCTTCTCACCCATCGACGACGTGGCCGGTCTGATGGACGAATTGGGAGTCGAGCGCGCGGCCCTCGTGGGCAACTCGTTCGGCGGCGCGATCGCGACCGAAGCCGCCCTCGCCCACCCCGAGCGGTTCTGGGCTCTGGTGGTCGTCGCGCCCGCCCTCTTCGGCTTCGAGGGCACCGGGCATCCGGCCCTCGTCGAGGCCGGACAGGCTCGGGCGGAAGGCGACGTCGCGCGCTCGGTCGACCTCGAGCTGGAGGTTTGGGCGCCGCTGCGGACCGACCCGGAGGTGGACGGGTTCATCCGCCGGATGGCACACGACAACGGCGGCGTCGACGACCTGCCCGAGGAGCTGTTCATCGAGCCCCGGTCGCTGGCCGCCGATCGTCTGGAAGAGCTCACCGTGCCCACTCTGGTCCTGATCGGGGACACGAATCCGTCCGACTTCGAGGCGATCGCCGACGCATTCGCCACAAGGGTTCCCGGCGCGGAGACGGCACGGATCGCGGAGGCGGATCACCTCGTGTCGCTGCGACGACCGGAAGAGTTCGACCGGGCGGTGCTGGCGTTCCTGCGAAGCGCCTCGAAGGACGAGGCCGCGGCTACTCGATGAGCCCGCGCCGAAACGCGGTCGCGACCGCGGCGGCACGGTCGGAGACCTCGAGCTTCTCGAAGATGTGCTCGAGGTGGGCCTTTACCGTCTCGGGCGAGATCGAGAGGCGCTCGGCGATGTCCTTGTTCGTGTGCCCGAACGCGAGCAGCTGCAGCACCTCCATCTCCCGAGCGGTCAGCGTGTCGCTCTTGCGGTGCCCACCCTTCCCGGTGGAAAGCCCCTCCGCGATGGCGGGTGCCAGCTCGGGGTCGATCACGATGCGGCCCTCGGCCACGAGGCGAACGGTGTCGATCAAGTAGCCCACGTCCTTGTTCTTGAGGACGTAGGCGCGGGCGCCTGCCCGGAGCGCTTCGGTGACGAACTGAGGGTCGTCGTAGGCCGACAGCATGACGACGCCGACCTCGGAATGGTGGTCCCGGATCTGGCGAGCCGTCTCGAGGCCGTCCTTCTCGGGCATCCGCGTGTCGAGCACGACGACATCAGGGCGGATGCTGTCGTTCGCGAGCAGGTCGAGCACTTCGTCGCCACGAGAGGCCTCGGCAATCACCTCGATGTCCTTCTCCATTTCGAGGTACTGCCGCAGGCTCTGCCGTACGAGCCCGTGATCGTCCGCAATGAGCAGCTTGATGGCCATGTGAGTGGTATCGACAGGAATCAGGGACGGGCTGAACGATTGATCGTGGTTTCTGCCCGAGCGCTCATTTTACGCCGCGCTCCTCGAAAAGCCGGTATTCGCGCAGAATGTCCCGAATTGCAGGCCCCGCGCGTCCCGGTCACCCCTCCTCGGGAGCCTCCGGGGCCTCCATCGACCCGCCCCGCTCGGGCGCGTCGCCCCGGGCCGGGGACCAGGACTGGGCCGAGGAGACGCGAGCGGGGCCTCCGATCAGGCCGCCCAACGCCCCGCCGAGGACACCCCATCCCAGCGCGAACAGGGCGCCGGCCCCAACGGCCGGCCCCACCCAGAGGGTTGCCGTCCCCGCCGGCCGGCCGCCGCCTCCAACGCCCGGAACCCCGTGGACCTGCAGCACGAGCGAAGCGAGCGCCGACATGACGGCGACCGCCGCCGCGAACACCACGCCGGCGAGCGCCCCCGCCCCGGCCGCGCCCGTGCGGGTCGCCGGCGACGCCTTCCGTGCCGCGATCCAGCCGCCGAGGACGACCGCGACGAGCGGGATGGCGAGGAACGCAAGGTCGGCTCCCGGGGCCGGAGGCGATTGGGCGGGATTGGTCGCGAACGGCCCGAGGGTCTCCACTCCGCGAAGCGCGGCCGGCGTCGCCACGTGTCCGTACGACACGATGCACGACGAGTACACGCTGCCGCCGTAGGAAAGGCTCGCCGTCACGCACGAGCCCATCGCCGGCACCAGGAACCAGGCCGTCATGTTGGGAAGCCACAGGAGGTTGATCCCGAGCAGCGCCACGCCCCGGTCGAGACCTCCGCCGAACATCCCGTCGGTGTAGCGACGGGTCAGGTCGGGATGCGCCGCGGCGAGGATCAAAAGACCAAGGAACGAGAGGCCGAGCGCGAAGGCGAGCATCGCCCGCGCTCCACCGACCGCACCGCGCACCACCCTGGTCGCGTCCCCCTCGTCCTCCCCGTTCTCGGAGAGTCCCCCGACGAAGCCCCCGACGGCCCCGAGCCCGAGCGGGATGAGGAACGCCGCCGGGAGCGAGGTGGCGACGGGAACGGCGGCCGCGCGCAGGCCGAGGGCGCCGCCGGGAAGCGGCAGCGAGAAGCGCTCGAGGAGCGCCACGACCAGGCACACGAGCGCGTACGGCAGCGCGACCTTGGTCCCGTGCAGGGCTCCCAGCCATCCGGGTCCGCCCGTCTCGCGTGCGACCCGGCGGCCGCCGATCGCGAGCAGCCACAGCACGAGCAGGGTTCCCAGCAGAAAGGTCACCCACAGGGTCGCCCCGACGCTCTGCAGAATGGCGGCCCCCGGCCCCCGGAGGCCACCGCTCGGCGCCGAGACCGAGAGCCCGACGTCGTGGAACCAGAGGAAAAGGACCCCGCCGGCCCGAAGCCTCGTGGCCACCGAGGCGGACGACGCTCCGGCCACGGCCCCGAGCCAGGCGATCGCTTCCGCGGCCGCGAGCGCCGTGCCCGCGGCGATCAGCGACCAGCGCCACGCGGGTCCCCACCCGGCGGTCAGCAGTCCGGTGAACGATCGCTCACGGCGGCGCGCGGAGCGCGAGGCGGTGACGACGGACTCGGCGTTCAGATCCAGGGTGGCCTCGCCGGCTTCGGGAACTGCCTCGCCGGCTTCGGGAACTGCCTCGCCGAGCGCCCCGAACGCGCCCGTCGGGGGCGGATCGAGCTGAACGTCTCCTCCGCCCGAGGGCTCGCGCTCGCTCATCGCCGCGGCGAGCCTACCCGATCCCCCCGCTAGCGAATCGAGACGAACAGGCGCGCAGTCACGCCCGCCGGCGACGTCTTCGAGGACACGAGCAGAGATCGGAGGGCCTGCCACCCCTGGAGGTTGGCACCGGAGGAGTTCGCGAACTGCAGGACCCGCTGCAGGTCGACGTAGAACACCGCGCCGCGATCCGAGAGGCCGCCGCGGAGCGCGGCGGAGATCTCCGGGTCGCCGGCCGCGCTCGGCGCGCCGCGGTGCGCGGCGAGCACCGCCGACACGCCGGCGGACGAAGTGGAAAGGATCGCGGCGCCGTCCGCGACCGAGTACGCGAACAGCGGCTGTGCATGCGATCCGACGACGAGCTTCGCGACGTGCAGCGTCGTGCCGTCCTGCGACACGGTCGACCAACGGATGCTCGGGGGTTTGAAGGGCCCGACCTCCTTGAGGATCTTCCTGCGCTGCGCCTTCGTAAGGCCCGGCGGCAACTTCACCTTGCTCGACGTTTCGCCGCTGAGCGAGCGGGCGATCGCCGGCGCGGCCTCGTTCAGAGCCGCGCTCGTGCTCGCCTCGTCGTCGGTCCCGAGGATCATCGCCCCTTGCAGGCCGGGCGGGCCGGGCCCGGCTTCCACGACCATGTCCCCGGTGAGGTGGGCCACGACGCCGTTCGGTCCGGAGATGTGCCAGCGCGCCAGCATGCGCCGAAGCTCGGGCGGCGAATCCGTGCCGATCTGGCGGATGGAACTGCCCGGCGACGTCGCCCCGGCCGGCGAGGCCAGGAACCCGAACGCGCCCGCCGGCACCCACGCCAGGAGCGGGCGGTACGAGGCAGCCGAGGCCAGCGACCGGCGCTCGGCGGCCGACAGCTTCGTCTGGTCGAGCGGCATGCTCACGTCGACGGCGACACCATCCGGGTCCGCGCTGAGCGACACGCCCAGCCCGCGCGCGGCGCCGAGGACGCCGAGCGGGCTCGTCGCGGGGGCGCTGTCGAGCGGCGACAGGCTCTCGAAGCCGCCGAGCGCCTTTCGCAGCGGCGCGGTGCTCACGTACACCAGGCCGATTCGGTCGGACGGGAGCGTCCGGACCGTCGCGGTGTAGCCCGCCGTCTGATCGAGTCGCGGCCCGCCCTGGTCGGTCGCGACGACGTGCTCCACCATGGCGAGGTTCCCCCCGATCACCACGGCGTGGTCGACGAGGGCGACGACGACCTTCACGCTCGCGCCCGAGCGCCCGACGTGAAGCGTGACGCCGCGGTACGAGACGTCCTGCCATGCGGGTCCGCGACTGATGACCGTGTTCAGGAAATGCTGCGCCGCAGCATCATCAGTCGATTCCAGGATGATGGCGTCGTCGTTTCCGGACGACAGGCTGCCGACCAGGGCGATCTGCGAGCCGAGCCACGGCCGCACGTCCCGGTGGAAGGAGACTCCCGACACCATGCTCGACAGGGCGTCGTTCATCGCGCCGTCGACCGCGTCGTTGACCCCCGCGCTCCCGTGCAGCGAGGGGAACTTCCCCGCCAGGCGTTCGACGTTCAGCTTCTGCCGCAGCGAGGGGTCGAGGTCGATCGAGACGTACACCTCGGCCGACGCCGGGATCATGCGCGTCAGGCCCTCGCCGCTCCCGCGCAGCGCATACAGGCCCACGGCCACCGCGCCCGTGGCGACGAACAGGACCACGACCACGACCGTGAGGATGGTGCGAACCAGGTGGCGCCGGGGCGCGGGACCGTCCGACGCCGAGGGGTCCGGCGCCGGCGAGATGGCCTCCGGTCCCGGCGAGGAAGGCGGAACGGGTGGCTCCGCCGGCGGGGGTGGGGGCGGTTTGGGCGGTTGGACGTTCATGCTCGGTTCTCCATCCGACCATATCGACCCGTGCGCTTCCAGCCTGGAGCGGGGTGCGTCCTCTGAAGTAGCTTCCTCTAGGAGGAAGCGAGGGCCGCCGCGAGGAGCTCGGCGACCTCGGTCGGGTTGCGGCCGACCCGAACACCGACAGCCTCGAACGCGTCGGCCTTGGCCTGGGCGGTGCTGCTCGACCCCGTGACGATGGCTCCCGCGTGTCCCATCCGCTTTCCCGGAGGCGCGCTGAAGCCGGCGACGTAGGCGACCACCGGCTTCGTCACGTGCTCGGCGACGTACTCGGCGGCCCGCTCCTCGTCGCTGCCGCCGATCTCGCCGATGACGATGACGGCCTCGGTCGCCGGATCGGCCTCGAACCGCGCGAGGCACTCGATGAAGCCGAGCCCGTGCACGGGGTCTCCGCCCATTCCGACGCACGTCGACTGTCCGATCCCCCGCTGTGTGAGCTCGTTCACGACCTGGTAGGTGAGCGTCCCCGACCGGGACACCAGTCCCACCGGGCCCGGCGTGCAGATCTCGCTCGGGATGATGCCGATGTTCGACTTCCCCGGCGAGATGAGCCCGGGACAGTTCGGCCCCACGAGCTCCACGTCCTTGCCCCGCAGGTAGTTCTGGACGCGCGCCATGTCGAGGACGGGGATGCCTTCGGTCACGCACACGATCAATCCGACGCCGGCGTCGGCCGCCTCGAGGATGGCGTCGGCCGCGAACCGGGCGGGAACGAAGATCAGCGACGCGTCCGCCCCGGATTGCTCGACTGCCTCGCGCACCGAATCGAACACCGGGATGCTCTCGACGTCCTCGCCGCCCTTGCCCGGCGTGACGCCCGCAACGACATGTGTGCCGTAGGCGCGGTTCCGCATCGCGTGGAACCCACCTTCCTTCCCCGTCAGGCCCGAGACCGCGACGCGCGTCGACTCGTCGATCAGGATCGCCACGTCACGCCCCCTCGCCCGCCCCGGCCGCGGCGAGCTCGACGGCACGGCGGGCGGCCTCGAGCATCGTCTCGGCAGGAACGATCCCCGGATGCGCCGCGTCCTGCAGGATGCGCCGCCCGGCCTCGGCGTTCGTCCCGTCGAGGCGAACGACGATCGGCACCCGCGCGTCGATGCGATCGAGCGCTTCCAGAACTCCCTGCGCGACGAGCTCGCCGCGGGTGATACCGCCGAAGATGTTCACCAGGACGGACCGCACGGAGGGGTCGGAGAGCACCACCTCCAGCGACGTGGCCATGCTGTCGGCGCTCGCGCCGCCGCCGACGTCGAGGAAGTTCGCCGGCTCGCCCCCCGCCTGCGTCACCACGTCGAGGGTTGCCATCACCAAGCCGGCGCCGTTGCCGACGACCCCGACGTCGCCGTCGAGCTTCACGTACTGCAGGCCCTTCTCGTCCGCACGCGCCTGCGTGGGGTCGACGGGGAACTCGGACCGCAGGGACGCGAGCGCGGGCTGCCGGTAGAGCGCGTTGTCGTCGATGGTGACCTTCGCGTCCAGCGGCACGGTCCTCCCGTCGCCGAGCAAGACGAGCGGGTTGACCTCGACGAGCGTCGCGTCGTTCGCGACCAGGACCGAGTAGAGCTTTGGAAGAAGCTCACTCGTCCCGGCCCGCGCCTGCTCGGTGAGGTGCCCCGTCAGCCACCGAACCTGGTAGTCGCGGGGTCCGAGCAGCGGGTCGATCTCGGCGCGCCGGATCGCGTGCGGATCCTCGCGCGCGATCTCCTCGATGTCCATTCCCCCGCGGGACGACACCAACGCGAGATAGCGTCCCGCTGAGCGGTCGAGGGTGATCGCGCAATAGAACTCGTGTGTGAAGTCGGCGAGACGCTCGACGAGCACGCGGGTGACCGGCGTGCCGTTGAAGCCGTCGGCGAGGATCCGCGCCGCCGCCGCGGCCGCCATGTCCACGGTCGTCGCGAGCACGATGCCCCCGCCCTTGCCGCGGCCCCCGATCTGCACCTGCGCCTTGACGGCCACCTTGCCGCCGAGGCGCTCGGCCGCCGCGCGCGCCTCGTCCTCGGACCGTGCGAGCTCGCCCTCGACAACCGTGATCCCCGCCGCCCGGAACAGGTCCTTCCCCTGGTGCTCGTACAGGTCCACGAGCGATCAGCCGGCCTTCGTGCGGTCCAGGCGGCCACGGAGCCAGGCGACGATGTCGGTCGTCGGGGTGCCGGGCGTGAAGATCTCCTCGATGCCCTGCTGCTTCAGCGTGGGGACGTCCGCGCGCGGGATGATGCCGCCGCCGAAGACGACCACGTCGCCGGCCCCCTGCTCTCGCAGGATCTGGACGACGCGCGGGAAGAGCGTCAGGTGGGCCCCCGAGTGGCACGAGAGGCCGACCGCGTCCGCGTCCTCCTGGATCACCGTTTCCGCGATCTGCTCGGGCGTCTGGTGCAGGCCGGTGTAGATGACTTCGAACCCCGCGTCGCGAAGGGCGCGGGCGACGATCTTGGCGCCGCGGTCGTGCCCGTCGAGGCCCGGCTTGGCGACCACGATCCGGTACGTCTGGGCCATGCGGCTCAATATACTCGGCGCCCGACGATGTCCCCGCGTCGCACCCGCTTCCGCCCTCCCGGACTCAAGCCCTGGACCAGGATCGGCACCCTCGGGCCTTTTCGCGGCCGCCTCGGGCTGTCGTGGTTCGTCGCGGCTCTCCTGGTGGGCATCGTGATCCTCGGCGCGGGCTTCTACGCCCTCACCCGCTCCCACCCTCCGGGCGGCTCCTTCGTGCCCGTGGGTGACGCCTCCTCGTTCCACCCCGGCTCGGCGCGCGAGGTCGGCGTCCCCGGCGCGTTCGTCGGGCGCTCGGTGGACGGGCAGCTCGTGGCGGTGCTCCAGGAGGACGGGTGCACGCTCACGTTCCAGGACGGGCACTACCGGGACTGCCGGGGCGCCGTCTATGAGCTGACCGGCGCCGGCAGCGGCGGGTGCGGTTCGCTCGACGTGCTTCCCCTCACCGTGTACCGCGGAGCGGTCTACGTCGACCCGGACCACCCGGCCATCAAGAGCCCCGCCCCGGCGCCCTCGAGCGGCGGGCGCTGCCCCTGACCGGCCACCGATCGGGGCTCAGAAAACGATCTTCGCCGTGACGCCCTTGTCGAGGGTCACGTGCATGCGCAGCGTCGTGCCGTTCACCACCGTCCATCCGGGCGCCGACGAGACATCCGACCCGGGCGGCAGGTGCACCGTGATCGTCATCGTCGCGGGGTGGTACAGGGGCTGCGCGTCGATCGACAGCTCGTAGACCTTCCCGGCCGAGGTATGCAGGATCGCATCCGGGACGAGGTAGTGGAACGAGACGGTCGCCGGATGGCCGGGGTACGGCGTGACCGTTTGTGTGTAGACCTCGTGGGTTCCCTCGACATGCTTCACGAAGCCCGTCGGGTGGACGTACTTGACGTAAGTCCGCGGGTTGATGAAGCCGGTGGGGAACGCCTTGTAGTTGGGCGTCACCCCCTTGAACTCCGCGCGCCCCGGGACGTACAGGTTCAGCATGGCGACGTTGAGCCCGAAGGGCGTGACGTGGGGGATCATTCTCCCCGACTGGCCCTGTCGCGGGATGTCGTCGGAGACCTGAACAGAGTAGTGGGAGTCGATCGTCCCGGACGGCTGCACCGTGACGTCGTAGTTGATCGACTGGCGCGTCCAGTAGTCCTGCTTGCCGGTGATCCGCTTGTCGTACGCGAGCGCCAGCGAGTCCCCGTTCGTGACCGTCAGGGCGCCGCTCCACCCGAGGTCCTTGATGAGCGACTCCTCCTTCGGGTCGGCCGCCCACACCTGCATGTGCCGTCCGGGAATCGTCCCCTCCAGCTCGTTGGCCAGCTTGAACGGGTTCTTCGGATGCTCCAGCACCTTGAAGGCGGCCGCCACCAGCTGCCCGGGAAGCGCCTCCTGATCCGCGCGCGGCAGCGAGAACTGGTCGTGCGAGACGAGGGAGACCACGTTGTCGGCACTCACGCGCACCGGGTACGCGGGGATCCGAAGCTGACCCTGTCCCTGCAACATGGCCTGGATCGCGCGAGGGTCGAATGCCAGCGCGCCGTCGACGTGCAGCCCTGTGATCTTCTGGACCATCCCGGCCCACGTGGACGCCACGATCGGGAAGTCGGGGCCGTAGTTCGCGCTGTTGTTGATGAGGAGCTTCGCTCCCGCTGCCTTGACGTACCAGTCGACGGCGGGCGGCGGGTGGAAGCCGGACAGGCCGGAGCGGATGTCGATCTCGTTGATGGGGCCACCATGCACCAGATGCACCCGCCCGTGATCGAGCTGGATGATCGCATACGCGAGGACGGCGCCGCCGGTCGCCCGCTGGTCGACGGAGTTCTGCAGGGCGACGAAGTACGTCCTCGTCCCGTTCGCGCCGAGGAACCCCGGCAGAAGCTTCGCGCCCGACAACCCCCGCCGTACGAGCGAGATGGCGTTGTTGGAGTCCTGGAGGGCACTCTGCTTGAGGGTCGTCAGCTTGGAGGTGAACGGGATCGACGGGATCCGGCGCAGGTCCGCGGCGCCCGCCTCCAGGTTCGTGAGGAGCGTCTGGATCTGCGGTGTGAGCTTCTCGATGCGATCGACGTCGATCCTTCCGTCGTGGTACAGGGGAATCGACGCGTCGCTCAGGTCTCCCGTCTGAAGCGCCCGGTCGCCGAGAACTTGGCTCACGAGCTGCTGGAGGACCCCTACGGCCTGAGCGTCCTCGGTGGCGGCGGCGGCCGCCCACGTGGTCGCCTTCACCGGAGCGCCGATCAGCGGAATGGATCCGACCAGGCGATAGGAGAACCTCGCCTTGGCGACGTCGTCCGCCGCGGCGGATGCCGCGCCCTGGAGATCGTCGAGCTTGCTCTGGTCGGGGAGCTTCCCATGGACGAGCGTGGCCTTCGCCGCCTGGAACTGCGGGATGGCGCTTTTGATGTCGGTGTAAACGCGGTACGACTGGTAGTACGCGTCGGCGACGAGCGCCAGGCCCACGACGACCAGAACGACGACCACGAGGCCACCTCTCGTCCGCCACGGGTGCTCGTGCCACGCGCGCTGCCAGCGCCGAAAGAACGAGACGCGCGGCCGCCCCCCCCGCGACCGGTGCGTACGCCTGCGGCGGTGCCGGCGGTAGCTCGACGGTTTGTGATGGCGCGTCGAGTGCCTGCGGCGGTCGCCACCCCCGCCCTCCGAGGGCGGCCGGGAATCGGGACGCCGGAACGCCGGCGGCGCCTCGGCGGTCCCTTCCTGGGGACGCTCGGAGCCCCACAGCACGACCTCCTGCGAAACCCCTCCCTGGGGGCTCCCCCGGCCCGCGTCCTGCGCTCGCCCTGTGCCTTCCGGCGCACCGTCCGAGCGGAACGGGTCGTTCGAGAGTTCGCCGGACCGGCCGGCCGTAGCGTCCTCGTCTGGCGGCATCATGCGGTTGGGATGTGCTTCGGCGGCGTTGGCATCGTGACCTCGGGCAGCGCTCCCCGCGACGTCGACTGTACGGCCTCGGGGCCTCGGTCTTGGTAGCCGCGAGCGCTCGGTGCGGTGGACTGCCGAGGTGACCAATCCGTCTCGCCCAAGGGACGATCAGAACTCTCCGGCGCGAACGGGACAACGATCGAAGACGAACGATAGTCGACGCTACTCAGGATAGCAGCCGTCGTTTCGCTCCGGGGCAAGCCGCTTTAGTCCGCCGGTTGGTCGACTGTCTGCACCTTGCGCAGCGGCGCGTAGCCCACCAACACCCGCTTCTCGCCGATCCCCTCGAAGACGATGGTGGCGATGGCCGCGGTTCCCGTTCCCTGCATCGCGAGGACGACTCCCTCGCCCCATTTGTCGTGCGCCACGGTGTCGCCGACCGCGAGCGCGGGTGGCTCGCGCAGCGCGGGGCCGGCGCCCGCCGCGGGGACTCCCCCAGCGCCCCGGCCCTCCGGCGCGACCACCCGCACGTACTCCGAGGGGATCTCGCCGAGGAACCGCGACGGCGGGTTGTAGTTCGACCCGCCGAAGAGCGAGCGGCTCCACGCGTGGGTGAGGTACAGGCGCCGGCGCGCCCGTGTGATCCCGACGTAGGCGAGGCGGCGCTCCTCCTCGAGCTCGGCCGAGTCGGTCATCGAGCGATAGTGCGGGAAGACCCCGTCCTCCATGCCCGCCATGAAGACCACGTCGAACTCGAGGCCCTTGGCGTTGTGCAGCGTCATGAGGGTCACGCCGGGATCGTTCTCTTCGTACTCGTCCTGCTCGCTCACCAGCGACACCTGCTCGAGGAAGTCGGCCAGGGTTCCTTCGGGGTTGCGGGCCTCGAACTCGGCCGCGACGCCGACCAGCTCCTTGAGGTTCTCGACGCGGCCCGTCGCCTCGATCGTTCGCTCGGCCTCGAGCTCGGCCACATACCCCGACTCATCGCACGCCGCCTCCACCATCCGTGCCGCCCCGGCGCCGCTCGCGGCCGCCTCGGTCAGGCGG
>DASPTB010000248.1:0-22352 GCA_035623615.1 Actinomycetota bacterium
GCGGGCGTTCATCGCCGTATCGAGCTGGTCGGTGAGGAACGAGTGCACGCTCTGCTCGAGCTGGCCGGGGAAGATCCCGGCGATCGCGTTCACGAGGTCGTGGAGCTGCTGTTGGTTCCCTTTGAGGAAGAAGCTCGCGACCGACAGGACGAAGAGCATCAGGGGCGGGACGGCGATCAGGGACGCGTATGTGAGCGCGCCCGAGTGGGTGCCGAGATCATCGAGGGCGACGCGGCCGCCGACGACCGCACCCGGGACGAGCACGTGCCGATGGAGCCATCCCGCGAAGCCGCCGCGGCCCGGCGCCCGTTCCTGCGCCTCGGTTCGGAGATCCTCGAGGTAGGCCGCGCGCAGCGTGCGCTGCGACGCGTCGATCTCTTCCTGCTGCTCGTGCAGGCCTTCCGCCCGCTTGCGCCACGCCGCGATCCGGTTCGGCATCCGCACAGCTTCGCAGGTCGGTGGGCCGGCCAGCGGTCGGGCCGCGCCGTCTGCGACCTAACCGTGGAACTGGGCGACGATCTTCGTGAACGCGTACGGGGCCTGGTCGATGCCGCTGCACGAGTCGGCGTCGCTGCCCGTGCCGCACGGCCGGTCACGATTCACCGACCAGAAGGTGAATCTGGCGAGGTGGTGCTCCAGCGCGTACGCGAGCATCTCCTGGAAGTCCTGTGTCGTGACAACCTCGTCCGACTCGTCGGTCACCCCGTTCATCGACGAGATGCCCATCGTCGCGTAAGCAGCGTCGGCCGACTCGTGATACGCGGCCATGAGGTCGCGCTTCAAGCCCTCGGAGGCGCGGATCGAGACCTTCCCCATGTTCGTGACCGGCACGCCGAAGTCGAACGGCATGATCGTCCAGTCCGGGTGCACCTTCTCGGCCGCGAGCTTGCGGATGAGGTCCTTCCCGGTCGAGTCGGGGCCGTTCTCGTTCGTGCCGATCGTCATGAAGATGCGCAGCGAGGGGTCCTTCTGGTGCACGATCGCCAGCGCCTTGGCGACGCGGTGGCGCGGGCCACGTCGGTACATCTCGGTGTGCTCGATGTCGATGTCGATCGCCTTCAGGCGGTACGCGTCGACGACCTTCAGGTAGGCGGCGGCGAGCGCCTTCCGGTTCGGGCACACGACGCCGAGCTTCTGCCCGCTCCACCCCCCGAACGACACGACCACGTCGCCGCCGTTGGCGCGGATCTTGTCGATCGCGGCCTGGTCGACGCCGCCCAGCAGCGGGCGGTAGCCGTCCCACTCCGGGTTGCAGGTTCCGTCCGACAGCATGAACGCCATCGTGAACTGCGTGATCCCCGTGGCCTTCATCACCTGGACCGGCGGCTGGGGGTCACCCCAGCCGAGGTACTCGTAAGGAGCGTTGACGCCGATCGGCAGGGGGCCGGGGGCGCCGGCGGAGGCGAGCGCCGGGCCGAGCGCGAGCGCGCAAAGGCAGAGGACGACGACGGCTGCGGACCGGCCGAGGTTCTTCACGTGGCGCTCCTCTTCTGTGTCGGTGATTTCGCGTTCGGGACTTTACCTTCCCCGACGATCGGGAGAAACGTCAAGGGGTCGTGGTCTCTTCGTCGGCCCACTTTAGGGAACGCTCGACGGCTCGACGCCAGCGCGCGTAGCCGGCATCCGCGGCGGCGGTGTCGGCCGGCTGGAAGCGCGCGGCGCCCTCGCCGACATGGGTGAACGCGGTCTCGTTCCACACGCCCTCGGCGATGCCGGCCAGCCTCGCGGCGCCGATCGCCGTCGTCTCCAGGATTGGGGGGCGCACGACGGGAACGTTCAGCGCGTCGGCCTGCAGCTGCAGCAGAAGGTCCATTGCGCTCGCGCCGCCGTCGACGCGCAGCTCGGGGAGGTCGAGGCCCGAGTCGCGCCGCATGAGGTCGACCACGTCGCGGGTCTGGTAGGCGAGCGCCTCGACGGTCGCGCGGGCGAGGTGCGCCCTGTTCGTCCCTCGCGTGATCCCGATGATCGTCCCGCGTGCCTCGGGATCCCACCACGGCGCGCCGAGCCCGGCGAGCGCGGGGACGAACACGACGCCGCCGGTGTCCGGCGCCGACGCCGCCAGCGGGCCCACCTCCGACGCCGCGTCGATGATGCCGAGCCCGTCGCGCAGCCACTGGATCGCGGCGCCGGAGACGAAGATCGCGCCCTCGAGCGCGTAGGCCGGACGTCCGTCGGTCGAGGCGGCCATCGTCGTGAGCAGGCCTCCGGGGGACGTGACCGGCGTGCCGCCCGTGTGCATCAAGAGGAACGAGCCGGTTCCGTACGTGTTCTTCGTCTGGCCGGGAAGGGTGCAGCCGTGGCCGAACAACGAAGCCTGCTGGTCCCCGGCGATCCCCGAGATTGGGATGCGGGCGCCGAGGAAGGCGTCCGGATCGGTGACGCCGAAGCGGCCGCAGGATGGGCGGACATCCGGCAGCAGGCTCGCGGGAATGTCGAGCCGCTCGCAGAGCTCCTCGTCCCACGCGCGGCGATGGATGTCGAAGAGCATCGTGCGCGACGCGTTCGTGTCGTCGGTCGCGTGAACGGCGCCGCCGGTCAGCCGGGCCAGCAGGTACGAGTCGACGGTACCGAACGCGAGCGCTCCGGCGCGCGCACGTTCGCGCCCGCCAGCCACGTTGTCGAGCAGCCACGCGATCTTGGTCGCCGAGAAGTAGGGGTCGACCACGAGCCCGGTGCGTTCGCGGATGCGCGTTTCCCAGCCTTCCTCGGAGAGCGTGCGGCAGAGCGGCGCGGTCCTGCGGTCCTGCCAGACGATCGCGGGGTGCACGGCCTTCAGCGTGGCGCGGTTCCAGAGCACGGTCGTCTCGCGCTGGTTGGTGACGCCGATGGCGGCCAGGTCGGCCGACGCGACGGCCGCCGACGCGAGCGCCTCGTCGGTGGCGGCGAGAAGCGCGTTCCACCAGTCCTCGGGATCGTGCTCGACCCACCCCGGCCGCGGGAAGGACTGCGGGAACTCGCGGTAGCCCCGGCTGAGGACTCCCGCATCGGGGTCGACCACCATCGCGCGCATCCCGGTCGTCCCCGCGTCGATCGCCAGCACGGCGCTCATGGCACCGGAGGCTACTGCAGCCGGGCCAGGCGGGGTGGAGGGGTGCCGGGGGCGAAGCTCCGTCTGGTTCCCGGCATCGCCGCGTGGCAAGGTGAAAGCCTCGTGAACCGATCCTTCGCTCCGGTGCGACAAACGGTCGTGAAGCCCGGAGCGGGCGAGGAACGGAGCGACGAGGAGCTGCTGGGCGACGTGGCGGGCGGGGACACGCAGGCGCTGCGGACTCTCTACGAGCGCCACGCACCGTGGCTCCTGCTCCGGCTCGCCCGCCGGTGCGGCGACCGGTCGACGGTGGAGGACGCGGTGCAGGACACGTTCGTTGCGGTCTGGCGGCGGCCGGACGCGTATCGGGGGAGTGGCGACGTCCCGGCGTGGATCTGGGGCATCGGGATCCGGCGGTTGATCGACCGGATGCGGCGGGCGGCGCCGTCGGCGGGCGTCCTCGCACGCGCGGGACGCGGGGCGGGAACCGTCGAGCCGTCGGCCGAGGAACGGGTGCTCCTCGGCGTCGAGTACGGCGACCTCTCGGGCGCGCTCGACCGGCTGTCGCCGGAGCTTCGGGCCGTCGTGCAGGCCACCGTCCTGGACGGGCTCACGACGCGTGAGGCCGCGCGCCTGCTCGGGATCCCGTCGGGAACGGTGAAGACCCGGCTGATGCGCGCGAAGGCGCGGCTGCGAGAGGAGCTCGCATGAGCTGGCACGTGACCGCCGACGACCTGACGCGGTACGCGGGCGGCGACGCCGCGGCGTCGGCCGCCTTCTCCTTGGAAGCGCACGTGGTCGGCTGCGAGGCGTGCCGGGCGCAGGTGGCCGGTCGCTTCCCTGCCGACCCGCTCGAGCGCGTGTGGGCAGGGGTGCTCGAGGCGATCGACCCGCAGCCCGCCCGGCGGCTCGAGCGGGTGCTCCGCGGATTCGGCGTCTCCGATCACGTTGCCCGGTTGCTCGCCGCCACGCCGTCCCTCAGCGTGTCGTGGCTGTCGGCCGTGATGGTCGTGCTCGCGTTCGCCGTCGCCGCGGCGTACGCGGGTCCCGGCGGACGCGTCCTCTTCCTGGTGGTCGCGCCGCTGGTGCCGCTTGCCGGCGTCGCGGCGGCGTACGGTCCTGGGATCGATCCGACGTACGAGGTCGCACTGGCGGCGCCGATCCGCGGCCAGCGGCTGCTGCTGATCCGGGCGGTCGCGGCCGTCGGCGCCGCGATGGCGATGACGGGGATCGCGGCGCTTGCGCTCCCCGGCCTGGACTGGACGGCGGCGGCGTGGTTGCTGCCCGCGCTGGCCCTGTCGGTCGGCGGACTTGCGGTGTCCTCGGCGTGGCCGTCCCTGTGGGTGTTCGCGGGCATCGGCGGCGCCTGGGTCGCCGGGGTCGCGGCGACGCAGGCGTTCGCCGCGACCCCGGGGGCGCTGTTCGGTCCGCCGGCTCAGCTCGCCTATGTCGCGCTGGGCGCGGCGTCTCTGTGCGTCCTCGGCGCGCGCCGAGCCATATTCGACTCCGGGAGGGTTCGATGACCGATCCGATCGTGCAGGTTCGCCGGCTGACCAGGCGCTTCGGCAGGACCAGGGCGCTCGACGAGGTGTCCTTCGACGCGTTTGCGGGCATCACGGGCTTGCTCGGGCCGAACGGCGCCGGGAAGACGACCTTGCTGCGCATCCTCGCAACGGTCGCGACGCCCGACGACGGGGCGGTCCGGATCGGAGGCCTCGACCCGTCGCGACCGTCACAGCGGCTCGCGATCCGGCGATCGCTCGGCTACATGCCACAGGAGCCGGGGTTCCATCGCAACTTCACGGCGTTCGAGTTCGTCGACTACGTCGCGATCCTCAAGGAGATGACGGACCGGCGCGCACGGCACCGGGAGGTCCGGCGCGTGCTGGCGCTGGTCGGGCTCGAGAGCGCGGCGCGGAAGAAGATCCGCGCGCTCTCGGGCGGCATGCGCCGTCGCGTGGCGCTCGCGCAGGCGCTGCTCGGCGACCCGCGCCTGCTGATCCTCGACGAGCCCACGGCGGGGTTGGACCCCGAGCAGCGCCTGCGATTCCGCGAGCTGGTGTCGGCGCTCGGGGAGGACCGTGCGGTCGTGCTGTCGACGCACCAGACGGAGGACGTCGCGGCACTCTGCCGCCAGGTCGTGGTGATGAACCACGGCGAGGTGCTGCTCTCGGGAACGCCGGCCGACGTGGCGGGCGCCGCCACGGGCCGTGTCTGGATGACCGAAACGCGGGACGCGCAGGCCAGGCTCGCGTGGCGAACGGGCGAGGGCCGGTACCGGAACATCGGTGAGGCGCCGCCGGGCGCGGACCTCGTGCGCCCTTCCCTCGAGGACGGATACCTGTTGCTGATCGGGCAGGACGCGGCGGCGGCGGTGGCGTGACGACCGAGGTGGAAGCACCCCCGGCCCCGTCCCCGCGCGCGGTTCGGTCGCGGCCCAGGCGTCCGCGTCGCTCCGCGGCGTGGGCCATCGCCCGCGTCGAGGGTCGTCGGCTCCTCCGCCATCCGCTCTTCGTGCTCGGAGCGATCGTCAGCGTCGGGCTCTTTGGTTTCGTCACCTGGAAGGCGGCCCCGGTCCTCCAAGCGGACGCCATCCTGATCGGTGGCTGCCTGCTCCCGACGGCAGCGATGACGCTCCTCGCGGCCAACCTGGCCGTTCTTCGAAGTCACCGCCACGGAACGGACGAGCTGTACGACGGACTGGCGACCACGCGAGCGGGCCGCACGGCCGGCCATCTTCTCTCCGTGGCCTGGCCTGCTGGGTTCGCGCTCGCGCTCACCGCGGTCGAGACCATCTACCTCTTCTTCCTCGGCTCCGTGGGGAGGCCCAGTCCGTTCGAGCTGCTGACCGGACCCGCCGCCGTCGCGTTGTTCGGTGTCGTCGGCGTTGCCATCGGAACGTGGTGGCAGTCGGTGCTCATCGGTCCCATCGCGCTGGTGGCCATCGGCGGAGCCTGGCTCTGGGTGATTAGCCACCGGAACGACGGCACGCTCGACCTTCACGCCTGGCTCACGCCATGGGTGCCGGCCCTGGTGAACCCGGAAATCCTCATCCGGCCGGCCGCGACGCATGTCGTCTATCTGCTCGGGCTCTGCGCGCTCGTTGGCGTCGTGGCACTTGCGCGATACGACGGCTGGAGGCGCACCGGCGTCGGGGCGGTGCTCGCTCTGGCGCTCGTGGTGGTCACGGCCGCCGTGGAGAGCAAGCCGCCGACCCCCGCGCAGACCGCGCACCTCGTGGCCCTCGTCGAGCAGCCCACTCGTTTCCAGACGTGTCGAACGATCGAGGACGTCCTCTACTGCGCGTACCCCGGCTACTCGGGGTGGATCCCGCGATGGAACCGCGTCGTCGCCGCGACGCTGGGCCCGGTTCCGGCCGGGAATCGCCCCCAACTCGAGGTGCGGCAGACCATGTGGAACGACTACTGGAGCGACGTTCCCCTGAGCGTTCAGCAGCGTCTGGAGTCGCCCACCGTGCGGGGCGTTCCACGGCCGCCGCCCGACGCGCTGACCCCCGGAACGGCGTGGGGCCGGGCACAGAGCGCGGGGGGATACGAGTTCGGCCTCGCGCTGTCCGTCGCCGCTCGGGCGGTCGGCCTCCCGGAAGCGTCCGCGTTCAGCGGGTCGCAGTCCTACTGCAACGCGGTAGGGGAGAGCCGGGCGCTCATCGCCCTATGGCTTGCCGCGAACTCCAGTCCGGAAGCAGCCGCCGCGCTTCGGCGCACGGCCGCTCGGGAGCCCTACGGCACGTTGGAGCCCGGCGACCCCGGAGTGGGGAGCCAGACCCTGTACGACGTCGGGGGGTATGCCTATCAGGCCGAGGGCAACTCGTCCGTGGACTGGGGAAAGGCGGAGGTGAGCTACGCGCTGCAACTTCTGGAGCGCCCGGCTGCGCAGGTCCGGGACATGGTCGCGAGCCATTGGGATGAGCTCGCCGCGCCGGGCACCACGACCGCTCAGGCGGTCCGCGTCCTGGGCCTGAGGGCGCTGCCGACCTGGGCGCAGGTGCTGACGCGAACGGGGAAGTACACGCCTTCAGAGGTCCGCATCAGGGCGAAGAACGCGCAGAACTCGCTGCGAAAGCTGCAATGCCGGTGATCCGACCTCAGACCGCCGTCGCCCTGTCGGGTCCGACGGTGCGGTCGATCCGCTGGCAGCCAGTGCTCGGCGCCGCGGGCGCGGCGGCCGCGCTCATGTTCCTCACGACGCGAACGCGCATGGTGTTCGGAGCGCCGGTCCCCGACGTCGGTGAGCGGGTGTTGTGGCTGCGGCTCGCGGCCCTGTTGCTTGCGATGGGGGCGGCGTTCCTGCTGGACGATCCGTCGGAGGAATCCACGCGCCACGTCCCCACGACGGTGCTCGCACGCAGGCTGCTGCGTGTGGCGATCGCTCTGCCGGTCCTCGCCGCGGTGTGGGCGGCGCTGCTCTGGATCGCACTGCACGCGTCGATCGTCGAGCAGCCCTTCCCGGTCGCCGCCGTGACCCTCGAGGCAGCCGGCCTCGTCGCGCTGGGGCTCGCGGCGGCCGTCGGGTTGCGCGCGTTCGTCCCGGAGCGGCTCGGGGGAGTGGCGGCAGCGCCCGCCCTGCTCGTGCTCGTCGGGATCGCCTACTCGCTCCAATACCTTCCCGGCCACCTGCTGCTGTTCCCCCTCGACTCCGCCGACCGCGTCGCGTGGCGCGACGCGCACGACCTGTGGCGAGTCGTCGCGCTCGGCGCCCTGCTCGCGCTGGTCGCGCTCAGCCTGGATCCCGGCCGCCGCGGCATCCGTCGGCGCCGGCCGCTCCCGGCCGGACGGCACCGGCTGGTTCGCGGCCGCGCCGCATAGAATCGCCCGCGACGCTTCGTCTCGGAACCTGGAGGGCGCGTGCGAGTCGGCATCCTGTGCGGCGGGGGACCCGCCCCCGGCATCAACTCGGTGATCTCGGCGGCGACGATCGAGGCCCGCAACTCGGGGTGGGACGTCGTCGGGATCCTCGACGGCTTCGAGCACCTGATCGCCGGGGACGCATCGCAGACGCTGCCGCTGAACATCGCCGACGTTTCGCGCATCCACCAGACCGGCGGGTCGATCCTGTTCACCTCGCGCGCGAACCCGACCGTGCGCGACGAGTCGGCCGCCGATCCCGAGTGGCGGCTGCACACCGCGCTGAAGACGCTCACCGAGCTGCGGGTCGACGCCCTGGTCACGGTCGGCGGCGACGACACGTCCTACGGGGCGGCGCAACTCGCGCACGCTGCCCGGGCGTCGGGAAGCTCGCTGCGCGTCGCGCACGTGCCGAAGACGATCGACAACGACCTGCCCCTGCCGGCCGGCATGCCGACGTTCGGGTTCCAGACCGCCCGGCACGTAGGCACGGCCCTCGTCAGCAACCTGATGACCGACGCCATGACGACGAAGCGCTGGTACTTCGTGGTCGCGATGGGCCGCTCGGCGGGCCACCTCGCGCTCGGGATCGCGAAGGCGTCGGGCGCGACGATCGCGGTCATCGGCGAGGAGTTCCCGCCGGGCGAGGTCCGCCTGTCACACGTGGTGGACATCCTGGAGACGTCGGTGCTCAAGCGCATCGCCCACGGCCGGCCGTTCGGCGTCGCGATCATCGCGGAAGGGCTCAGCCTGCGGTTCTCGCAAGAGGACCTGCTGCAGGTCGCCCCCGAGGTCGAGCGAGACACGTACGGGAACGTCCGCCTCGCGGAGGTTCATCTTCACCGCGTGCTCGGCGACGTCGTCGCCAGGCGGCTCAAGGAGCGCGGTCGGAAGACGAGCATCGTCGCGAAGAACATCGGGTACGAGCTGCGGTGCGCGCCGCCGATTCCGTTCGACATCGCGTACACGCGCGACCTCGGCTACGGCGCCGTCGAGTACCTGCGCCGCGCGATCGAGAGCGGCGAGGACGAGCCCGGGGCGATGATCACGATCCAGGAGGACCACATGGTCCCACTGCCGTTCGACGCGCTCACGGACCCGGCGACGGGCAAGACGCGCGTGCGGCAGGTCGACCTGACGAGCAACTCGTACCGTGTCTCGCGCGAGTACATGATCCGGCTGGAACCCGAGGACCTGACCGATCCCCTTCGGCTTGACCCGATCGCGGCCGCGGCGAACGTGACGCCCGACGAGCTCCGTTCGCGGTTCGGCTACCTGGTCGGAGATGAAGGTGCACGCTGACGTCGGGTGAGGGCCTTCGTGCCGGGCCTCAGTAGGCGCACGCGACCTTCGGGCGGGGCGGGCTCACGAGAGCCGGCTCCCAGGGTGCGTACATGGAAAGGATCCACAGCGCGGGCGCGTCGTACACGCCGGCAAGCAGATCCGCGGCGTCTTCCGAGAGCTCGACGGTCGTCGCGAGGGGGAGCTCTTCAGGGTCCTCCAGAGTGGTGATCACGATGTCGCCCGCGATCCGGTGCAACGCCGAGGTGGCGTCGTCGACGCGCGCCTGAACGGCCTGCTGCACCTGCTGGTGGAACGAAAGGTCGGGCGACGTGCTCGTGTCGGCGCTGGTCTCGGGGGGGATGAACGACTTGACTGCCAGCGTGTCGTCGACGAGCTCGCCGCGGTCGCCGAGGATCGCGTCGGCCGCGGCGCCGATCAGGTTCTCCGTGTTGTCCGTGATCCACGATGCCGGGCACCCGTCGAGCGGACAATGCTCCGAGGCAGCCGGGGGACAGGGAGCGTCGTTGCAGCTCTCGGCGAGGCCGCTTGGGTCGAGGCCGTTGACGGGGTCGCTCCCGGAGTAGTGGTACGCCTGGCCGGTTCTCATCAGGGCGGGGTCCTGCGAAAGGAACTGACCGGTCGCGGGATCGTAGTAGCGCGCGTCCATGTATTGGAACCCCGTCTCGGCGTCCGTGTACTGACCTGCGAACCCGAGGGGAGATCGCGCGGAGCCTGTCGCCGCCGTTGGCTGCCCGAACGCGTCGTAGGCGAACGCGCCCACGACCTGCCCGGACTTGTCGGAGAGGGCGCGCGTGCTCCCGAGCTGGTCCTGATGGAAGTAAAGGACGGTGCCGTCCTGCGCGATCTGCTCGAGCGGCCTTCCGAAAGGTCCGTACACGAACCTGGTGCCGCCGTCCTGCAACAGCGTCGGAAGCGGAGACTGGGCATCCCAGACGAAGGGCTCGGTATGCGCTCCGAGGGTCTTCGTCGCGCGCAGGCCGTCGCCGTCGTACGCATAGCTCGCGTCGGTTCCTGCCGACGTCATGCGCCCGGCCTGATCCCAGGCGTAGTCGGTCTGATTCCCTCCCTGCGGAAGCATCGACGTGCGTTCTCCGTCGGCGTCGTATCCGAACGTCGACGACTGGCCGCCGGTGGTGGCGGCCTGCAGCTCGTTGGCGTTGTCGTACGTGAGCGAGGTGGATCCCATCTGCTGCATGTTTCCCGCGGCGTCGTACGCGTACGTGCTCGCCCCGGTCCCGGCGAGCTGGTTCAGGGGGGTATACGTGTAGCTCTCGGCAGAGCCGGGGACGCCGGTCGGCGCGTCGGACTGCAGCAGTCCGTTTGCATATCGGGTGTCGTCGAACCGGAAGAGGCCCGACCCGCCGCTCGAGTCGGCGATGGAGCTCAGCCGGCCTGCCTGGTCCCAGGTGTAGGCGGCAGTGATGCCGTTCGGGTAGAGCTCTTCCTCGAGGTCGCCGTCGGGATCGTAGCCGAACGTCGTGGCGTTGGACTGCCAATCCTCGACGGAGTGCAGGCGCTCCGCCGCGTCGTAGGCCTGCGTTACCCGGCCGCCGTCCGGGTAGGTAATGGATGTAACGTTGCCGGCCAGGTCGTAGCCGTACGCCACGGCGTTCCCCGAGCCGTCGACGGTCCGGGTGAGCCGTCCCAGCGAGTCGTGCTCGTATGTCGTGGTTCCCGTTCCGTCGGTCATGGTGGCCCGGAGACCCGTGGGGTCGTACGTGAACGTGACGTCGGGTGTCACGCCGTCGCTATAGGAGATGGAGGTGAGCTCGCCGCCCCGGTTGTAGCCGTAGCCGGTCGTTCGATGCAACGGATCCGTGACGGAGGTGAGGTTTCCGGCGCCGTCGTAGCCGAAGGAGGTTTGCCGCCCGAGCGGGTCGGTGGTGGAGGTCATCCTGTCCAGGGCGTCGTAGGTGTAGCTCGTCGTGTGGTGGAGAGCATCGGTGCGCGTCGCCAAGTCGCCGGCATGGTCGTACGTCTCCGTCAGCTTGGTCCCGTCGGCTCGCGTGATCGTGGAAGCCTCGCCGTCGGGGTCGTACGCGAACCGGATCACGCGGCCGAGGGGATCCCGGGTCGACACCAGGTTTCCGTCCGCGTCGTACTTCGAGGTCGTCGTTTCGCCGAGTGGATCGGTCGTCGAGGTGAGGTCTCCGAGCGCATCGTACCCGTATCGCCATCGGAAGTCGGCCGGCGTTCCCCCAATCGCGTATCCGCGTGGCGTGACCATGTCGGTCGGTCGGCCGAGTGCGTCGTAGCCGTACGTGGTGACGTTGCCCAGGGGGTCGGTCTTCTTGACGACGTTCCCGTACGCGTCGTAGCCGTACTTCCAGAGGTTGCCGTCGGGATCCTTCGTGCCGGTGGTGTCGTCCGGATGGGCCGAATCGGCACGGAGGTACGTCGTGACCCACCGTGTGTGAGCTCCCACGAGCGGCCTGCTGGTACTCAGCAGGTTGCCGTCGGAGTCGTAGGTGTTGGTCGTGGTGACGTGTGACGCGTCGAGTGCGGTGAGGATCTCGCCGAAGGAGTTGTAGGTATAGGAGTCGACGCGGCCGAGTCCGTCGGTCGAGGTCAGGAGGTTGCCGGCCGCGTCATATGTCCCGCTCCATACGCGACCGTCGGGGTCGGTCGCGGACGCGAGGCCGAGCGTCGCGGGGTCGTACGTGTACGACCACGTCGCCTGCCCCGAAGTCCCGTTCCCCTTGGTGAGCGAGACGAGCTGGTTGTGGAAGAAGGCGTAGACGGTGACGCTTCCCGTGGGACCCGTGGTCGTGGTCTGGTCCGGTTGGTACGCGAAGCTGGTCGTGAGTCCCCGAGGATCGGTCTGGGCGGTGACCCGGCTGCTCCCGTCGTAGGTCGTGTGGGTCGTGTTGCCGTCCGGATCTGTCATGGCGGTCATCAGGTGACTGCCGTCGTACGTGAACTGCCAGGTCCCTCCGGCGACGTCGGTTGCTTCGGTCAGATCGTCCCCGGCGTCGTAGGCGAAGGTCACCGTCCCGCCGGCAGCGGACACGTGCTGCAGCAGCCCGCTCGGGTCGTACTGGAACGACATCGTCCGGCCTTCGGCATCGGTGACCGTCGCGAGACGGCCCGAGGCGTATCCCATCGTCGTGACGTACCCGTTTCGATCTGTCTCGCGCGTGAGCGTGCCTGCGCCGTCGAAGCCGTAGACGGTCCCGTCGAGCAGCGCGAGCGAGAACCCCGAGCTCGTGTCCCCGGTCAGCGTCGCCAAGACGCGGGGTGGCGCCGCCCAGCCCCCGGCGACCGGCTCGAACGTCACCGCGCTGCCATTCGCGAGCGTGACGGTGGCATCGCCGGTGGAGCGGTCGACCGTGACGGACATGTCGTAGCTGTCGATCCATCCATGACCGAGCGGTCCGTCGGTGGATGCCAGCGCCGAGCTGTAGGTCCTGGAGAAGTCGAGGGCGACCCCGTGACCGGGAACCGACAGATCGTGGAACGTGTGCCAGAGTTCGCCGGTTGCGCAATTCACCGGCCGGAGCACCCAACAGGCGGTCGGATTCTCGACGGGAGATTCACCGCCGATCATCTCGCCGGATGCCGGGCCGGATGTCGTCAAGTTGATCCGCTGCGTCGGTGGACCGCTCGCCCAGACGTTTCCATCCGGCCCGGTCACGATCGCGAAGCCGGAGTAGAGCCCAGGCTCCACGTCGATGGACGCGCCGCCGGTGGTCATCCGGACAAAGAGGTCCCCGCCGATCCACAGGTTGCCGTCGGGTCCTGTCGTGATGCCGGCGGGCACCGGCGGGTCGCCGTACTCGTCCGCGTGGAGCGCAAACGCGGTGAACGAGCCGCTAGGTGTCAGTTTGAGGACCGTTCCGTTCCCTCCTTGCGAGTCGGGCTCGGAGAGCCACAGATTTCCGTCTGGGCCGGTCGTGATCCCCCGGGCGTAGCCGCTCGCGGCGAACGTCGTCGGGAAGATGGTGAACTGGCCGCTCGTCGTGATGCGTCCCACGACGTCGAGGTGCTTGCCGCCGGCTTGCCGTGCGGTGAACCAGAGGGCTCCGCCGGGGCCGGCGGTGATCCCGGAGCCGTCCGCGACTTCGGCGGGGAACGGGTAGGCGGTCACCTGGCCGCCCGGCGTGATTTCCCCGACGGCCCGTGCGGCGGTGAACCAGAGATTCCCGTCCGGTCCGGTGGTGATGCTCTGCGGTCGGGAGAGCGTCGCCGGCAGCGAGAAGCTCGTGGCAGCACCACCCGTGGTCATGCGGGTGATTCTTCGCGCGCTGGTGCGCGCAATCCAGAGATTGCCATCGGGTCCGGAGACGACTCCGTTCGGTCCAGACTCGTACCCGCCCGCCGACGGCGCGGTCGGCAGCGGCCACGTCGTGACCACGCCGTCCGGGGTCGTCCGGCTGACGAGGGTCGTGAAGCGCGAGAAGGTGGACGCCTCGCCGACGGTCCAGAGGTTCCCGTCCGACCCCACCGTGATCCCGTAGTCGAGGAACTCTGGAAGCACCTGGCCGACGAGCCCGCTCGTCGAGATGGCCTCCACGCCCCCCGTCGTCGGCGTGAACCAGAGGCGCCCGTCCGGCCCGGACGCGATGGGCGAGTCGTTGACGGTCGAATCCGCGTAGGTGACCACGTCGCCTCCGGGGGTGACCTCGCCGATCACCGAGGAGCCGGCCGAGCCGTCCGTGCAACACCCCTCCGTGAACCAGGTGTTCCCGTCCGGACCGAGGGCGAGCCGCCCGACGAACCCCGCAGTCACGCCCGTCGAGTAGACGTGGATGTCGCCGGTGGCGGGGTCGTACGCACCGACATCGGGGTCGTCGTCGAACCAGATGGGACCGTCTGGGCCGCTCGTCACGTCGTCCACGTCACCGCCCGTCGGCACGGAAACCACCGACACGAAGCCCCCGGGCGTGATCGAACCTATGCACGGGTGACTCTGCTGATCCTGAGTCCCGTACGTCCCGCTGAACCAGATCCGTCCGTCCGGCCCAGACGTGATCGCCTGCGCGTGAATGGCGACGATGTCGGGGTCACTCGATTGCAGCGGATAGTCGACGGTCGAGAAGTGGCCCCCGGCGACCGAGGCCGCCCAGATGTCGGTCGCGTTCGCTGGGGTGAACCACATGCGTCCGTCGGAGCCCTCCGCGATGTCCACGAGCGCCCCACCGTGCAGGACGGAGTTGAGTCGCGCGCTGCCGCTGCTCGAGATCGTGCCCACGCCGGAGGACGGACACAGGTCGATGCTCTGCAGGCAATAGGTGAACCACACCGTCCGCCCGGTGCCCGTGCGCGCCGGTCCGACCGCCACGGAGGTCGGAATGTAGCGTTGCCCGGCGTCGTCGCGCAGGGGGTATGCGGTCGCCACCCCTTTCTTGGTGATCTTCTCGATGCCGCCGGCGAGCGCGACCCACTCGTTGCCGTCGGGACCGAGCGTCATCCCCCCGTACTGCGAGCCCTGGCTCGCGGTGCAGTACACGCATACGGCGGTGGAGACGAGACTCAGCGATGCCTGAGCGGATGCGGTCGCCGCCGACACACTCGCGGTCGCGCCGGCGCCGCCCGACGCGCCGGCAATCGGCGTGACCGAGCCAATGACGTCGGTCCGACGGGCGGCCTTGAAGCGCGCTGATCGAGCAACGCGACGGGGTCGGCAGACGTCGGATCGGAGGGTGGAGCACCCTGGGCTCGAGGCGAATGGGCGAGCGGACGCGGCGGTCGAGTTGCCGACCGCAATTGCCCCCGTCAGGAGCACGATCGCGCACCCCACTCGGACGGCGCGAAACGCCCCAGAGGAAGTGGCACCATGCCCCGCCTCGCTACCCCCAGCCAATGGCCCCTCCCGGACGACAGCCGGCCATTCGTCGGCCACCGCATGCGGCCCGGGGAATTATCTGATTGTCTTGCCCGACACGTCCAGTAGGACCGATCCGACTGGGCAGACAGACACCTCGAGCGATCGAGCGGGGCGACGGGCTTACCGCGCTGCGCGGGCGGCCATCGCCGCCTCGTGCAAGGGGAGCAGCGCGTCGAGGATCGCCCGGTTGACCGGCGTCGGCACGCCGGCCTGCTCGCCGAAGCGGACGGCCGCGCCGTTCAGCCACCAGACCTCGAGGGGGCGGCCTGCCTCGACGTCGCGGCACATCGACGACTTCAGGCGGCCGTCGAGCACGTCGTCGTAGTAGGCGAGGAGGCGCGGGATGGGATCGCGCGGGAGCGCGATCCCGCGGGCGGTCGCGACGGCCTGTGCCTCCTCGAGCGTGGCGACCATCATGCCGCGCAGGCGCTCGTCGGTTCGCGCCTCGCCGATCGTGCAGCGGCAGAAGGCGGTCACGCCGCCGACCGCGCAGATGCTCATCAGCTTGAACCACAGCTCGGACTCCACGTCCTTCGCGACGACGAACTCGATGCCGGTGGGGGCGAACGCGGCCGAGAGCGCCTCCGCGGCCGGTGCGTCCTCGGGCCGAAACGCCCCGACGAGCAGGCGGTTCTGCGGCCCGCGTTGCCGGAACTCGCCGGGCGCCTCGCGCCACGCCTCGATGCGTGCAACCCCGCCGAGGATCGTGGCGCTCGGGAACCGGGCCGAGAGGAACGACTCGTTCTCCACGCCGTTCTGGAGCGAGGTGATCGACGTGCCCGGCGCGACGGCCCCGGCCATGACGTCGGCGGCCGGCTCGTCGTCGTAGGCCTTGACGCAGAAGATGGCTGCGTCGACGGGGCCGGCCTCGGTCCCGTCGACGACCGCGCGCACCTTCGCCAGCGTCACGTCGCCGTGGTCGCTCTCCAGACGGAGTCCCGTGGTCCGCAGCGCGCGCAGGTTCTCGCCGCGGGCAAGGAACGAGACCTCGTGGCCGGCGGCCTGCAGACGGGCGCCGACGTAGCCGCCCACGCCGCCGATGCCGACGATCAGGACCTTCATCGGGCGGCCACTATACTTCGGCCCATGAGCCGGCCGATCGACCTGCGCTCGGACACGGTCACCAAGCCCTCCGACGAGATGCGCGCCGCCATGGCCGCCGCCGAGGTGGGCGACGACTGGTATGGGGACGACCCCACCGTCAACCTGTTGCAGGAGAAGGCGGCCGAGGCCGTCGGCACCGAGGACGCGGTGTACGTCGTGTCCGGGACGATGGCGAACCAGATCTCACTGCACCTGCTGTGTCGCCGCGGGCACTTCGTCGCGACTGAGCAGAACTCTCACGTCGCCACCACCGAGGTCGCGACGTCGGCGATCCTGTCGGGAATCGCGTTCGCGCGCATCGCGAGCGAGGACGGCCGGATCACGCCGGCGCAGGTCGCCGAGGCGCTCGAGCCCGACCCGTACGACGTCGACGTCGTCGACGTGCTGTCGCTCGAGAACACGCACCAGGTCGGGGGCGGCACGCCGTGGCCGATCGAGGAGTTCCGGGCCGTCGTCGCCGAGGCCCGCACGCGAGGAATCTCGGTGTATCTCGACGGCGCGCGGCTGTTCAACGCGAGCGCCGCGACCGGCACGCCGGCGCCCGAGTACGTGCGCGAGGTCGACGCCGTGATGTTCTGCCTGTCGAAGGGCCTCGGCGCGCCGATCGGCTCGATGGTGTGCGGCTCGAAGGACTTCGTCCGCGACGCGCGCCGGACGCGGACGCTGATCGGCGGGACGTGGCGGCAGGCGGGAATCATGGCGGCCGCCGGACTCGTCGCGCTGGAGCGCGGCCCCGGCCGTCTGCACGAGGACCACGAGACCGCGCGGCGTCTTGCCGAGGGCATCGCCGAGGTGTCGCCCGGCGCGATCGACCCCGCGTCGGTCGCGACCAACATCCTGTTCGTCGATACGCCGGCGGCCGGCGTCGACGCCTGGGAGGCTCGACGGCGCCTGCAGGACGCCGGCGTGCTGTCGAACGTCGTGTCGGGCAAGCTCCGGCTGGTGACGCACCTGGGCGTGACGGACGACGACGTCGACGACGCGATCGTGGTGTGGCGCAAGGTGGTCGAGGACGCGAAGGCGGGGAGGACATGAGCCTGCTGAGCAAGCGCTATCCAGACGAGATCGCGGCCAGGGTTCCGCCGGGGCAGCGGCTGGTGAAGACCTGGCCGATCCTGCACTTCGGCGGCGTGCCGCGGTTCGACGAGACGACCTGGAACTTCTCGGTCACCGGCCTCGTCGAGCACCCCTTCACGCTGTCCTATCAGGAGCTGAAGGCACTTGGGCCACAGACGATTCGCGCCGACATGCACTGCGTCACCGGGTGGACGACGCTCGACAACGACTGGGAGGGAGTCCCGCTCCGCGTCCTCGCCGAGCGGGCGGTGCCCAAGCCCGAGGCGAAGTGGGTCATCACCCATTGCGACGAGGGCTACACGTCGGACCTGTCCATCGAGGCGATGCTCGACGAGGACGTGCTGGTCGCGTGGGGGCACGGCGGGGAACCGCTGGTGCCGGATCACGGTTTCCCGCTGCGGCTCGTCGTGCCGAAGCGGTACGCGTGGAAGAGCGCGAAGTGGCTCCGTTCCCTGGAGTTCAGCGACCGCAACCTGCGCGGGTTCTGGGAAGAGCGCGGTTACCACATCCACGCCGACCCATGGCGCGAGGAGCGGTACTCGTACCAGGAAGAGCCCGGCGCCGACGCCGAGCCGTAAGGGATGACCGACCAGACCACGCCGGCGGGCGGTGCGGACACCAAGCGGTGCCCCATCTGCGCGGAGCAGGTGAAGGCCGCCGCGCTCATCTGCCGCTACTGCGGCCACGACTTCCGGACCGACGTCGCCGGTGCGCCGCCCGGCGGCGGCCCGACTCCCGTTGCCGGGTCATCTCCCGCGCAACAGGCGGCAGCGCCGTGGCAGGCACCGGCGGCGGGGCAGGCTCCGGGGTGGGGACAGTGGGGCACGGCGCCCGGCGTCCAGACGGCGGGCTCGCTGCCGGGGCCGTCGAACGTGCCCGGGACCGGCTACCCCGTCGCACCGTCGCACACCACGAACGGCTACGCCATCGCCTCGATGGTGCTCGGGATCCTGTGGGTGTGGTGGCTCGGATCGGTGCTCGCGCTGGTCTTCGGCTACGTCGCCAAAGGCCAGATCGACCGTTCGAACGGCATGGAGAGCGGCCGGGGGATGGCGATCGCCGGGATCATCCTCGGGTGGGTCGGGATCGGGGTCCTCGTGGTCGCCATCATTGGGCTGGCCGTGGGCCGAAGCCACGGCTCCGGGTACTAGCGCCCGTTCCCATCGCTGCTACTGCACCACGTAGAGCGTGACCTGCTGACCCTCGTGCACCGTGCTCCCCACCGGGGGCGACTCGCCCACGACGAGGCCGCTCCCGGTGCCGATGACCGCGATCTGAACCTTGAGCCCGAGGTTCTGGAGCGTGGCCTTGGCGGTCGCCACCGACTGGCCGACGACGTCCGGCATCGCGAAGGTCCGCGGGCCCTTGGACACGAGCAGCACGACCGTTCCACCGTTGGGCACTTTTTGCCCCTGCGGAGGCCGCGTCCCGATGACCTCGCCCTGCGGCACGTTCGCGGAGAACTGCTTGACGACCTGTCCGCTCAGTCCCACTGCCTTGAGCGCCTTCAGCGCGTCGCTGGCGGGCTGATTGGCGAGGGGCGGCACCGGCACGGGCGGCTTCCCCTTGCTCATGATCAGCTGGAGGAGGTCGTTCACGCGCATGCGCTGCCCGTCGGCGGGTTGCGTTCCCATTGCCTGACCTGCGTGGATCGTGTCGCTGTACTGCTGCAGGACGTTCACGTTGGTGAACCCCGCGGCGGAGAGCTTGGCGAGCGCGTCGGACCGGCTGAGCCCGGTCACCGAGGGAACCGGCAGGATCGGCGGTCCGGTCGACGGATACAGGAGGATCGTGGACCCCGTCCGGGCCCGCGCGTCGATCGGAGGAGACGTTCTGGCGACGTTCCCGACCCGCACGTCGACGGACGGCACGCCCGTCGCGGCGACCGAGGAGTGGAATCCGGCCGCGCCCAGCCTCGCCTCTGCCGCGCGGATCGTGAGCCCCTGCACATGGGGAACCGTGGCGTAGTGAGGGACCGCGTACGTCCAGGCGGCCCATCCGGCGGCGGCGAGGACGGCGAGCACGACGAGAGTCCAGAGGAACCGGCGACCGCCTCGGCCGCTCCGCGCGGCGTGCCCGGGCGGCCGCGGGATGGTCACCGTCGCGGCCCGCTCGGGCCCGGCGGTCGGGGCGGCGGCGGGGAGGTCGCGCGCCAGGTCCGCGAGCGTGGGGCTGCCGTCCAGGTTGACCCCGGCGCGCGTGACCTCGTCGCGCATGGCGCGCGCCGTCGACGGGCGGTCGTTGCGCTGCTTCTCGGTCGCGTGCAGCACGGCGCGGTCGAGCACCGGGGGGACGGTCGGCACGACCGTCGACGGAGGCGGCACACGCGAGGACAGGTGCTGGTACGCGATCGACACCGACGTCTCGCCGGCGAACGGCGGCCTGCCGGTGAGACATTCGAACATGACGACGCCGAGCGCGTACAGGTCGGTCCGCGGGTCGGCCGGCTCGCCCTGGATCTGCTCGGGCGCCAGGTACTGGACGGTGCCGGTGACGGTCCCCTCGGCCTGGCTGATGCTCGCCTCGGCGAACGCCCGCGCCAGGCCGAAGTCGGCGACCTTCACGACGCCGTCGCGGGTGATGAGGATGTTCTCGGGCTTCACGTCGCGGTGGACGATCCCGTGCCCGTGCGCGTGGTCGAGCGCGGCGAGCACCTGCACGCTCACCTCGACGACCTGTGAGGGGTCGAGCCGTCCGCGGTCGGTCAGGAGCGTTCGGAGGTTCGTTCCCGGCACATACTCCATCACCATGTAGTAGGTGCGCCCGGTTGAGCCCCAGTCGAAGATCCCGACGATGTTGGGGTGGTTGAGGATCGCGGCGGCCCGCGCCTCGCGGCGGAAGCGCTCGATGAACCCCAGGTCGTGGGCGAACTGTGGGTGCAGCAGTTTTATGGCCACCTCACGCGCCAACACGGCGTCGTGGGCCCGGTAGACCTCGCCCATGCCGCCGGACGCGATGCGACCGATGACCTGATACCGGCCGCCGATGACGAATTGAGTTGTCGAGGATGCCATCGCGCCTCGTGGGACGTCTCGGGGACCGGCGCCTGCAGGCATTCTATGAGGTGGTATGGGGGTGCGCACGGAAGGCCGCCGCCTCGCCCGCGAATCAGGCGCACGTGCCGGTCGCGCACGCCGCGATAGGATCGAAGGAGCAGAAGGAAGACCGGGGAGCTCGGACGACCGGGCTGAGAGGCCGGCTGGCGGCGGGAGCCGCGGCGCCGGCGACCCGACAGGACCTGATCCGGGTAATGCCGGCGAAGGGAGCGCAGCATGGATTCGGCGGATTCCGAGACCCAGCCGTCCGGCGCGGCCGAAACGGCCACGGCGGTGGGCGATCCCCTGGTGATCGCGGAGCGGCCGTTCGCGTCGCGGCTGATCGTCGGGACGGGGAAGTTCGGTTCGCCGGAGGCGATGCGGGAGGCACTCGCCGCCTCGGGAACCCAGATGGTCACGGTGGCGCTTCGCCGGGTCGACCTCGACGCCACCGGCGGCCGCGACATCCTCCAGGACATCGACGCCGACCGCTATCTGGTGCTGCCCAACACGTCAGGGGCCGCCGACGCCGACGAGGCCGTGCGGATCGCCCGCCTGGCCCGTGCGGCCGGACTGCCGCCGTGGGTCAAGCTCGAGGTGACGCCCGACCCGCGCTACCTGCTGCCCGATCCGGTGGAGACGCTCCGGGCCGCCGAGCGCCTGGTGGCCGAGGGGTTCGTCGTCCTTCCCTACATCAACGCCGATCCGGTGCTGGCGAAGCGGCTGGAGGAGGCGGGGTGCGCGACGGTCATGCCGCTCGGCTCGTGGATCGGGTCGAACCAGGGGATGCGCACGCGCGACGCGGTCGCGATCATCATCGAGCAGGCGACCGTGCCGGTCGTGGTGGACGCCGGGCTCGGCGCGCCGTCGCACGCGGCGGAGGCGATGGAGATGGGCGCCGACGCGGTGCTCGTCAACACCGCCATCGCCGTCGCGGGCGACCCGGCCGGAATGGCGCGGGCGTTCGCGCGAGGGGTGGAGGCCGGCCGGGCCGCGTTCCTGGCGGGCGTCGCGCCGCCTCGGTCCGGGGCCGAGGCGTCGAGCCCGCTGACCGGGTTCCTGGGAAGGCTGCCGTGACGGTTCGTCGCGCCGACCCCGTCGGCCATCCCGCCGACCGCCATGGACGCGGGTTCTCGGACCCGCAGCCGCGCGAGACGTTCGCAGACGTCTTCGCGCGGCTGCCGATGGAAGAGCTCGTCGACCACTCCCGCTCGGCCACGAGCGGCGACGTCGACCGCGCAATCGCGCGGGCGCCGCAAGCGCGGACCCTCGAGGACTTCGCGACGCTGCTGTCGCCGGCAGCCGCCGAGCGGCTGGAGGGACTGGCGGTGGCGAGCCGCCGCCTGACGCTGGCGCGCTTCGGCCGAACGATGCACCTCTATGTGCCGCTGTATCTGTCGAACGAGTGCCTGACGACGTGCGTCTACTGCGGGTTCGCCCGGGAGCTCCCCATCGCGCGCAAGACGCTGTCGCGGGAGGAGACCCTGGCGGAGGCGCGGCACCTGGTGCGGGAGGGCTTCCGCTCGATCCTGCTGCTGACCGGCGAACACGAACGTATGACGGGTGTGGAGTTCCTGGAAGACCGTCTGCGGTTGCTCGCCCCGGAGGTTCCCGCGCTGTCGATCGAGGTGCAGGTGTGGAGCGAGGCCGAGTATCGCCGGCTCGCGACCGCCGGGTGTGAGGGCGTCGTGGTGTACCAGGAGACGTATCACCCGGAGACGTACCGGCGCCTGCACGTGGCGGGCAGGAAGCGCCACTACGAGTGGCGGCTGCTCGGGCCCGAGCGGGCGGCGCGCGCGGGCATGCGGCGCGTCGGGATCGGCGCGTTGCTCGGACTGCACGACGACTGGCGCTACGACGCGGTCGCGACCGCCGCGCACGCGCGGTTCATGATGCGGACCTACTGGCGCTCGCAGGTCTCGGTGAGCGTTCCGCGGATGCGTCCTTCGGCGGCGGGCTGGCAGCCGGAGGACCCGGTCGACGACCGGCAATTGACGCAACTCGTGTGCGCGCTGAGGCTGGCCGCGCCCGACACCGGCATCGTGCTCTCGACGAGGGAACCGGCCGCCCTGCGCGACGGCCTTTTCCGCGTCGGCGTGACGCACGCGAGC
>DASPTB010000255.1:0-14328 GCA_035623615.1 Actinomycetota bacterium
TCACCGCCAGGATCCCCCCGCCCAGGGTGGGCGCTCCCGCCCGGCGCGCCTCGGCGTAGCCGTCGGGGTCGAGCAGGCGCCCCGACAGGATGGGAGCGCCCGAGGCGAGGGCCGGGCGCAGGGGGGCGAAGAGCTCCCGGAACACACGTGCCTCCTCGGGCCCTTCTCCCGCAGACGGCCGTCCCGCCAGGGCGTCGGCAGCGCGCCCGACGAAGACGAGCACCCGGGGATCGGCGTTCGGCGTGGCGACGGCCTCGGCCATGCGCTGGTACAGGAGCGACTCGGCGAACGGCAGGATCGGCCTGCCCAGGACCAGAACGACGGGGCCGCGTCCGGGAAGGGCCGCCGCGTACCGCACCGCCGCCGTCATCTCCGCCACCTGCCCGGGCGACGTCGGTGTCCCCAGTTGCGCATGCCACCACAGCGACACACCGGGAACAAGAGACGCGGCCCCGATCGCGACCGCGAGCGCGCCACGGGCCAACGCGTTCCGTATCGGCGGCCGACCCGAGCTCCCCCGCCGCGGCAGGAGGGGAAGGAACGCCGCCGCCGCCGCCGCGAGCGCGACGGGCAGCGCGACCGTCAGCGCGCGGTACGTGGGCCCGGGCGTTCCCAGCCATCCGGCCGCCACGACGGCCGCAGTTCCTACCAGCCAGACGAGCGACACGACGCTCAGCGACGGCGGCCGGCGCTCGCGTCCCCACGCCGCCGCCACACCGAGCACCGTGAGTGCGCCGGTGAGCCACGGCCAGATGAGCGAGAGCTCGTCGCGAAGGCGCGCCGAGTACCGGTAGTCGGGCGGGAGGTTGGCGATCCCGCTGCCCGGTCCCGTGCGGTCGACGAGCACGATCGCGATCGCGCCCACGGCGAGGCCCGCGACCGCCGCGAGGACGAACGCGCGCAGCGGCGGCTCGGCCGCCGGGGTCGGGCCCTGCGGCTCTGCCCTCCGGCGGGCTGCGAGCCCCGCAGTGGCCCACGCGGCGGCGACGATCGCCGCGAAGGTCGCGGCGAGGGGCCACTCGACCATCGTCATCACGGCGACGAGCACCGCCGCGGCTGCGAGCCCGGACCGCGAACGGCGGTCGCGCATGCCTCCCGCGCTCCATGCGGGGACGGCCAGTGCCGCCGCCATCAGCCAGAGCGCCATGAGGTTCTCGTCCTTACCCGCCACGAGGCGGGCAAGGACTCCGGAAACGCCCGCGAGGAATCCAAAGAGCCCGAGCCTCCAGCCGCGCAGCCCCCATCGCGCGGCGACCGCCGCTCCCGCGAGGCCGGTCGCGGCCGCGAAGACGATCGGCGCCACGGCGGCGACCGTCCACGCGGACGCGCCCGTCGCGGTCCCCAGCACCGATCCGACGAGCGGAAAGATGGGCCGCGCCGCGAGCTGTGGCCCGATGAGTCCCATCTTTCCCGTGAGCCGCAGCACCAGCACCCAGTACATGGAGTCGTCGCCGGGCGGCATCCGTATGTCCCGCAGGCCGAACGCGACGAGGTAGAAGGCGAGGGCCGAGATTCCGGCGACGAGCGCCGCGGCGAGACCGCTCCCGTCGCGCAGCGACCGGCGAGACCGCTCGACGGTCGGCGGCTGCTCCACCGGTCGCACTATACGCGGCCCGCTCGAGCGAGCAGGCCGTGAGCCGGCACGTTCGGCGGGCCGTTCGGCCCGCCGAACGTGCCCGAAAGCCTCCCCGCCCGCCGTTGCGCGCCCCCTAGCCTCATCGCACGATGAGCCGTACCGTGGCGGGTGAGGCATGAGCGAAGCGCCCGGCGCCCGCTGGATCTGCGTGGACGGCAACGAGGCCGCCGCATCCGTGGCGTATCGCCTCAGCGAGGTGATCGCCATCTACCCGATCACGCCCGCCTCGGCGATGGGCGAGCTCGCGGACGCCTGGAGCGCCTCCGGGCGGCCCAACCTGTGGGGAAGCGTGCCGGAGGTCGTGGAGATGCAGAGCGAGGCGGGCGCAGCCGGGGCGATTCACGGTGCGGTGCAGCGGGGCGCACTGGCCACGACGTTCACCGCGTCGCAGGGCCTGCTCCTGATGCTGCCCAACATGTTCAAGATCGCCGGCGAGCTGTCGCCGGCGGTGATCCACGTGGCAGCCCGAACCGTCGCGACGCACGCGCTCTCGATCTTCGGCGACCACAGCGACGTCATGGCCGTGCGGACGGCCGGCTTCGCGATGCTCTCCTCGTCGTCCGTGCAGGAGGCGCAGGACCTGGCACTCGTCGCGCACGTTTCGTCCCTCGCGAGCCGCGTCCCGTTCCTGCACTTCTTCGACGGGTTCCGCACGTCGCACGAGGTGGATCGGATCCTGCCGCTCGGGGACGACGACGTCCGAGCACTCGTCGACGACGAGCTCGTCTGGGCGCTCCGTGACCGAGGGCTCACGCCCGACGCTCCCGTCCTGCGCGGGTCCGCCCAGAACCCCGACGTGTTCTTCCAGGCGCGGGAAGCGGCGAGCCCGTTCCACGCCGCCGTCCCGGGAATCGTGCAGGACGCGATGGACCGCCTCGCTGATCGCACCGGCCGCCGGTACCGGCTCGTCGACTACGTCGGCTCCCCGCAGGCCGAGCGGATGATCGTGCTCATGGGTTCGGGAGCGGGGGCCGCGCGCGAAGTCGTTGCGGCCCTGTCGGACCGCGGCGAACGGGTGGGGCTCGCGATCGTGCACCTGTTCAGGCCCTTTCCGATAGGGGCGCTCCGTGCTGCCATTCCCGAGTCGGTCCGGCGAGTCGCCGTACTCGACCGGACGAAGGAGCCCGGGGCACCCGGCGAGCCGCTGTACCAGGACGTGGTCACGGCGCTCACCGAAACGGCTGGTGCCCAGGCGGATCAGGTGGTCGCGGTGACCGGCGGACGATACGGGCTGTCCTCCAAGGAGTTCACACCCGCCATGGTCAAGGCCGTGTTCGACGACCTCGCCGGTGCCGAACCCCGCAACCACTTCACCGTCGGAATCGTTGACGACGTCAGCCACACCTCCCTGCCGATCGACCCCTCGTTCTCGACCGAGGGCGACGGTGTGCGCGCCGTCTTCTACGGGCTCGGCAGCGACGGCACCGTCGGCGCCACCCGGACGTCGGTGAAGATCATCGGCGAGGAGGCCGGACTCTTCGCGCAGGGCTACTTCGTGCACGACTCCAAGAAGTCGGGAACGGTCACCGTGTCGCACCTGCGTTTCGGATCGCATCCCATCACCTCCACGTACCTCATCAAGGATGCCGAGTTCGTGGCCTGCCACCAGTTCAACTTCCTCGACCGGCTCGACGTCCTGCGCGAGGCGGCGCCGGGGGCCACGTTCCTGTTGAACAGCCCGTTCGGCCCCGCCGAGGTCTGGGACCGGCTGCCCGTGGAGGTGCAGCGGACGATCGTCTCCAAGCGGCTCGACCTGTGGGTGATCGACGCCTACCGCGTCGCGCGGGATGCGGGACTCGGCCTGCGGATCAACACCGTCATGCAGACGTGCTTCTTCGCCCTGTCGGGCGTCCTCCCCAAGGAGCAGGCGATCGCGACGATCAAGCGCTGGGTGGAGAAGACGTACGGCAAGCGCGGCCATGAGGTCGTCGAGCGGAACTGGACGGCCATCGACTCGGCGCTCGCGCACCTGCACCACGTCGAGGTCGCCGGCGAGCCGACGAGCACGCGTCATCGGCGACCGCCCGTTCCCGAGGCGGCCCCCGACTTCGTACAACGAGTGACGGCCCGGATGCTCGAGGGTGAGGGCGACTTGCTGCCGGTGAGCGCGCTGCCCGTGGACGGGACCTTCCCCACCGGCACGTCGCGGTGGGAGAAGCGCGACATCGCGCAGGAGATCCCCATCTGGGATCCATCGATCTGCATCGACTGCGGCAAGTGCGCTCTCGCATGCCCCCACGCGGCGGTTCGGATGCAGGTGTTCGGGCCGGAGGCGCTCGACGGCGCCCCCGAGGGCTTCCGTTCGAAGGAGTTCGTGTCGCGCGAACTTCCCGGCATGCGGATCGCCATCCAGGTCGCGCCCGACGACTGCACGGGCTGCGGCGTCTGCGTCGACGTATGTCCGGTCAAGAGCAAGGAAGAGGTCAAGCACAAGGCGCTCAACATGGAACCCGCCGAACAGCACCGCGACCGCGAGCGCGCGTCGTTCGACTTCTTCCTCGGCATCCCACCTCTGCGCGACGAACGACTCGCCGCCGACACCATCAAGGGGTCGCAGACACGCCAGCCGCTCTTCGAGTTCTCGGGCGCCTGCGCCGGATGCGGAGAGACGCCGTACCTGAAGCTGCTCACGCAGCTCTTCGGTGACCGGATCATCGTGGCGAACGCCACCGGCTGCTCCTCGATCTACGGCGGCAACCTCCCCACGACACCGTGGGCGACGAACGACGAGGGGCGAGGCCCGGCGTGGGCGAACTCGCTGTTCGAGGACAATGCGGAGTTCGGCCTCGGGATGCGGCTCGCGCTCGAGCGACAGTCGGCACACGCCCGCCGGCTGCTGAGCGAGCTCGCGACGGCGATCGGTCCGCTTGCGAACGAGATCATCGAGGCTCCCCAGGACACCGCGCAGCAGATCGACGCGCAGCGCAATCGGGTGGCGCGACTCGAGGACGCGCTCGCGGCCGGAGACGACGATCCCAGGCTCCGCGATCTGCGGAGCGTCGCCCACGACCTCGTCCGCCGGAGTGTGTGGATCGTCGGAGGCGACGGCTGGGCCTATGACATCGGCGCGGGAGGGCTCGACCACGTGCTCGCGTCCGGGCGCGACGTGAACATCCTCGTCCTCGACACCGAGGTGTACTCGAACACGGGCGGCCAGGCCTCCAAGGCGACGCCACGCGCGGCGATCGCGAAGTTCGCCGCGCGCGGGAAGTCCACCGTCAAGAAGGACCTCGGGCTCCAGGCCATCGCCTACGGGAACGTCTACGTGGCGCAGATCGCGCTTGGCGGCGGCGAGATGCAGGCGATCCGTGCGTTCAACGAGGCGGAAGCCTGGCCGGGTCCGTCGCTGATCATCGCGTACAGCACGTGCATCGCCCACGGGATCGACATGGCGAGGTCGCTCAGCCACCAGAAGGACGCCGTCAGGAGCGCCTACTGGCCGCTCTACCGATACAACCCCGGGGGCGAGGGCCACCCCTTCCACCTGGACAGCAAGGAACCGGCGATCCCGCTGAAGGAATTCGCGATGTCCGAGGCGAGGTTCGCGATGCTCGCGCGCACGGCACCGGCCGACGCCGAGCGGCTGATGGCGGAAGCGCAGGAGGACGTGACGGCCCGCTGGAACCTCTATCGGCAGCTCGCGGAAGTCGAAAGGGTGCCACCCCACCTGCCGGAACCCGCGACGACGGGCTCGGCAACGTCCCAGAGCGACGAGGCGGAGGAGGACTGAGGCACACATGAGTGATCTGTCCACGACCTACCTCGGGCTACAGCTTCGGACGCCGCTCGTCGCGTCCGCCGGCCCACTCACCGGAACCGTCGACGGGGTTCGCCGCATGGAGGACGCCGGCGCGTCGGCAGTGGTGCTGCCTTCGCTGTTCGAGGAGCAACTCACGCACGAGGCACTCGACCTGCACGACATGTTGGAGAGCTCGCTCAGCACCGGCGCCGAGGCGTTCGGCTTCCTGCCCGAGATCGAGCACTACAACACCGGCCCGGAGCATTACCTGGAGCTTGTGGAGCGCGCAAAGCGCGCGGTCTCGGTGCCGGTGATCGGCAGCCTCAACGGCACCTCGCCGACCGGGTGGCTTCGGTACGCGACGCTCATCCAGGACGCCGGCGCCGACGCGCTCGAGTTGAACATCTACTTCCTCGCCGCCGACCCCACCCTCTCCTCGGCCGACGTCGAGGCACGCTACCTCGACCTGGTCGAGGCCGTCCGCGAGTCGCTCGCGATCCCGCTCGCGGTCAAGATCGGTCCGTTCCTCAGCTCCGTCGCCAACATGGCGCTTCGTCTCGAGGAAGCCGGCGCGGACGGTCTGGTGCTGTTCAACCGCTTCTATCAGGCCGACATCGACGTCGAGGAGCTGGAGGTCACGCCGCGGCTGGTGCTGAGCTCACCGAACGAGGTGCGCCTCCCTCTCGTCTGGATCGCCATCCTGTACGGACGCGTCCGAGCCTCGCTCGCTGCGACGAGCGGCGTCCACGGCTGGGAGGAGGCGGCCAAAGTGTTGCTCGCGGGCGCCGACGTCGCCATGATGACCTCGGCATTGCTCCAGCGAGGTCCCGGCCACATCGCGGAGGTGGAGGCCGGCCTTCGCCGTTGGATGCAGGAGAAGGAGTACGACTCGGTGGGCCAGCTCCGCGGCAGCATGAGCCAGCAGGCCGTTCCGGATCCGGAGGCGTACGAGCGCGCCAACTACATGAAGATGCTCACGTCGTACTCGGGGAAGGCGCAGCCGTGAGCGACGTCGATCGCTACTCGGGGGTCTCCGACAGGCTCACGTAGGTCGCGCAGTCCCGGCAGAGCCGGAGCCATGGGTCGCCCAGGCGCGCGCGCGGAACGAACATTCCGCACCGCGTGCACCGGAACTCGTCCTCCCGAACGAACTCCTCGTCGTCGGGTCGCTCCGGGTGCTCGGGGGCGTCCCGGACGTCCCGCCGCGCAGTCGCCGGCGTCGTCATCGTCATGAAGCCTCCTCGGGCGATCTCGTCGCCTCTGGGGCGAAGGTAGGTCGGCGCCGGGGCCGCCGCGAGGGCGAATCGGCCCCCACGCGGCGGGCCGACGGTCCCGGATCAATCCACGGAAGGTGGACCTACCCTCAAGGCAAAGGCGCCCCGTTCGGAGCGCGAAGGCGCTGACGAGGAGGAGACCGTGGTGGAGACCCAGCACGGGAGCGCATCCGACACCCCCGACCCATTCAATCGTTCATCGTGCACGCTCGGTGTTCTCACCGAGGCCGACAAGGCCGAACGGCGAGTCGCCCTCGTGCCCGGCTCCGTTGGACAGTTGCAGCGAGCCGGGCTGGAGGTGCTCGTCCAGACCGGCGCGGGAATGGCCGCCGGCTTCGGCGACGAAGCGTACGCGTCGCACGGCGCCCGCGTCGTGACTCGCGAGGAGGCGATGGCGGCCGACGTGGTGCTCGGCGTCCGGGCCGTGGGGACGGAGGATCCACCCGACCCCGGGAGCGCCGACACCCTGCATGCGGGGCAGGTGGTGGTTGGACTCGCGCGTCCGCTCGACGCCCCGGAGGCGGCGGAACGACTCGCCGGTCGCGGCGTCACCCTGTTCGCGCTCGAGCTGATGCCTCGGATCACGCGCGCGCAATCCATGGACGTGCTTTCTTCGCAGGCGACCGTCGCCGGCTACAAGGCGGTGCTGCTCGCCGCCGACCGCCTGCCCAAGATGTTCCCGCTGCTGACGACCGCCGCCGGCACCGTGACCCCCGCCCGCGTGCTCGTGGTCGGGGCGGGCGTCGCGGGGCTCCAGGCGATCGCCACCGCGCACCGCCTCGGAGCGGTCGTGCAGGGCTACGACATTCGGCCGGCGGCCGCGGAACAGATCGCGAGCCTGGGCGGACGCGTCGTCGAGCTGCCCATGGAGACTGAGAACACCGAGGGGTCCGGCGGCTACGCGCGGGCGATGGGCGAGGACTTCACCGCGAAGCAGCGCGAGCTGCTGGCGCGAATCGTCGCGGAGTGCGACGTGGTCATCTGCACGGCCATGGTCCCCGGGAGCCCGGCGCCCGTGCTCGTCTCCGGCGAGGCCGTGGAGCACATGGCGCCGGGGTCGATCGTCGTCGACCTGGCCGCACCGCAGGGCGGCAACTGCGAGCGAACGGTTCCCGACCTCGAGGTGAGCGCCGGCGGCGCCGTGGTCATCGGGCCGACCAACCTCGCCTCGAGCGTGCCGCTGCACGCGAGCCAGATGTTCTCCAAGAACGCTGCGAACTTCGTGGAGGTCATCCTCCGCGACGGACGCCTTTCCATCGATCGACAGGACGAGATCGTCGCGGCGACCCTCGTCACCACCGACGGCAAGGTGGTGCTCCCGGCCGTCGCCGAACGCCTCCGCTCACCCGCTTCCTCTGAGGGGGGAGGACCATGACCGAGATCGAAGTCGGGCTCTACATCTTCGTGCTTGCGACGTTCCTCGGGTTCGAGGTGATCCGTCAGGTGCCGAAGCTCCTGCACACGCCGCTGATGTCGCTGACGAACGCCATCTCGGGCATCGCGCTCGTGGGCTCGCTGGTGCTGGCCGGCGCACAGGAGGCGAGGTTCGCCACCATCCTCGGGACACTGGCGGTGACGGCCTCGACCATCAACGTCGTCGGCGGGTTCATGATCACCGACCGAATGCTCCGCATGTTCCGCAGGCGGCAAGCCGAGCGTCGGAAGAAGGTGGCGTCATGAACGAGCACGCGCTGATGTTCGCCTACCTGATCTCCGGAGCGCTCTTCGTGCTGGCGCTGATGTGGCTGTGCTCGCCGACCACGGCGCGGCGAGGCGTACTGGCGGGCGAGATCGGAATGCTCATTGCGGTCGTCGCGACGCTGCTCCGGTCGGAGATCGTGTCGTACGAATGGATCGCCATCGCGCTGTTCGTCGGCGCCACGATCGGCACGCTGATGGCGGTCTTCATGCCGATGACGGCAATGCCTCAACGGATCGCGCTGTCGCACTCGTTCGGAGCCCTTGCCGCCGCGCTGGTCGGCACGGCCGAGTACTACCTCCAGAGACCGAACATCAGCGCGTTCACGATGACGGCGCTCGGCATCGAGTGCCTCTTGGGCTTCCTCACGTTCACAGGGAGCCTGATGGCGTTCGGGAAGCTCCAGGAGGTGCTGCCCCAACGGCCGATCGTGTGGAAGGGCCAGAACTTCACCAACCTGGGGCTGGTGTCGGCGGCCGTCCTGATCGTGGTCGTCCTGATCGCGAACCCCGGCGCGCCCGTGCTGTTCCCGATCCTGATCGCGGTCGCCCTGGCGGTCGGCGTCCTGCTCGTCATCCCGATCGGCGGCGCGGACATGCCGGTCGTGATCTCGCTGATGAACTCCTACGCGGGTTTGTCGGGAGCGGCGATGGGGTTTGTGATCCACAACCCGATCCTGATCATCGCCGGCGCGCTGGACGGGTCCTCCGGATTCCTGCTGTCGCTGATCATGTCCCGCGCGATGAACCGCTCGTTCCGCAACGTGCTGTTCGGCGGGTTCGGGCAATTGCAGACGACCGGCGAAGTCGCCGAGGGGCGGACGGTTCGCTCGACGACCACCGAGGAGGCGGCCGAGATCTTGCGCGACGCGTCCACCGTCATCGTGGCGCCGGGCTACGGCATGGCGGTCGCCCACGCGCAGCAGGCGGTGCGGGAGCTGTACGACCTGCTCTCGCGGCAGGGCGTCGACGTGAAGTTCGCCATCCACCCGGTCGCGGGCCGAATGCCGGGTCACATGAACGTGCTGCTCGCCGAGGCCGACGTTCCGTACGACCGTCTGTGCGACATGGACGCGATCAACCCCGAGTTCGACTCGTGCGACGTCGCGCTGGTGGTGGGCGCCAACGACGTGACGAATCCGGCCGCGCACACCGACCAGTCGAGCCCGATCTACGGGATGCCGATCCTCGAGGTCGACCACGCCCGGAACGTCATCGTGATCAAGCGGAGCCTGAACCCGGGGTTCGCGGGGATCGACAACCCGCTGTACTACGAGCCGAAGACCCTGATGCTCTTCGGCGACGCCCGTGAGGCGATCCTGGGCCTCGTCGACGAGCTGTCGAGCGTTGCCGCCATCGCGTGAACGCATACGACACTCGCCTCGGGGGGTGGCGAAGGCGGTCGGGCAGGCAGCGTCACGGCAACGACAGCCCAAGGGTCGGCACGCGATAGAGGTCGAATCCCCCGACGCGCTGAGGGCTCAGGCCGAGTGCCGTCAAGACCTCGGGCCAGGGGCTCGGCACGGACGGATTCACGATCACCGCCGTCACTCCCGACCGTCGGAGAAACTCCCCGAACCGGCGTTCCAACGCCACGTTCGGACCCAGGGACTCGATCTGGCTGACGACCCGGGGCTGCCCGTGATGGCGGGTGATGTGGTAGTTCGTGAATCCGTCCGCGAGTCTGAACCGCATGCCGCTCTCGGCCTGCCAGAGCATGGCCGTGTCGTTATGGTCGGGCAGTACGAGCACCACGTCTCGCCCCGTCAGCCGGGACGGCCCGTTTCCGCCGGCGAACGCCGGGTCGAGACGCGGCGAAGGCGGCGAGAGGATCAGGTAGTACGGCAGGAGCGAAGCGATCGCCAGTCCCGCGATCGTCCACCGGAGCCACCGCGGGCCGCCCGCCGAGAGCCACATCGAGAGGATCACGCCGGCGACCAGCGCGATGTACACGCCAAGTCGCGCCGGAAAAGCGTGGTCGATCGGCGGAAGCCGCCAGATCCACCCCCACGGGAGCGAGATCGTCCCAAGCCTGGGACCGAGCTCCGCGGCGAGCAGCAGCAACAGCAACGTGGGCAGAACTCTGCCGGCGACCGTCCTCCGGCGCTCGACGAAGAACCACACGGCGATGACGACGAGGGGAATCCCCAGGTAGCCGTCCCCCGAGGGTTCCGTGGTCGCCCTCGCATCCTTCGAGAGGAACCCAAGGTTCTCGCGGCCGAAGGGCCGTGGGATCAGCATGGCGGCGGGAGAAACCGACGCGTACCCGGGGACATCGCCCACGGGTGGAGCCGGATCGGAGGCCATCGCGAACAACAAGGGGCTCACCACGACGAGCGCGATCGCGTACGCGATCAGGACGGACCGCACCACGCCGAACAACCGGCGGCGAACGTCGCGCGGCGACATGACGAGCAGGAGCACGAGCGTGACGCCGGCCACCGCGGCCGTCGTGGCGAAGAGCTCGGTCGACGTCAGGAACTCGAACGCGAGGATCGCCGACAGCAGCACGATCGTTGTCCGCGTCGAGATCGAGCGCTCCCATCCCAGGACCATCACGTACACACCGAGCGGAAGCAGGAAGGCGAGCATGAGGTTCAGGTGTCCGACGCTCGTGTGATCGATCTCGAAGGGAGAGAAACCGAACACGTACCCCCCGGCGAGGGCGGGGAGAAAGGTCCTGGTGATGCGGGAGCAGAGCAGGAACGCGCAGAGCGCAGCGACCGGGATCGAGAGAATCAGCAGGAAGTTGAACGCCACGACCGGGCCGAAGGGAACACTGATGGGCGCGAGCACCGCGCTCGGCCCAGGAATCGGCGCCGTCCATGTGAGGTCACGGCCGACGGGGACGCCGATGATGGCGGGGCGAAGTGGATCGAGACCGTGCGCGATCGCGTACGGCCACCACCGGAGCGCCCAGACGAAGAAGGCCGGATCCGGGCTCCGAGGAGCCACGGCGAGCGAGGTCGGGTGCACGAGCGCGTGAAAGGCGATCGGACGCCAGATCCACAGCGCCAGATAGATGAGCAGCGCGAGGCCGGCTCGGCCTCGCGGGCCGAGGCTCACCGCTTGCGACCGATCGCGCAGTACTGCGCACCGAGCGGCACCCGGCGCAACCACGTTTCGGCTCGGCGCGCGATCGCGCCGCGCCACGGAAAGAAGACGATGTAGTCGGGCGAGCCGACCGCCAGACGGGCGACCTTCATTCTCCGGGCCGCCTCCCGTGGGGGGACCAACTCCACGCCAACGTCGAACTCGCAGCGGGCGACGGCGAGGCGAGAGAGCGGGTTGAGGGGGTTGTGCTCGAAGATCGCGACGATGCCGCCGGGGCGGACGATGCGGGCCATCTCCGTGCAGAACGCGTCCCGTTCGCCCATCGGGACATGGTGGAGCACCGAGATCGCGAACGCCACGTCGAAGCTGTTCGCCGGGTGCGGCAGGCTGGCGCCGTCGTAGGAGTCGTATCGGTTTTCCGGATTCATCCTGCGGGCCTCACGGAGCATGCCCTCGCTGACGTCCACCCCGGACAGTGATCGGAAGGCCCCGCGCAGGTGGCCGTCGGTGATCCCGACGCCACATCCGACGTCGAGCACGTCGAGCCGGGACGGCTTCCCCACCGTGCGAGCCGCCGTCGCGACGAGGTGCCGCGCCTTCAACTCGGAGAAGAAGTCCACGTCCCGTCCGCTGAACGAGATCGACCGCTGCACGGTCTCGCGGTAGGAGGCGCTGTACGGATCGAACCCGGAGCTCATTCTTCGAGTGTGATGGAGAGGCGGGCCGAGTCGGTGGGAGTCGGCGCGGCCGCCCGCGAAGCGAGGCCGCCGGGACCGCTCTCCCGCGGGGCGGTGATTCCGTGCATCTCCTGCGTCAGATACAGCGGTCGCTGCCGCACCTCGTCCTGTATTCGAGCGAGGTATTCGCCGATCACGCCGAGCACGAGCAGCTGGACTCCCCCGAGGAACGCGACCAGCACGACGATCGAGGTCCACCCCGGAACCGTGTAGACGCCGGCGACCTTCAAGCCGATCGCGACGGCCCCGAGCAGCATCGAGAGCACCGCGAGGACCAGACCCAGGTTGAGGGCGGCGCGGAGCGGCGTGTCGGAGAAGCTGACGATCGCGTCGATCGCGAGCCGGACCATCTTGCGGAGGGGATACTTCGTCTGGCCCGCGTAGCGCTCCTCCCTGATGTACTCGACGCCGGCCTGCCGGAACCCCACCCATCGGAACATGCCGCGAACGTAGCGATTCCTCTCGCGCATCTGCTTGAACGCGTCCAGCGCCTTGCGGTCGACGAGGCGGAAGTCGCCCGCGTTGATCGGGAGCTCCAACTCGGTCAGCCGGCGCAAGAGCTTGTAGAAGAGCGCGGCCGTCCACCGCTTGATCACCGGGTCGGCGGTCCGCTGGGTCCGCACCGCATAGACGACGTCGAAGCCGGCCCGCCACATCCGCGCCATCTCCGGGATCAACTCGGGAGGATCCTGCAGATCGGCGTCCATGACCACCACGGCACGGCCGACGGCCCAGTCCAGTCCGGCGGTGATGGCGACCTGATGTCCGAAGTTGCGACTGAGGCGAATCACCTTGAACCGGGGATCCGCGAGGCGCGCGTCCATCATCAGCTCATAGCTTCGATCCCGGCTCCCGTCGTCGACGAGGATCACCTCGGTCGCGCCGTCGAGACCGTCGGCGACGGCACGCACACGCCGCACGAGCTCGGGGAGCGAATCCTCCTCGTCATAGACCGGAACGACAATTGAGTACTCTGGCATGAACGTTGAACTCGCTTGGTCGGCCCCCGAGCGACCCGCGAGTCGCCGGAGCGGCGGTGGCCCCTCCTCGAGGGCGGAACCGAGTGTCCGACCCGGTTCCGAATCTGTCAAGGCCGTCCGTTCCGAAGCCACGCGCGACCGCGCCGACCACCCTGTTTGGTGCGCGCCACCCTCCTTGTCGGCAACTCGACGTCCGGCTGGGGCAGGTGTTGATCCGGAAATGACGAAGGTCCAGTGATCCCGAAGGAATCACTGGACCTTTCGTCCTTGTCGACCGGCCAGCGTCCGGACCGGTCGCTTCTGCCCGCTCCCGGGACGATCGATCCCACGGAGGCAGGGAAGCCGGAATCCAGTTATCGGCGGTTCGCGGGCGGAACCTTTAGGACTCTTGCCCGGCCAGCTCGACCGGGGGCATGTCCGGCGGCACCGGCGCGGACTCGAAGACGATCTCGCCGTCGCGGGCGTCGACCATGATCGTCTCGCCCGCCTTGAACTCCTTCCAGAGGAGCTTCTCGGAGAGCGGGTCCTCGACCATCCGCTGGATCGTCCTCCGCAGCGGCCGCGCGCCGAGCGCGGGGTCGTAGCCCTTCTCGGCCAGGAGGCTCTTCGCAGCGTCGGTCAATTCGATGTCGACGTCCTTCGCCTTCAGCTGCTCGCGAACCCGCTTCATGAGCAGGTCGACGATCTCCTTGACGTTCTCCTGCGTCAGCGAGTGGAAGACGATGACCTCGTCGATCCGGTTGAGGAACTCGGGCCGGAAGGAGCGCTTCAGCTCCTCCATGACCTTGTCCTTCATCCGGTCGTAGGTCACCTGCTCGTCTCCGGTCGCGAACCCGATGCCGGGGCCCTTCTGGATGTCGCGGGTCCCCAGGTTGGAGGTCATGATGATGACCGCGTTCTTGAAGTCGACCTGGTGCCCCTGCGCGTCCGTCAGGTGCCCGTCCTCGAGGATCTGCAGGAGGACGTTGAACACGTCGGGGTGTGCCTTCTCGATCTCGTCGAACAGCACGACCGAGAACGGCTTGCGCCGCACCGCCTCGGTGAGCTGGCCGCCCTCCTCGTACCCGACGTAGCCGGGCGGGGAGCCGATCAGCCGCGAGACCGTGTGCTTCTCCATGTACTCGGACATGTCGATCTGGATCAGCGCGTCCTCGTCGCCGAACAGGAACTCGGCGAGCGTCTTCGAGAGCTCGGTCTTGCCGACGCCCGA
>DASPTB010000256.1:0-5340 GCA_035623615.1 Actinomycetota bacterium
GACGGCCCACCCGAAGGTGGACTACCCGGCGGTCGTGGCGGCCGCGACGATGGTGTTCGACACCAGGGGCGTCACTCGACACCTCGACGCGCCGAACGTCGTCCGGCTCTAGGGCGATCCGCCGGGAGCTGCCTCCCACACACCTCTTGTATTAAAGGAACGCGCTACTTGACCTCGACCGAGGCGCCCGCGGCCTCCAGCTGCTCCTTGGCCTTGTCCGCCTGCTCCTTGGGAACGTTCTCCAGGACAGGCTTCGGGGCCGCGTCGACCAGGTCCTTGGCTTCCTTCAGACCGAGGCTCGTGAGCGCCCGGACCTCCTTGATGACCTGGATCTTCTTGTCGCCGGCCGAGGCGATGACAACGGTGAACTCCGTCTGCTCCTCCGCCTCCTCGGCCGCACCCGCTGGTGCGCCCGCCGCCCCGGGAGCGGCGACCGCGACCGGCGCCGCGGCCTGGATGCCGAACTCCTCTTCGATCTTCTTGGACAGCTCCGCGGCCTCGATGATCGAGAGCTCCTTGATGCCGTCCAGGATGTCATCAACCGACAGCTTCGCCATGATCGTGTCTCCTCTCGTTTCTCAGCTCTCTGTTGAACCTTCGTCGGCGGCCGGTTCGGCCGTCTCCACCTCTGTGTCCGCAGACGCATCCGCTTCCGGGCTCGGCGAGTCCGCCGCCTCCTCACCCGCAGCATCGGCCGGAGACTCCTCCCGGGTCGGCTCGTCGGAGGGGGACGCCTCCGGCTCGCTCCGGGGGGCCTCCGGCTCGCTTGCCACGGCTTCTGCCGAGTCGTCTGCCGTCGCGGCGGTCTCCATGCTCGCACCTCCCCGGCGCGCATGCTCTCCCACCGCGTACGCGATCCGCGCCAGAGGCGCCTGGAGCAGATAGACCATGCGCGCGAGTGGCGCCTGGAGCATCCCCGCGATCTTGCCGAAGGAAACGTCCTTCGAATCGAGGGTGGCCAGGCTCCGCGCCTGCTCGCCGTCCATCACCAGGCCGTCCACGAGCGCGCCCTTCACCTCGACGGCCGGATACTTCTTGGTCAGGTCGAGCAAGGCCTTGGCGCCCGCCACGGCGTCCCCGCGCAGGAAGGCCAGCGCGGTGGGGCCCTCGAGCATCGGGAGCAGATCGTCGAAGCCGGCCTTCTTCGCCGCCAGGCGGGCAAGGGTGTTCTTGGCGACCACGAAGCGCGTGTCCTGCTGCTGCAAGCTGCGACGGAGCTCGGTCGCATCGGTGACGGTCAGCCCGCGGTAATCGGTGAGCACGGCCCCGCTGGCCGACGAGAATTCCTTCGCCAGCTCCTCGACCTTCTCGACCTTGTCCGACCTCGCCATCGCGGTCCTCCCGAATGGGCCTCGCGGGCCCGGTTCGCCAAAAAGAAAACGCCCCCGCAGGCTCACGGAGGCGGGTGGCCTCTCACGTGCGCCAGCGGCGCCCGGATCGACCTCGTGCCTCGGCAGGTACCCCTGTGTCGGGGATTGTGCTCCCGCCCCTGCTGTCTGCGGCTCGTACGAGGGTACGGACCGGGGGCGCCGGCGTCAACGACCCGGCGTCCCCGACGCGCCGGTCAGGGGGCCAGGACGATCCCGATGTCGCCCGCCTGGATCGGCCCGCAGTCCTTGACGACCGGCTCGGGATGCAGCCGGCCCGGGAAGACCTTGACGTTCACGCACAGGGTGTCGACCTTGGGTGCGGACGGCGGGATCACCCCAATCCCCGGTCCGCGGTCGGTCGCTTCGATGTGCACGTAGTAGCGCACCGGCTCACCCGCCGGGTCGGTGCCGGAGCAGTTCGTCGAGTTCGAGATGGACTTCGGCACGCCGTGATTTGTCAGGGTGCCGAAGTACAACTTGAAGTCGACGCAGTGGATGTTCAGGTCCGTTCCCCCGACGATCGGGTGGTACTCGAAGGTTCCCTCGCCGGAACCGTCGGACTGGGCAACGACGTTGATGATGAACGTGAACCCCCCGGCGCTCGTCCCTTGTCCGCTCGTCCCGGGCGGCGTGTCCGCCGACGCGCCTGGCGCCGCGGTCAGGATCACCACCGCGGTGAGCGTCGCGGCGACGGCGAGCCTCACGACCGTGTTCATCCTCACTCCCTCCTCGGATGCGGCCCCTCCCGTCCGCATGCTGTCGGCGCCACGTCACGGGCTCGTCACCGTGCCGTCGAACGACGCGGCGTCGGCGTACGCCACGACGCCGGGCGGAGCATCCGGGTCGAGAGTCGCAGTCGAGGTCCACTGCAGCTTTCCCGTCGTGCCGCAGTAGGGAGAGGTGCAGCCGCCCGGGGTGGCCTTCAGCAGCCACGAGATCGTCCGGTCCGGGCCGTTCACGTTGAAGCCGTCGAAGTCCTGACAGACGCGCCCGGCGGAGCGCGAGAGTTTGAAGCGGATGCGACCGCCGCTCGCTGGGGCGAGCTTCACCACCCCACCCCTCAGGCGAAAGCATCCGAATCCGGGAACGGTTCCGTCGAAGGACCGTGTGTCGATCAGGAACCGCCCCGTGATCGCTCCCGCGCCGAGGTAGGACTCCTCAGAATCGTCGGCGTACCTCCCGCGGATCGCATAGCGGCACACGAAGTGCGGATCCTTCGGATTGCGCGGATCCCCGTCGGCGGGATCGCACAGCGCCTTCCCGGTGAGGATCACGAGGACGTGGTCCTCCTGGGCGACGGCGTCGACGACGTGATCGGTTCGGGACGCGGGGGCCGCTCCGGCGGGCGCGGCGAGCGTCAGGAGCGCGATCGCAACGAATCCGACGAGCGTTGTGCGGACGCTCGCACCGCTCGTCACGGCGGCCGGCCCGTCAGGCCGTCGCCGCCGCCGCCTCGGCTCCGCGTGCCGAGGCCGGATCGATCTTGATCCCCGGCCCCATCGTGGTCGACACCGTCACCGACTTCAGGTAGCGGCCCTTCGCCGACGCGGGTTTGGCGCGGACGATCTCGTCCATGACGGCCGTGTAGTTGTCGAGCAACGCCTTCTCGTCGAACGAGCGCTTCCCGATGATCAGATGAAGATTGCCCTGCCGGTCGACGCGGTACTCGAGCTTTCCGGCTTTGATCTCCTGCACCGCCTTGGCGATGTCGTTGGTGACGGTCCCGGCTTTCGGGTTCGGCATCAGGCCCCTCGGTCCAAGGACGCGCCCCGCCTTCCCCACGAGCGACATCGCGTCGGGCGACGCGACGGCCGCGTCGAACTCGATGTTCCCCTTCAGCACCTCGTCGACGAGATCCTCGGCACCCACGACGTCGGCTCCGGCCTCTCGGGCCTCGCGGGCCTTCTCACCAACCGCGAACACGGCGACCCGCATGCTCTTGCCGGTGCCGTGCGGCAGCGAGACGGTCCCGCGGACCATCTGATCGGCCTTGCGGGGGTCGACACCGAGGCGCATGTTCACCTCGACGGTCTCATCGAACTTCGCCGAGGGAAACTCTCGGACGAGCTTGATCGCCTCCGCCGGAAGGTAGTGCCGGTCTCGGTCGACTTTCTCGAACGCCTCGCGGTAGCGCTTGCCCTGGTGGCCGCTCATGTGCCCACCTCCACACCCATGGACCGAGCGGTGCCCTCGATGATGCGCATCGCCATCTCGACGTCCGACGCGTTGAGGTCGGCCATCTTGGCCTCCGCGATCTGGCGCACCTGGTCGCGGGAGAGCACGGCCACCTTGTTCCGGTTCGGCTCGCCGGAGCCCTTCTCGATCCCTGCGGCCTGCTTGATGAGCTCCGCCGCCGGCGGCTGCTTGGTGATGAACGAGAACGACCGGTCCTCGTAGATCGTCATCTCGACGGGGATGACCTGCCCCATCTGCGCCTGCGTCGCCTCGTTGTACTGGCGGCAGAAGTCCATGATGTTGACGCCGTGCTGCCCGAGGGCGGTGCCGACGGGGGGCGCCGGAGTCGCCTGTCCGGCTCGGATCTGCAGCTTCACGACGGCGAGGACCTTCTTGCGACGTCGCCCGGATTGCTCTGCCATGCACGCACCTCCTGCGGTCCAAACGGCTCCTCGAGCCTCCCGCCTCTGAGTCGTTTCCGCCTACGCCTTGGCCACCTGGTCGAAGGCCAGCTCGACCGGCGTCTCCCGGTCGAAGATGTTGACCATCACCTTGAGCTTCGATTGCTCGACGTTGATCTCCGAGATCGTGCCGGTGAAGTCGGCGAATGGGCCGCTGATGATCCGAACCACGTCGTCCACGTCGAACTCCAGCCGGTACTGCGGCTTCTCGGCGGTCTCCTTCTTCACCGCGAGGATCTTCTCGACCTCGCGCGGCGACAGCGGCGTCGGCTTGGTACCGGTGCCGCTCGAGACGAACCCCGTGACCCCCGGCGTGTTGCGCACGACGTACCACGAGTCGTTGTCGTAGACCATCCGAACCAGCAGGTAGCCAGGAAAGACCTTCTTCTGGACGACCTGCTTCTTGCCGCCCTTGATCTCCATGACGTCCTCCATCGGGATGACGACGTCGAAGATCTTCTCCTCCATCTGCATTGAGCCGATGCGGGAGTGCAGGTTCGCTTTGACCTTGTTCTCGTACCCCGCGTAGGTGTGGACGACGTACCACTCGCCCGGCCCGCGCAGGATGGCCGGCGTGCTGTCCTCGGCCTCGGCTTCCGCCTCCGTTTCGGCGCCTGCCTCGGCCTCGGCCTCGGCCTCCGTTTCGGCCTCGGCTGCCTCGATGGCTTCCTCGACGGCCTCGTCGGCCGCGACGTCGGCGGTGGCCTCCGCGAGCACCTGAACCTCCTCGGCCGCAACCGCGACTTCGGCCGCTTCCTCCGCCGCCTCTTCGGCGACCTCGGACACGATCGCGGCCTCTTCCGCCGCTTCTTCGGCCGCCTCCGCGACCACCAGGTTCTCGATCGCCGCTTCCTCGGCCGCTGTCGCGAGCGCGCCCGCCTCCGCCTCGGCGGCGGCCGCGTCCGCGGCTCCCTCGACATCGCCGGCCTCCTCGGCGAGCTCCCGCTCGGCCTCGGCCTCGGCCTGCACCTCTCGGGCGACCTCCGCGACGATCAGGTCCTCGGCGGCTGCTTCCTCCGCGGCCTCCGCGACGGCGGACGCCTCGGCTTCCACCTCCGCCGCCGCGGCTGCGACGAGTATGTCGTTCGCCGCCTCGTCCGCGGCAGCCTCCTCGACGACCGCGGCCTCGGCTTCGGTCTCCACCGCTTGCTCGAGCACGGTTTCGGGGCTCACCTCGCCGGGGAGGCCCTCTCCGCCGGACTCGCCGCCTTCCACGACGACGATCTCGGGAAGAGCCTCGGCTTGTTCGGGCGAGGCTTTGGTGACGTTATCGGGCGACATGAGCTCTTCCTCGGAGAATTCCTGGTCGGACACCCGGCCGCCTACCCGCCGAG
>DASPTB010000265.1:0-2082 GCA_035623615.1 Actinomycetota bacterium
AGAGGCCGGCCACCGAGAGGCCGTACGGGATCATGCGGACGGCCATGTCGTTGACCGCGAAGATCGGCGGATGCTCACGGCGGGGCGCGAGCCCGACGCCGGCCCGCAGGTCCTCGCCGTGGAGCCACCACTCGTTCATGCGGCTCTGGATCAGGTAAGGGACGCGCAGGTCGCCGCCGACGAACGGAACGATGCGAGTGGACCAGTCCCGCTCGGACAGCTCGGAGGCGCGCTCGATCAGGAGGTCGGCCCCGCGGCCCCACTCGAGGGCGACGTCGCGAAAGGCGTCCCGCCGGCGACGACCGACCACCACGGCGTTCAGGCCGTCGACCCCGAACGCGCGGCCATCCAGGCTCTTGCGATACTCGTCGATCTCGATTGCCGGCTCGCCGGCGACGAGTGCGGCGGCCGCGACATCGCTCGCGGCAAGGTGGGCCACGATGTCGCGATTGAGCCACCCGCCGAGCAGCGAGTCCTGTTCCCATTGATCGGGCTCGGTGTACTGGATGCTTCGGCCCATGGCCTCGCGCTCGCGCCGGGCCTGCTCGAGGAGCCAGGTTCGTTCGAGGGTCATCGGCGCGCATTGTACCCTCGGCCCCGTGCGGGTCTTGGTCGCGCCCGACAAGTTCAAGGGAACCCTGACGGCGCCCGCCGCCGCGTCCGCGATCGCTCGGGGATGGTCGGCGGCCGAGCCGGCCGCGCAGATCGAGCAGGTGCCGCTGGCCGACGGCGGGGAGGGGACCCTGGACGCGCTCCTCGCGGCACGTGGCGGGGAGAGGCGAACGGCCTCCGTGACGGGCCCGCTCGGCGAACGCGTGGAGGCCGAGTTCGGCCTGATCCCGGTGCCGGGCGGGCCCCTCGGCGTCGTGGAGATGGCGCGCGCGAGCGGGCTCCAGCTGGTCCCGCCGGATCACCGGGACCCGAAGGTGACGACAAGCAGGGGAACCGGGGAGCTGGTCCTCGCGGCCCTGGAGTCTGGCGCGCGGCGAATCCTCGTCTGCGTCGGCGGCAGCGCGACGAACGACGGGGGCGCCGGCCTGGCGCAGGCGCTCGGCGTCCGCCTGCGCGACGCGGGCGATCGCGAGGTCGCGCCGGGCGGGGCCGCTCTCGCGTCCCTGGACCGAGTCGACCTGTCGGTCGTGGCCCCGGCGGTCCGCGGGGTGCCCGTCGACGTCGCCGTCGACGTCGACAACCCGATGGTCGGCCCGAGCGGTGCGTCGGCCGTCTACGCGCCGCAGAAAGGGGCGAGTCCGGCCGACGCCGAGCTCCTCGACGGCGCGTTGCGGCGGTTCGCCGAGGTGGTCCGGCGGGAGACCGGGGTCGACATCGCGACCCGATCCGGCATGGGAGCAGCGGGGGGGCTTCCCGCGAGCCTCGTGGCGTTCTTCGGTGCGACGCTTCGGTCGGGCCTCGAGCTCGTCATGCAGGCGGCGGGCCTCCCCGAGCGCATGCGCGGGGCGGCCGTGGCCGTGACGGGAGAGGGGACGTTCGACGCGCAGTCGTTGCGGGGGAAGGTCGTCGGCGGAGTGGTGGCGGCGGCGCGCGCCGCCGGTGTCCCACGGGTGATGGTGCTGTGCGGCGCCGCCGCTGCACCGCCGCCGGAGGGGGTGACGCTGCTCTCCCTCGCCGAGCGATTCGGCGCCGAGGGGGCCATCCGCCGCGCCGAACCGCTGCTCGAGCGCCTCGCGGCCGAAGCTGGAGGGTGGCCCCGCGGGAGCCCGTAGCGATGCTCAAGGGACCGTCGATTCCGATCCGATGGGTATACTTACAAGGACGTTCTTCGCGAACGAGACCGGAGACGGGAGACCGATGATCACGCTGACCCAGACCGCTGCCGACAAGGTCAAGGAACTGGTCGACCAGGAGGGCCGTGCCGACATCGCCCTGCGGGTCGCCGTCCAGCCGGGCGGTTGCTCGGGGCTCCGCTACGCGATGTACCTCGACGACCAGGTAGGCGACGGCGACCAGTCCGCCGAGCAGCATGGCGTTCGTGTCGTGGTCGACGGCATGTCGGCCCCGTACCTGTCCGAGGCGACGATCGACTTCGTCGACTCGCTCGAAGCCTCCGGGTTCACGATCGAC
>DASPTB010000311.1:0-3093 GCA_035623615.1 Actinomycetota bacterium
ATCGAGGGGCCCATGTACCCGATGACGTGCCTGGACGCGGGCGATCACACGTGCTTCCAGGACGCTCAGTGCGGGCTGCAGGAGCTGTGGGGAGACGTTCACCTCGCCATTCGCCAGGTATTCGAGCGTATGACGGTCGCCGACCTGGCCACCCGTCACCGCAGGCGCATGCAGGTCTTCGCTCCGAGCGAGCTGATCCGGCCTCGCTCCTGACGAACCCGGCCGGGCGCGAGGGGCGCCCAGCCAGTGAAGAGGTCCGGTTCTCCCTGCTTGGCTACGACGCCTTGCCGAGGATGCGCATCACGGTCGTGCCGCACACCGGGCACTTGCCCTTGGCGGCCCTGCGACCGTTCTTGAGGGTCGTCTCCTCGCCCTCGAACTCGCGCTTGGCCTTGCACTTCACGCAGTAAGCCTCGTACTGCGCCATGGTCCGTCTCCTTCCCCCGCGGGTCTGTCCCGCTCTCCGTCAGATACGCCTCGAGGTCGCCCTGCATGGCGACCTCGTGCTCAATTGTGCGGGGCGTCTTCGGGGACTTCAACAACCGGGACACGGATTCGTGCATGGGTTCGAACAGCCGTGCGTCATACGAACATGGCCTGATCGTGCTCAAGACGGAGCTGGCCGCATGCCGCCTGGATCTCGCGGCCACGTGTGTCGCGGACGGTGACGTTCACGCCCTCGCCCTCGAGCACGCCCACGAAGCCGGCCATTCGGGACGCCGTGCTCGGTTTCCAGGGGCTGCCCTCGACGTGGTTCATCGGGATGAGGTTCACGTGGGCCCGCAGATGGTGGGCCATCGGCGCGAGCAACCGCGCCTGCTCGTCCTGATCGTTCACCCCGCGGATCATCGCCCACTCGATCGAGGGTCTGCGCCGGGTGCGCGCGCGCCATGTGGCGACGGCCTCCTGCACCCGTTCGAGTGGCCAGAGCCGGTTCGCCGGAACGAGCCGGTCGCGCAACGCGTCGTCGGCGGCGTGCAGGCTGACGGCGAGGCCGACCTGCGGATGGTCGGCGGCAAGTCGCAGGATGCCGGGAACGACACCGATGGTCGAGACCGTGATGTGTCGGGCGCCGAGGTTCGCGCCGCCGGGATCCAGCATGCGGGTGATCGCGCCGGCGACGCCTCGGTAGTTGGACATCGGCTCGCCCATCCCCATGAAGACGACATTCGTCGGCCGCCGGGGCGAGTCGCCGGGAAGCTCGCGCGCGGCGCGGATCGCCCACCGCAACTGCCCCGCGATCTGCCCGCCGGTGAGGTTGCCGAGCAGTCCCATGCGGCCGGTGGCGCAGAAGCCGCAGTCCATCGCGCAGCCCGCCTGGGACGACACGCACACGGTGACGCGGTCGCGGTACGCCATCAGCACGGTCTCGACCGTGTGCCGGTCGAAACGGAGAAGCGCCTTCACGGTTCGCCCCTCGTCGGCCGTGCGCTCGGCGAGGACCTCGCCTTCCAACGGCAGCTCCCGTCCGAGGCGCTCCCGCGTCGCGCCCGGGAGGTCGCTCATCTCCTCATAGCCGGCGCCCCGCCGCCAGAGCCCGGCGTACACCTGGCGGCCGTGGAAGGCGGGCAGGCCCCATTCGCGCATGGCGTCCTCCCAGCCCGCGCGATCGAGCTCGAGTGCGTTCACGCGGACAGGGTACCCAGCGCGGCGCGTGCGGCGACGACCGGCCTCAGGGGTACGCGTCACACGTACTCGAGGAAGAACTCCGTTAGGAGCCTGGCATGCAGCACCTGCTCGGCCATGTCGTTCGCGTGGTGGCCCGCGTCGTAGACGTGCATGCGGACCGAGCCGCCGTGGCGCCGGTACGCGTCCGCCCACAGCTCCGCCGAGCTGAACGGACACCGGCTGTCGTTGCGCCCCGCGATGATCAGGACGGGCGCCTTCCCGTGCTCGACGTAGGTCATCGGGTCGCGTTCGCGGTACAGATCGGGCACGTCGGCCGGGTGCCCGCCCATGTACGCGACGTCCCACGCCTGCAAGGGCGGGGACGAGTGCTCGTGCGCGTCGACGTAGTCACCGGTCGGGATACCGGCGAACACCGCGCGGTACCGGTCGGGATGGAGCCCCACGTTGAGGCAGGCCAGATAGCCCCCCCACGACCATCCGGCCAGGAACGCGCGATCGGGGTCGGCGACGCCCTCTGCCGTGAGGGCGTCCAGGCAGGAAAGGAGGTCCTCGCTTTCGGGAAAGCCGATGTTTCGGACCAGGGTCTCGCGAAACGCGATGCCGTATCCCGTCGAGCCGCGGTAGTTCACCATCGCGACGGCGAACCCGTGGTCGACGAGCGCCTGGATCTCGGGGTCGAAGCCGTCGCGCTGATGCCACTCGGGCCCGCCGTGCGCATACATGACGACCGGGAACGGCCCGTCGCCCTCTGGGGTGACCACCCACGACTGGACGGGCCCGCCCGGACCGTCGACCCAGTAGGAGCGGTACGGGCGTCCGTCCGGGCCGGGCTCCCCGTCCAGGGCGAGCACCTCGACGCCGTCGGAATCGACCACCCGGGGTGCGTGGACCGAATCGCCGACGTGGAGCCAGACGCGGCCGTCCGGGCGGACGGCCGCGTCGAGGACCTCCCCGAGCGACCGTGCCGCCGGCTCGCTGCGGCCGGTGGCGAGGTCGAGCCGGTGGAGCTCGTCGACGCCGTCGTGCTCGTGCCGGACGAGGAGCGCGGAAGCGTCGGGATACCAGCCGACGGGGAACACGGCGCCGGGCAGGTCGTCGGCGGGCAGGTCGAGACGCTCGCCGGTCCTCGGGCTCCACAGCGACGGGCGCTCGAACGGCCCCCGTTCGCCGGCGAAGGCCAGGCGTTGAACGCCTGGTGCCGGGCACCACGCGGACGGGTCGAGGCGCCGCCCGGGATCCACGACGTCGCCGATGACCTCGCCATTGGCGACGTCGAGCGCGCGGAGCGCGGGATGCAGCAGGTCGCCGTGGTCGCAATGTCTGATGCAGAGGATCGAACCGTCTGCCGACAGCCCGCCGGGGCCCTGTCCCCATTCGCGACCGACGCCTGCCGGCAGCTCATGCCGGGAGACGAGCGACGCGGGCGCCCCGTCGTGCGCCACGTACACGCGGTAGTCGTCCTCC
>DASPTB010000095.1:0-4449 GCA_035623615.1 Actinomycetota bacterium
GGAGCCAAGTTCTGCCCGAACTGCGGCTCTCCCGTCACGGCCTCGCTCGGGACCGAGGAGCGCAAGATGGTCACCGTGCTGTTCGCCGACCTGGTCGACTCGACCGGCCTGGCCCAGCGCCTCGACCCCGAGCGGGCCCGCGAGGTCCTCGGGCAGTTCTACGACGCGGCAACCGAGGAGCTGGTCGCGCTCCGTGGACAGCCCGAGAAATTCATCGGCGACGCCGTGATGGCCGTCTTCGGGCTCCCGCAGGTCACGGAGGAGGACGCGGTCCGGGCGGTCCGGGCCGGGCTCGCAATCCGGGACCGCACGGGCCGGCTGGGGCGGCAGCTGGGCCTGCCCAAGCGGCTGCAGGTCCGAGTGGGGATCGAGTCGGGCGAGGCCGCGACGGGGGTGGGTCCCGCGGAGCAGCTCCTCGTGACCGGGCCCGTCGTGAACGCCGCCGCCCGGATCCAGGCCGCCGCCGCCCCGGGCGAGGTGCTCGCCGGCGAGACCACGCACCAGCTGACGCTCACTTCGGTCTCGTTCGGTGACGAGCGCAGGGTGGAGGCGAAGGGATTCGAGAGCGACCTGGCGGCGTTCCCGGTGGACGGCCTCACCACCCGCTCGGTGCGCCGGACGATCCCCATCGTCGGGCGGATGCCCGAGCTCACGCTGATGCGCGACTCGCTCGCGCGCGCGATCGCGACGGGACGCCCGCACCTTTTCTCGCTCGTCGGCGAGCCCGGCATCGGCAAGTCGCGCCTCGTCGAGGAGTTCGTCGCCGGGCTCGCCGACGAGATCGTCGTTCTCGCCGGCCGCGGCACCGTCTACGGCGACAGCGCCACGTTCGCGCCGGTGGCGTCGATGGTGCGCGAGATCGCGGGGATCGACGAGAACGACCCGAGCGACAAGTCGATGCGCCGTCTCCGCGACCTCGCCGACGCGTACGCCCCGGCGGAGGAGACGGAACGCACGGCCGAGCGGCTCGCGCTCGCCCTCGGCCTGGAGACGGTCCGGCGCGACGAGTCCTCGTTCGTCCAGGAGGTGCAGCACGGATTCATCTCCCTGGTCGAGGGACTCGAGACCTCGCGCACGGTGGTCGTCGTCTTCGACGACGCCCACCGGCAGCGGGGCCAGTTGCTCGACTTGGTCGAGCGGCTCGCCGCCCGGGGTCGCATCGGGCCGGACGGACACTCCGGGGGATCGATGGTGATCGCGGCGGGGCGGACCGAGCTGCTGGACGAGCGGCCGGCGTGGGGCTCGGCCGCGGTGAACCACTTGCTGCTTCGGCTCGAGCCGCTCTCGGTTCCCGACGCGACCGAGCTCGTCCGGCAGGCGAGCGGCGGCTCGATCATGGAGCGGAACGCGAGGTCGATCGCCGAGCGCACCGGCGGGAACCCGTTCTTCATCGTCGAGACCACGGGGATGTTGCTGCGCAGCGACACGCAGAAGACGAGGCGCACGACGCCGCTTCCCCCGACCGTCCAGCAGGTCGTCGCGGCTCGGCTCGACAGCCTTCCCGTGCCGCTGCGGGACTTCGCGCGCCGGGTGGCGGTCTTCCTGCACACGATCGGCGCCGAGGACCTCGCCTACGTCGGCGAGACGCGCCTCGACAGCCTCCAGGAGCTCGAGGACGAGGAGATCCTCGTTCGCGTGCAGGGCGGCTCGAGACCGCGGTGGCGGTTCCGCAACGAGACGCTCCGCGAGGTCGCGTACGCGAGCCTTCCGAAGCGGGAGCGCCTGCGGTTGCACCTCGCCATCGCCGACGGACTGGTCGCGGACCGCCACCCGACGTACGCGGCGGAGCATCTCGAGCGGGCGGCGCTCGCGTCGCTCGACCTGAATCCCGCCGACCGGTCGGTCGCCGATCGTGCGTCGGAGGCCCTCGCCCGGGCGGGCGACCGCGCGCAACGAAGGATGGAGAACCGCACCGCCCTCGACTACTACGAGCGGTCCCTCGCGCTCGCCGGTCCCGACGACGCGTGGGGCGAAGGGGAGGCGAGGGTCCTCGCGGGCATGGGCGAGGCGCGCTACTGGCTCTCGGAGTATCCGGCGGCGATCGACGCGCTCGACCGTGCGATCGAGCTGGGCGAGCGGATCGGCGACATCTGGACGCTCGCGACCGGGCTCCGCTTCCGGGGCGACATCGCGATGAACATCGAGGGCGACATCGACCGGGCGCAGGAAATGTTCGACCGGGCGCTCGAGCTCGCCGAGCAGCTCGGCGAGCCCCGCACGATCAGCCGGACGCTCCTGTTCGCCGGATGGGTGCCGTGGATGCGCGACGACTTCGACGCGGCGGAAGCCATGTGGAAACGTGCGCTGGCGCTCGCCGACGAGAACGACGACGACTGGGCGCGCGTCCGCGCCCTCACGTCGCTGTCGATCAGCCGCGCCGACCAGGAGGATTACGAGGAGGCGCGGAGCCTGATCGAGGCGGCGGCGGCGGTCGCCAACGACATGGGCGACCAGTTCAGCGTCGCGGTGACCACCGTCCAGCGCGGACGCATCTTCCAGTACACCGGCCACGTGGAGGACGCCATCCCCCATTTCGACCGCGCGATCGCGATCTTCAGCGAGCTCGGCGCCAGGTGGGAGCTCGCCGACGCGATGGCCGAGCGCGGCATTTGCCACCGTGAGCTCGGGAACCTCGACCAGGCCGAGTCCGACCTGCAAGCCGCCATCCGGATCTCCGAAGAGCTCGGCGAGCGGCAGCTCGCGTCGTGGACGTGGCGGGCGCTCGCCCGTGTGTCGCAGAAGCGCGGGAACCCGGCGGAAGAGGAGGAGCGGCTGCGCCGGGCCGAAGAGGAGGAGGCGCGCCGGCCCCAGTAGGCTAGGGAGCCGTGCCGAGCGCGACCTCGTCTCCCCCGGGCTCTCCCGACGCCGACCGTTTCCTTCGGGCGTGCCGCCGCGAGCCCGTTGATCGCACGCCCGTCTGGTTCATGCGACAGGCCGGACGCTACCTCCCCGAGTACCGGGCGCTCCGCGCGGGCGGAGACATCCTCCAGGCGTGCCGCTCGCCCGAGCTGGCGGTGGAGATCACCCTGCAGCCCCTTCGCCGGATGCCGCTCGACGCCGCGATCCTGTTCTCCGACATCATGGTTCCGGTCGCGGCGATCGGGGCCGGTGTGCGCATCGTCGACGGCGTCGGTCCGGTGGTCGACGAGCCCCTGCGGGGCGAGGCCGACCTGCGCCGCCTGAGGGACCGGCTCGAGCCCGAGGCCGACGTCGGCTTCGTCCTCGAGGCCATCAGGTTGCTGCGAAAGGAGCTCACGGTCCCGCTGATCGGCTTCGCCGGCGCGCCGTTCACGATCGCCTCGTACCTGGTCGAGGGCGGTCCCTCTCGCAATCACGAACGGACGAAGGCCCTCATGCGGTCCGACCCGACGACGTGGGGCCGCATGATGGAGATACTGGCCGGGACGACGGCTGCGTACCTGCGCGCCCAGGTGGAGGCCGGCGCACAGGCGCTGCAGATCTTCGACTCGTGGGCGGGAGCTCTCGACCCCGAGGATTACGCGGAGTTCGTCCTGCCGGTGATGAAAGGTGTTTTCGCCTCGCTGTCCGGTCTCGACGTGCCGTTGATCCACTTCGGCGTGGGGACGGGCGAGCTGCTGCCGCTCATGCGCGACGCCGGCGCGACGGTGGTCGGCGTGGATTGGCGTGTTCCACTGGACGTGGCGTGGGAGCGCGCCGGACACGACGTCGCGGTGCAGGGGAACCTCGATCCGGCGGTGTGCCTTGCCGGGTGGGAGTCGGTGCAGCGCAAGGCGATGGGCGTGCTGCGACGGGCCGGCGGCAGGCCGGGCCACGTCTTCAATCTCGGGCACGGCGTCCTGCCGCAGACGCCGCCGGAGGTCCTCGAGCGGCTGGTTGACCTCGTGCACGCAGGGGTGGAAGGAGCGACGTGACCGAGCCGATCGGCGTGCTGGTGATGGCGTACGGGACCGCGGCCGGTCCCGACGACGTCGAGCGCTACTACACGGACATCCGGGGCGGTCGCGCGCCGACGCCCGAGCACCTCCAAGAGCTCAAGAACCGCTACGCGGCCATCGGGAACCGGTTCCCGCTGCTAGATATCACCCGCGCGCAGGCGGCCGGGCTGCAGCGAGAGCTGGACGCGACTGAGCCGGGGCGGTTCCGCACGTACCTCGGCATGAAGCACTCTGCTCCCTTCATCCGCGACGGGGTCGCAGAGATGAAGGGCGAGGGCATTCGGCGGGCGCTCGGCCTGGTGATGGCGCCGCACTGGTCGGGGATGTCGGTGGAGACGTACGGGGCGGCCGCGCGATCCGCCATCGAGAACGAGGGCGCGGACATCGAGTTCGACCACGTTCGGCAGTGGTACGCGCAGCCGTCGTTCATCGAGCTCCTCGCGTGGCGCGTCGCGTCCGCGGTGGAGTCGCTGCCGGGGCCGGTCCGAGGCGGCGCGGAGGTCGTCTTCTCGGCGCACAGCCTTCCACAGCG
>DASPTB010000103.1:0-12579 GCA_035623615.1 Actinomycetota bacterium
GTCGCGGCCTCCTCGGCCGCGTCCGAAGCGGTCGCGTCCACTCCCGCCGGCGCCGTCGTCGCGTCGGTCCAGGTCGCCCGCGACGGCTCCGCACCGGAGGTCTCCGGTCCCGAGCCCACCTTCTTCAACCGCGAGCTCTCGTGGCTCGACTTCAACGCCCGGGTGCTGGCGCTGGCGGAGAACCAAGGCATCCCGCTGCTCGAGCGCCTGAAGTTCCTCGCGATCTTCGACAACAACCTGGACGAGTTCTTCCAGGTGCGCGTCGCGGGCTTGAAGGAGCAGCTGGTCTCCGGCCTGCACGTGCAGTCGCCGGACGGCCTGACGCCCGGCGAGCAGATCGAGCAGATCCGCGAGCGCGTGCAGGCGCTCGACGCGCGCGTGACCGAGGTGTTCGTCGACGACCTGCTCCCGCAGCTACGGAGTGAGGGGATCCTCGTCCTCGCGTGGGACGAGCTGTCGGCGCCCGACCGCGAGCACCTGAGCGAGGTGTTCGCGCGCGACGTCTTCCCCGTGCTCACGCCGCTGTCGGTCGACACCGCGCACCCGTTCCCCTACATCTCGAACCTCTCGCTGAACCTCGCCGTCGTCGTGCGCGATCCGACGACGCGTCACACGCGCTTCGCGCGACTGAAGGTGCCCGCGATCCTGCCCCGGTACCTGCGCGTTGGCGACCGACTCGCGTTCGTTCCGCTCGACCAGGTGATCGCCGCGCACCTCGAGGAGCTCTTCCCCGGGATGGAGATCGTCTCGACGCACACGTTCCGCATCACGAGGAACGCCGACCTCGAGCTGGAGGAGGACGAGGCGGACGACCTGCTCCTCGCCGTCGAGGAGAACCTCCGGCAGCGCCGCCTCTCGCAGATGGTGGTCCGTCTCGAGGTCGACCAGGCGATCGGCGAGCGCTCGCTCTCGCTGCTCATGCGCGAGCTCGGGCTGCAGCCCAACGACGTGTACGAGGTCAAACGTCAGCTCGGGCTGCAGGGTCTGTGGGAGCTGTACGGCATCGATCGTCCCGACCTGAAGGAACCGCCGTGGACCCCGACGACGCAGGCGCGCCTCGCGCCGGTCGACGGGGCGTCGCGCGATCTCTTCGCCGAGATTCGCGCCGGCGACATCCTCGTGCACCATCCGTACGACTCGTTCCACACCTCGGTCGCGGCGTTCGTCGACCGCGCCGCCCGCGACCCGCACGTCCTTGCGATCAAGCAGACGCTGTACCGCACGTCCGGCCGCGAGAGCCCGATCGTACGGTCGCTCATCCGCGCGGCGAACTCGGGGAAGCAGGTCGCGGCGCTCGTCGAGCTCAAGGCACGGTTCGACGAGGAGGCGAACATCAACTGGGCGCGAGTTCTCGAAGAGGCGGGCGTCCACGTCGTGTACGGCCTCGTCGGGCTGAAGACGCACTCGAAGGTCACGCTCGTCGTCCGCAGAGAGGGCGACCAGCTGCGGCGCTACGTCCACGTCGGCACCGGGAACTACAACCCGGCCACCGCGACGATCTACGAGGACGTCGGGCTGCTCTCCGCGGATCCCGATCTCGGGACCGACGTGACGGACCTCTTCAACTTCCTGACGGGGTACAGTCGCCAGGTCGACTACCGAAAGCTGCTCGTCGCGCCGCTGACACTCCGGCGGCGGCTGACGGAGATGATCGAGGCGCAGTCGCGTCCGGGTGGCCGGATCGTGCTGAAGATGAACAGCCTCGTCGACGTCAGGATGATCCGAACGCTCTACGCCGCGTCGAGTGCGGGGGCCGAGATCGATCTCATCGTGCGCGGCATCTGCTGCCTCAAGCCGGGCGTCGAGGGGCTCTCGGACCGGATCCGGGTCCGGTCGCTGGTCGGCCGGTTCCTCGAGCACTCCCGCATCTTCCGGTTCGGCGCGGACGCCGAGGGACCCGAGTACTACATCGGGTCGGCCGACCTGATGCCGCGAAACCTGGACAACCGCGTGGAGGCCGTCACGCCGGTGCTGGATTCCGACCTGCGAGCGGGCGTGCAGGAGATCCTCGATGTCGAGCTCAGCGACGACGTGCTCGCGTGGGAGCTCGGTCCGGACGGCGAGTGGACGAAGGTGCCGACCGTGCGGGGGATCGAGACGCACGTCCGGCTGGAGGAGTTCGCTCTGGCCCGCGCCGCCGGGTCGCCCGCTCCGCACGCGGCGACGCCAGCGACACATGCGTGAGCGCGAGCTGAAGTTCATCGTTCCCGAGGATTTCTCCTGGACGGACGTGGACCTCGGCAAGGAGTTCCATCTCGTTGCCCAGGAACCCATTCGGTACGACACGGTGTACGTCGACACGACCGACCTTCGGCTTGCCGGGTGGGGATGCAGCCTTCGCCACCGCAGCGGCGAGGGGTGGACCTTGAAGCTGGCGCCGACCGCGGACGGGCTGCTCTTGGAGCGGCCGGAGCTCGAGTTCCACGACGCATCCGAGGTTCCGGTCGCTGCGCTCGCGATCGTCGCCGCGTACACCCGCGGCTCGGTCGTTCGCCCGGCGGTCACCCTGCAAACGGTTCGCTCACCGTTCAGACTGGAGGACGACGAGGCACATCTCCTCGGCACCGCGACGGTCGACGACGTCTCGGTGCGCGGCAGCGGCGGCGCGCGCTTCCACGAAGCCGAGCTGGAGCTCGCGGAAGGCGTGCCCGGCGACATCGCGAAGCACGTCCGCAAGCGGATGAAGAAGGCGGGCGGCGGCCGGCCCGATCCGACGCCCAAATACCTGCGGGCGCTCGGCGCGCGGGCGCGACCGAATGCCGATATCGTTCTGCCCCAGCTGGATCAGCCGAGGTCGCTCGGCGACCTCGCGCTGTCGGCCATCGCCGGGGCCACGATGCGACTGATGCAGAACGACCCCCTGGTGCGGGCCGGCGGCGACGACGAGGCGGTGCACCAGGCACGGGTGGCCACGCGCCGGCTGCGGTCGGACCTGCGGACGTTCCACGAGCTGCTCGAGCCGGCCTGGGCTGCCGACATGCTCGCCGAGCTCAAGTGGCTCGGGGGTCTCATCGGCGAGCTTCGCGACACCGACGTCCTTCGGCGCCGGATCCAGGGCCGGGTCGCCGCCCTTCCGGCGACGAGCCGAGGCGGCGCCGACCGCGTCCTGCGCGCGCTCGACGCCCGCCGCCGGAAGGCGCGGCGAAGCCTGATGGCCGGCATGACCGAGGAGCGCTACACGCGGCTGGTCGAGAACGTGCTGAGGGCCTCGCGCAATCCGGGGTTCGATCCGGCTCGCAGCTCGCGGCGCGCGTCCGCGGCGATCGTGTTCCTGGAAGATCCGGTTCGCAAGCTGCGCCGCGCCGTCGGGCGGCTCCCGGCTCGCCCGACCGACCAAGCCCTGCACGACATCCGCATTCGGGCCAAGCGTGTGCGGTACGCCGCCGAGGCCGTCGCGCCGGGACTCGGCAAGAAGGCTGCGGCGGTCGCAACGTCGGCCGCCGCGCTCCAGGACGTGTTGGGCGAGCACCAGGACGCCGTGGTCGCCCAGGAGTGGCTGGCGTCGCGCTTGCCGAGGGCCGACGAGACCGAGGCCGCAGCCCTGAACCGGCTCATGCGGTCCGAGCGAGCGGCCACGCGGCAGGCGCGTTCCCGGTGGCAGACCGCGTGGGACGAGCTGGATCATCGGTTGAAGAAGGCCGAGCTGTGACCCGGGAGGCAGCGGAGGCCGGCTCCCCGGTGGTGCGCGCCGGCGGAGGCGTCGTCGTGGACGCCGAGGGACGTGTCGCGGTCGTGCACCGTCCGAAGTACGACGACTGGACGCTCCCGAAGGGAAAGCTCTTCGACGGCGAGGAGCCGCTCGCGGGTGCGCTGCGCGAAGTGGAGGAGGAGACGGGGCATCGCTGCATCGCGGTCGAGTCGCTCGGCGCGCTCGAGTACACGGACCGGCAGGGCCGCACGAAGGTGGTCGACTACTGGCTGATGGAGCCGGTCGACGGAGCGTTTTCGCCGGGAGACGAGGTCGACGAGACCCGGTGGCTGCTCCACGCGGAGGCCGAGGAGCTGCTGACCTTCGGCCGGGACGCGGACATCGTCAAGAGAGGTCTTCGGGCGTGGGCGCAGCGGCGTACCTAATCCGCCACGCGCGGGCCGGCAGGCGGTCGATGTGGAAGGGCCCCGACGACGAGCGGCCGCTGTCCGGGAAGGGCCGGCAGCAGGCGCGCTGGATCGCTCGCCGGTTGCGGGACGAGCCGATCACGCGCATCGTCTCGAGCCCGTTCGCTCGGTGCGTGCAGACCGTCGAGCCGCTGGCGGCCGCCCTCGGCCTGGTGGTCGAGCAGGACTCCCTCCTGGCGGAGGGGAGCGGCGTCGGGCACGTCGCACGGCTCGCCCGCGCCACGCCCGACGGGGCCCGTCTCGCGCTCGCGTCGCACGGCGACGTCATCCTCGGCCTGCTCGGGTCGCTCGAGGCAGCGGGCGTTCCACTCGACTCCGAGGTCGTCGCGCGGAAGGGTTCCACCTGGCGCCTCGACGTCGTCGGTGGCGAGATCGTCCGTGGACGGTACGTTCCTGCTCCGGGGGAGCCATGACGCCTGTGCTCGCCGGCGGGCTCCGGCGGTTCGCACACCCCGGTGGGTTGTTCGCCCACTATTCACCTGAGAATCACGGGAGCCTCAGAGATGCCGGATAGCGTTGAGAACGGAATGCGGGTCGGGGTCATGGACCTTGGAAGCAGCTCGTTCCGGCTGGACGTCGCCGAAGCGGGGCCGTCGGGCCGCATCCGCCATCTGGTCCGCAAGCGCGAAGACCTCTTCCTCGGACTCGTCGTCGGACGCGAGGGTCGCGTTCCCGATGCAGAGGCCGACGCCGCCGTCGAAGCCGTGCGTCGCCTGCAGCGTGTGGCCCGTCGCCAGGACGTCGACCACCTGATCGTCGTCGCCACGAGCGCCCTGCGGGACGCCGCCAACCGCGACGAGATGGCCAAGCGGCTCGGGAAGGCGCTCGGCGAGCCCGTGCGCTTCCTGACCGGCGACGACGAGGCCAAGCTGACGTACGCGGCGATGCGCGCCCACCTGCGACTGAACGGCGACCCGTTGCTCGGGGTCGACCTTGGCGGCGGCAGCCTCGAGCTCGCCGCCGGGCACGGCGAGACGCTCGAACGGACGTGGTCCCTTCCTCTCGGCTCGGCGCGGCTGACCGGGAAGTTCGTGCGCAGCGACCCGATGACGTCCGCCGAAGCCGACCGTCTGTCGCTGTACGTGCGGAACCAGTTGCGTCCTGTGGTCGTCGCGCACGGCAACCTCGAGCGCGTGGCGGTTGCCGGCGGGACGGCGAAGGCGCTTGCCCGCTTGCTCGCCCCGAAGAAGCGTTCGGTGTCGGGGATGATCCTGACCGGCGAGGCGCTGTGGTCGCTCCGTGACCTGCTCACCGGGGCCTCGCTCCACGAGAAGCTCGAGCTGCCCGGCATGGTCGCGCGCCGCGCCGGAGTCATCGGCGCCGGCGCGGTCGTCCTCTCCTCGCTCGTGGCGATGCTCCGTGTTCCCGGGCTCACGGTGAGCGAGTGGGGCGTCCGCGAAGGGATCATCCTCGAAGCGGTGGGGCTCGTGCCCGACCGCGAGCCGGCCGTCGCCTGAGGGCGACACCGGGGCCCGCCTAACGCGACGCCCGATCTTCCGAGAGGACGGCCGTGCGCGCCTCCGCCGCCAGCGCCTCGAGCCGGGGCGACATCCGAACCTCGGGCGGCTGCGGCGCTCGGACGTCCAGCGCCGGCTCGGGCACGCGCGGGAGATCAGCCTCGAACCGCTCGCGCGCTGCGGCGACGGCGGCAGGCGGGGCGGGCGCCGGGGAAGCACGTCGCCCGTTCGCCATGACCCGCACCAGCAGGGACTCCGCCCCGTCGGGCGGTGGCTCGCCGCGCAGCGTCACGAGGTCGCCGGAACCCGTGCGATACACCTGTTTCGCGCCGGGCACCGAGATCTTGTCGGCCGACAGCTTCATCACAGGGCGGCCGTCGTACTCGGCGAGCTTGTAGGCGGTGTCGAGGTACGGCGCGTCGGCGGAGACGCCCATGCGAGTCCCGACCCCGAAGGCGTCGATCGGAGCGCCTGCTCGCACCAGATCGTCGATGTCGAGCTCGTCCAGCCCGCCGCTCACGAAGATGCGGACCTGCGGGAGTCCGGCGTCGTCGAGCACGGCGCGCGCCTGCGTGGAGAGCGCGAGCAGGTCGCCGCTGTCCAGCCGGATACCGAGCGGAGGTTCGAGCCCGAGCTCGCGGATGACGTCGATCGCCGTGCGCACCCCGCCGAGGGTGTCGTACGTGTCGACGAGGAACGTCGTGCGGTGGGGGAAGTCGGTCGCGAAGGCGCGGAACGCGTCCGCCTCGCTGGGGAACGCCTCGATGTAGGAGTGCGCCATCGTTCCGGCGGCGCGCAGGCCGTACCGGCGCGCCGCCGCCACGTTGCTCGTGGCGGTGAAACCCGCGATCGCCGAGTTGCGCGCGACGGCGTCGGCCGCGTCGGTTCCCTGCGTTCGGCGGAAGGAGAAATCCACCACGTCGCGCCCGGCCGCCGCCAGCCGGCACCGCGCCGCCTTCGACGCGACGGTCGTGTGGAAGGTGAGCAAGTTCAGCAGCAGCGTCTCGACCAACTGTCCCTCGGGAAGCGGCGCTGTGACCTCGAGCAGCGGCTCGCCCGCGTACGCCACGCGCCCCTCAGGAATCGCCCACACGTCGCCGGTGAACCGTAGCGAGCCCAGTGCCTCGATGTCCGCCTCGGAGAAGCCGAGCTCGTCGTGCAGGTGCTGCAGCTCGTCGGCCTCGAATCGGAACGCTTCGAGGAAGTCGAGCGCCGGCTCGAGCCCGGCGGCGACGAGGAACCCACGAGCGGGGGGCAGGCGCCGGACGAAGAGGCTGAACGTCGCGGCCCGGGTCATGCCGCGGCGCAGGTAGCTCGCCGCCATGTTGAGCTCGTACAGATCGGTCGCGAGTGCGCCTGTCACGGCTCCCCCCGGTGCGACAAGCAGGCTAGCAGTCCGGCCGGACGGCCCCGAGTCGATCCGGCCGCCGCCGGTAGGGTAGCGACATGGACCGGGCGGCGCGAGGGCGAGGGACGATGGACGCTCTCGCGGTGGACGGCGCTCTCGGCCTCGTCGTCCTTCTGTGGGCCTCCACCTTCGTCACGTTCAAGGTCGCCTGGCGGGACATCGATCCCGTGGCCTTCACGTGTGTTCGGTTCGCGTTCATGGTGGCGCTGTCGATCGGCGTGCTCGTCGTCGCCGGTCCGCGGCGCCTGCCCCGTCGCGCGGATCTCCCCGTGCTGGCCGCGTCGGGCCTCACCGGGTACTTCCTGTATCAGCTCGGCTTCGTGCTCGGGCTCGACCGCACGTCCGCACTGGCCAGCGCCATCCTCGTGTCGACGCACCCGATGTTCTCGGTCATCTTCTCCTGGGCGACCGGACGGGAGCGGCCGAGGCGGGGGACCATGCTGGGCTTGGTGATCGGGTTCGCAGGGGTGGTGGTGTTCCTGGGTGGGTGGAACGCGCTCGGCGAGGCACGTCTGGGGGACCTGCTCTCGCTGGGAGCGGCCGCGGCGTTCGGCGCCTACGGCGTGATCAACCAGGGAGTCGGAAACCAGCTTTCGAGCCGTCAGGTGATGGCGTACGGCCTGGCGATCGGAGGCACGCTCACCGTGCTCGTGTCGCTTCCGGCAGCGCTTCGCCAGAACTGGGGCGCCGTCGACGGCGTGTCGTGGCTCATCCTCGCCTACTCGGCGATCGGGCCCGTGTACGTCGCCTACGCGCTGTGGAACTGGGCGATCCGCAAGCGCGGGATCGCGCACACGGTCGTCTACGGGTTCCTCGTCCCGGTGCTCGGCGGCCTCATGGCCGTGCTCTTCCTGAACGAGCACGTCCGCCCCGAGCAGGTGGCGGGCGCCGTGCTCGTCGTGGCCGGGATCGTCGTCACCCGCCTCGGCGGCCGGACCGCGAACGGCGGTTTCCGATCGCCCGCTTGGCGCCCCCGCCGTCACGTGTCCGCCACGTCGTCGGTGCCGTCGCTCGCCGCCCACGAGGAGTAGTCACGCCGCCGCGCACGCCGACGCCGCAGGAGATGCTCCGCTGGGCGGAAGCGCTCGCCGGCATCGCGCGCACGGGCCTGGCCTTCACCGACAACCTGTACGAGCGCGAGCGGTTCGACGAGGTCCTCCACGTGGCGGCGGACATCCGTGCCGCCGTCGTCGACGACGCCGAGGCGGAGGCGGAGTACGAGGAGTGGGCGGCCGACGTCGGGAGGGGCGCTCGCGGCTACGTCACGCCAAAGGTGGCGGTGGGCGCCGTGGTCGGGAACGACCGTGGCGAGATCCTGCTCGGGCAGCGCTCGGACACGGGTGAGTGGTTCTATCCGGTCGGATGGGCCGACGTCGGGTACTCGCCCTCGGAAGTCGCCGTCAAGGAAGCCATGGAGGAGACGGGCATCGATGTGACGCCCCTTCGACTGATCGCCGTCTTCGACGCGCTCCGGCTGGGGTTCTCGTCGCTCTCCTTCTACAGCCTGCTCTTCCACTGCAAGATGGTGGGCGGCGAGCTGCGCGGGCACCCTCTCGAAACCCTCGACGTCGGGTGGTTCTCGCCGGACGCGCTCCCGGAGCCGCTGCGGCGCGGAGGCGACTGGATGCGGATCGCGTTCGCCGCGCTCGAAGGGAGGGACGAGCCCTGCTACTTCGACCCCCCGAGGTCGCCGATGTGGCGAGGAACTCCCGAGGAACCGGGCACCGGCTGAGTGCTGGGGAGGCGCCCGGCGCCTCGGCGCCCCCCTGAGGACGGCCTCCTCCAAACGACGTAGGCGAAAGGAACCTCTCCTCAGCCGCGCGGGGCCGATGCGATACTGCGCCCCTTGGCCTGCGCCGGGGTCGCGGGCCCAGCTCTCGGGAGGAGCGATGAGGGGTCGCAGTTCGCCATCCGGCCGACGGACGGCTCTCATCGGGGCCTCCCTGTGCCTTGTTGCATTGGCAGTCGCACTCCCGCCGGGAACCGCGATTGCCGCTGCGACGCAGCGGTCGCTGCGATCGTTGACGGAATGCTCGTGGAGCGTTGTCGCCGACCACACACATTCCCTGTCGGGGACGTTGGAGAGCGTGGACGCGCTCTCCGCGAACGACGCCTGGGCGGTCGGGTCCGTCCAGATGCCCCGCCGGGCGTTCCCCCTCGCCGAGCACTGGAACGGGAAACGGTGGACGGCGGTCCCCACGCCCGTCGACGGCAGGCACGTGCGCGTCCTGCACGACGTCTACGCGCTGGCGCCCGACAACGTCTGGGCAGTCGGCGCCCAGGTCCTGATCAAGACCGGCGCCGTGCACACGCTGGTCGAGCACTGGAACGGAACCCAGTGGTCGATCGTCCCCGTGCCGCACGCGCGCTCGAATCACGAGGAGCTGCTCTCGATCTCCGGCGGGGCGCCGTCCAATCTGTGGGCCGTCGGGTACCTCGAGCCGGCGGTCACGCCGATGCCGCTCGCCATGCACTGGAACGGTTCGAGGTGGCACGTCGTCAAGCCGCCGGCCGGCGGGACACTTCAGGACGTCGCCGCCCACGAGCCGGGCGGCGTCTGGACCGTGGGAACGAGCGCGCCGGGCGTCCGCCAGGCGCTCATCGCGACGCGGAACAGCAGGGGCTGGCGCGTCGACCCCGATGTGCCTGCGCAGGACCTCGACGCGATGACGTGGCGGCGAGCGTCCGACGCGTGGGCCGTGGGCGACGCGCCCGCTTCCGCGCCCGTCTACTTGCAGCCGCTGGCGATGCACTGGAACGGCTCCACGTGGACGACGGCTCGGACGCCCGCGCTCGCGCATCCGGCCGAGCTCAGAGGCGTCGCGGCGACCTCGCCCGACGTGGCGTGGGCGGTGGGCACGCTGGACTTCACGCATCCGCTCATCCTTCGGTGGGACGGGACCGCGTGGAAGCTCGTCGCGCCGCCGGCCGGCGACGGCTACCTCGACGACATCACCCGCGTTCCGGGCAGCCACGCGCTCTGGGCCGTCGGGAACAGCTCTCCCGACCCGATGATCCTGCGGTACTGCTGACCCCGTCCCGGTCCACCCGCGCTTGCGGCCCGAGCGGTATCCTGTGCCGGTGATCGCGCTGATCAACTCGAGCCCGGAGATTCTCCTCATCACGCTCGGCATACCGGTCGTGCTGGTGCTCATCGTCGCCGCCGGGGTGCTCACTCGACCGAAGCAGTGATTCCGGACTCCCGCCGGCCATGACCAACGAACGGGAAGCCGTCATCGTCGGAGCGGTCCGAAGCCCGATCGGCCGGCGCGCCGGCTCGCTCTCGGGCATCCACCCGGTCGACCTGCTTGCCACGGTCCTTCGCGAGCTGGTCGACCGGACGGGCGTCGACCCCGGCCGCGTCGACGACCACATCACCGGATGCGTGAGCCAGGTCGGCGAGCAGTCCATCAACATCGGGCGGAACACGTGGCTCGCCGCGGGGTTCCCCGAGGAGGTTCCGGGGACCACCGTCGACCGGCAGTGTGGTTCGTCGCAACAGGCGGTCCACTTCGCGGCGCAGGGCGTCATCGCGGGCGCGTACGACCTCGTCGTCGCCTCGGGCGTCGAGAGTATGAGCCGGGTTCCGATGGGATCGTCGATGGTGGGGCAGATCCCGTGGGGCGAGGCGCTCATCGCCCGCTACGACGGCAAGCTCGTGCCGCAGGGGATCTCGGCCGATCTGATCGCCACGAAGTGGGACATCTCGCGCGAGGCATCGGACGAATTCGGCTTCCGCTCGCACGTTCGCGCGGCGGCCGCGACCCGCGAGGGCCGGTTCCGCCGCGAGATCGTTCCGATGAAGGTGACCCTCGACGGCGAGGAGCGCCTGCTCGACGTCGACGAGGGCATCCGCATGGAGCCGGACCGCGAGCGCATGCGGGAGCTGAAGCCCGCCTTCGAGGCGCCGGTGTGGGAGGAGATGTTCCCGGGTCAACTGCACTGGACCGTGACGGCGGGCAACTCTTCGCAGATCTCCGACGGGGCCGCGGCGATCCTGATTGCCGAGCGCCGCATCGCCGAGCGGCTCGGCCTCGACGTCCGCGCCCGCCTCTCCTCGTTCGCGCTTGCCGGCGACTCGCCGATCCTCATGCTGACCGCGCCGATTCCCGCCACGCGCCGAGTCCTGGGTCGCGCGGGGGTCGAGCTGCGCGACGTCGACGTGGTGGAGATCAACGAGGCGTTCGCGTCGGTCGTGCTGGCGTGGAAGCGGGAGCTGGGCGTCGCCGACGAGTGGTTCGAGGAGCACGTCAACCCGAACGGCGGCGCCATCGCGGTCGGCCACCCTCTGGGGGCCACGGGCGCGAAGCTCATGACGACGATGCTGCACGAGCTCGAGCGCCGCGGCGGCCGCTATGGCCTCCAGACGATGTGTGAGGGCGGCGGCACCGCGAACGCCACCATCGTCGAGCGGCTCGGCTGAAGCGAACCCGTAGGCTGGACGGCGTGCTCGCGCTCTCGACCTGGGCCATGTGGGTGGGTGCCGTCCTCATCTTCCTGGTGATCCTCGGCTTCGGCCTGGCGTTCCTGCGCAGCGTTTCGGGAACCCGTCAAGTCGAGCGGATCGAGGTGGAGGACGTCGCCGGCCTCGATGTGTTCTTCGTGTGCGCCGAGTGCGGCACCGAGTATCAGGTCACGCGAATCGGCGAAATCCAGATCCCACGTCACTGCGGGGAGCCGATGACGGTGGTTCGGCGCCCCCGCGCGACGCCTGAGAAGAGCTAGCCGCCCGGCGGGTTGAGGCCGACCGTTCCGACGATCACCGGATCAAGCAGCTCCTGCGCTACGCCGGCACCCCGAGGCGCTCACCGCTCGGGTGGCCAGTCGGCATCGTCAGTGCCACTGGGTGGCGAGGATGAAGCCCAGAGCGATCAGACCCAGGCCGCCGAACAGGAACAGGCTCGACGTCCCCCCGTGCCAGAACGGGATCAGGTTGAGGTAGTTGAGGACGATCATCGCGACGCCCAGGCCGAAACAGATGAGGATGAGCGCACCGAACCAGCCGGGACTCGGCGGGTGCTTCTTCTTGGGAGGCGGTTGGTATCGGCGCCGTTTCGACTTGGACCTGGGCATGGCAGGGGAATGCTATCAGCGGGGCACGAGGCGCAGTCGCGACTCGGCGGCCGCGTCGACGGCGGACGCCGAGAACGGCATCGGGTGGTGCGCCCCCGCCACCCAAGTGTCGAACAGGTCGTTGAAGTGCGGGCTTGCCGGGTGCCCCGACTGACCGAGCGTGTGGGTCCCGAGCGAGCGATCCCAGTCCGACGGGTCGGCGATCATCCGCCACGACGGGATCACGGCGGCGCCGTAGCCCTCGCCCGGCGCGTACATGCCCTGCAGGATCGTCTGCTCGTCGCCGCCCATCGATGCCTCTCCGCCTGTGAAAAGCTCGTCCAGGCCCGGGACGCGCGCCAGCACGCCCGCGAACGTGACCCGGTGCAGGTCGCCCCATCGCCACCCCCCGGGATCGTCGCCGAGCGACGCTTCAAGCTCGTCGAGCGCCGCGTCGAGCGCTTCGCACAGCACCCGGTCCCGAGCCGGGATGCCGTCCTCGCCGAACCAGCGCGCTGTGGGATAGCGCAGCAGGTTCGGCAGCGC
>DASPTB010000116.1:0-4439 GCA_035623615.1 Actinomycetota bacterium
GCTGATCCTCGGCACCGAGGGGCGGAACCCTCTACTGGCCATCCTCGCGACCGCCATCGTCGCAATCGCGTTCCAGCCGGTGCGCGACCGCGCGGATCACGTCGCCGGGCGCCTCGTGTACGGCGACCGCGCGACGCCGTACGAGGTGCTCGCGCGGTTCAGCGAGCGCGTCGGCGAGGCGTACGCCGCCGAGGACGTCCTGCCGGAGACCGCCCGGATCGTCGCGGAGGGCGTCGGCGCCGAGACGGCCACCGTGTGGTTGCGCGGCGGGTCCGAGCTGCGCCCGGTGGCGTCGTGGCCCGAGGGAACGGGAGGGCCGCCGATCGTCGTCGCCGGCGGCGGCGGCGACCTTCCCGAGCTGCCGGGGGACCTCGCGGTCGCCGTTCGCGACCGCGAGGGGCTGATCGGCGCGCTCTCGGTGTCGAAGCCGCGGGGCGAGCCGCTGACGCCGGCCGACGTCCACCTGCTGGACGACCTCGCGTCGCAGGAAGGGCTGGTCCTGTCGAACGCACAACTCACCGCCGATCTCGAGGCCCGGCTCGCGGCGATCACCGAGCGGTCGGCCGAGCTGAAGTCGTCGCGCCGGCGCGTCGTCGCCGCGCAGGACGCCGAGCGCCGCCGGCTGGAGCGCAACATCCACGACGGCGCGCAGCAGCACCTGGTCGCCCTGGCCGTCAAGCTGCGTCTGGCGCGAACGATGCTCGCGCGCGACCCGGACAAGGGTCGCGCCCTGCTCGACGAGGTTCGCGCGCAGGTGGACGACGCGCTCGAGAACCTGCAGGCGCTGGCCCTCGGCATCTATCCCCCGGCGCTCGAGCAGGAAGGCATCGCCCCGGCCCTGCGCGTCGACGTTGAACGGCTCGGCCTCCCCGTCGACCTGCGTACCGACGGTGTCGCGCGGTACCCGATCGAGACCGAGGCCGCCGTCTACTTCTGCATCCTCGAGGCGCTGCAGAACGCGGCGAAGCATGCCCGCGCCGGCAGGGTGGACGTGGCCGTCTCGGAACGCGACGGTCTGCTGTGGTTCGAGGTCGCCGACGACGGGATCGGCTTCGACCCTTCGGCGAACGGGAACGGAACGGGGCTTCAGGGGATGCGCGACCGCCTCGCGATCCTGGGCGGCGACGCGGCGCTCGAGTCGACTCCCGGACGCGGCACGACCGTTCGCGGCCGCGTGCCGGCGCGTCCCCTGGAGGCGGCGCGATGAGCCGGTCGCGGACGACCCTGCTCGCATGGTTCCTCTTCGCGATCTGCCTCGCCGGAGCCGTCGTGACGCTCGTCTTCGCATGGCTGGGCAGGAACGTGAACCAGACCGGGGGCTGGAACGGCAACGGCACGTTCCTGCAGAACCTCCTGTACGGCATTCTCGTGATGGCCTTTCCCGTGGTCGGCGTCCTCGTCGCGAGCCGGCAACCCGAGAACGCGCTCGGATGGATCCTGCTCGGCATCGGGGTCGCGGCGAACCTCCCGCTCTCCGGGTACGCGCAGTACGCCTACGTCACCCACCCACTTCCCCTGCGGCTGTGGGCGCTCGCGTTCGACCAGTGGCTGTGGGTGCCCGTGATCGCACTGATCGGGACCTTCACGATCCTGCTGTTCCCGGACGGGCACCTCCCCTCGCCGCGATGGCGATGGTTGGCGTGGCTCTCGGGCTTCGCGCTCGTCGCATCATCCGTGGCGATCTTGATCTCACCCGATCCCCTGGCGGTGACGGACAAGCTCAGCGTGAGCAACCCGCTGACGATTCCGGCACTCAAGGCCGTGCTCGATCCGCTGCTGCTCGTCGTCATCCTGATCCCGATCTGCATGCTGCTCTGCGCGATCGCGCTCGTCGTTCGCTTTCGCCGGTCCCGTGGCGTCGAGCGGCAGCAGATCAAGTGGCTCGCATACGCCGGGGCGCTGGTGATGTCCGTGTACTTCGTCGTGGAGCTCACCACGGGCTGGTATGCGATGACGAACACCGCCGACCCCGGGTGGCTCGGAACCGCGCAAGCCTTGACCATCGCGCTGTTCGGGCTCATTCCCGTCGCGATCGGATTCGCGATCCTGCGGTACCGGCTGTACGACATCGACGTCGTCATCAACAAGACCGTCGTGTTCGGGGCCCTCGCCGCGTTCATCACCGTGGTGTACGTCGCGGTCGTGGTCGGGATCGGCTCGCTGGTCGGCGACACACGGAACCCCGCCCTGTCGATCGTCGCGACGGCGGTCGTCGCGCTGGCCTTCGGGCCCGTCCGCGCGCGCGTCCGGCGCTTCGCCAACCGGCTCGTGTACGGCAAGCGCGCGACCCCGTACGAGGTGATGAGCGGCTTCACCGAGCGGGTCGCGGCCGCCGTGTCCGTCGAGCAGGTCCTGCCGCAGATGGCGGAGGCGGCGGCGCACGGCGTCGGCGCCTCCGAGGCCCGGGTCCGGTTGCGCCTTCCCGACGGGACCGAGCGCGCGCGAAGCTGGCCGGCGAGCCCGTCGGGCGGCGGGTCGTTCGACCGCACGCTCGACGTGCGCTACCAGGGCGAGGTCGTCGGAGCGATCGATGTGCGCAAGCCTCCCTCGGAGCCGCTGCGCCCACAAGAGGATGCCCTGCTCGAGGACCTGGCCGCGCAGGCCGGGCTTGCGCTGCACAACGTCCTGCTCACCGAGGAGCTCGCGCTTCGAACCGACGAGCTCGCGGCGCAGGCCGAACGCCTGCGCCGCTCCCGCGAGCGCCTCGTCACGGCGCGCGACCAGCAGCGTAGGAGCCTCGAGCGCGAGATCAGCGAGGGCCCTGCGGGGCAGCTGCGAGGCATGCGCCGGGAGCTGGACCACGCCGAGCGCCTCGCCGCGACCGACCCCGTCGCCGCGGCCGGCATCCTCGACGACTTGGGCGGGGAGGCGACCGCGACGCTCGAGGGCCTGCGCGACCTCGCGCGCGGGATCTTCCCGCCGCTGCTCATCGACAAGGGTGTCGGGGCAGCTCTCGAGGCACACGTCCGCAAGGTCTCCGTCGACGCCACGGTGGAGGCCGACCCGTCCTTCGCCGGCGCACGCTTCGACGACGACGTCGAAGCGTGCGTCTACTTCTGCTGTCTTCAAGCGCTGCAGAACGTGGCTCGCCACGCGCCCGGCGCGCACGCGACGGTGCGGCTCGCCACGGGCGACGACACCGTGACGTTCGAGGTCCGCGACGACGGACCCGGGTTCGACACCCGGGTGACGCCTTCCGGAATGGGGACCGACATCATGCGCGACCGCATCGACGCGCTGGACGGCGAGCTCCACATCGAGAGCGCGCCGGGGAGAGGAACAGCGATCGTGGGACGGGTTCCCGCACGGGCGCTGGAGCCGGCGTCGTGACGACTCGCGGCACGACCCGTCTCGCGTGGGGCTTGTGGTCGGTCAACATCGGCTTGCTGCTGGGGTCGGGGATCACCCAGATCGTGCACCCGCTCGGGAGCGCCGTGCAGGGCAGCCCGGCCGACGGCGTCATCGCCGTCCTGCTCATCGGGGGATTCGCGACCGTCGGGGCGTTGATCGGCTGGAAGCAACCGGCCAACCCGATCGGGTGGCTGATGGCCGCCACCGGGCTCACCTACGCGGCCGGAGCGACCTTCATCGTGCTCCAGGGGTTCTCGCCGACCGCCGGGGTCTCCAACTCGTTCGGATGGATCTGGCTGTTCGGCATCGGACTCGTCGGGTTCGTGCTGCTGCTGTTCCCGACGGGATCGGTGCCGTCGCCCAGGTGGCGGATCGTCGGGTGGGTCGAGGGCATCGGGATCGGGGCCTGGTTGACCGGCAATCTCTTCGCTCCCACGATCTTCACCGCCGACCGGCCGAACACTCCGAACCCGATCGGGGTCCCTGCCCCGGCCGGCAATCTGTTCGTGGTCATGGCCGTCGTCGGACTGGTGTCCCTCATCGGCGCCGGGCTGGCGGGGATCGTGTCCCTGTTCGTCCGGTACCGCCGGGCGTCGTCCGTCGAGCGCGAGCAGCTCAAGTGGCTGCTCTTCGCGGGTCTCGTCATCGCCATGGGGCTCGTGGCGCAGTTCTTCATCCCGGGGGTCATGGGCTCCACCACGGCGAGCACCAACCTCTCGAACGCGGTCACGACCGGGACGATCGCGTTCGTCCCGATCGCCATCGGCGTGGCCATCTTCCGGTACCGGCTCTACGACATCGACCTCGTCATCAACCGGACCGTCGTCTACGTGGCGCTCGCGGCGTTCATCACCGGCGTCTACGTCGCGATCGTCGTCGGGATCGGGGGCCTGATCGGCCGGACCGACCGGCCGAGCGTCGCGCTCTCCATCGTCGCGACCGCCGTTGTGGCGGTCGCGTTCCAGCCGGTCCGCGAGCGCGTGCAGCGGCTCGCGAACCGCCTCGTCTACGGGAAGCGCGCGACGCCGTACGAAGCCCTGTCGCGATTCGCCGACCAGATCGGGACGACCGAGGCGACGGAGGACGTG
>DASPTB010000119.1:0-2405 GCA_035623615.1 Actinomycetota bacterium
TGGGGCGATGACATCGGGATCACGAACTTGAGTTGCTACAGCGATGGGCTGATGGGGTACCGGACGCCGAACATCGATCGGCTTGCCGAGGAGGGGATGCGGTTCACCGACTCCTACGGCGAGCAGAGCTGCACGGCGGGCCGGTCGTCGTTCATCACCGGGCAGAGCGTGTTCCGGACGGGGTTGAGCAAGGTCGGGATGCCGGGCGCCGACGTCGGCTTGCAGGCGGAGGACCCGACGATCGCCGAGTTGTTGAAGCCGCTGGGCTACGCCACCGGACAGTTCGGCAAGAACCATCTCGGGGATCTGAACAAGTACCTGCCGACCGTTCACGGCTTCGACGAGTTCTTCGGCAACCTGTACCACCTCAACGCCGAGGAAGAGCCGGAGTCGGCGAACTGGCCCTCGCCAGAGGAGTTCCCGGCCTTCAACGAGCGCGCACGGCCGCGGGGCGTCATCCACTCATGGGCGACGGACGACGATGACTCGACCGAGGACCCACGCTACGGACGGGTCGGTCGCCAGCGGATCGAGGACACGGGGCCGCTCACGAAGAAGCGGATGGAGACGATCGACGATGAAGTCCTCGGCCACGCGCTCGCGTTCATCGACCGCCAGCGCGCGTCCGGGACCCCGTTCTTCGTGTGGTTCAACACGACGCACATGCACTTCCGCACGCACCCGAAACCGGAGAGCGTTGGGCAGGCCGGGCGCTGGCAGTCGCCCTACCACGACACGATGATCGATCACGACAAGGTCGTGGGCGCGCTACTCGACAAGCTTGACGAGCTTGGCCTGGCTGAGGACACGATCGTCATCTACAGCACCGACAACGGCCCGCACATGAACAGCTGGCCCGACGCCGGCATGACGCCCTTCAGGAGCGAGAAGAACACGAACTGGGAGGGCGCGTTTCGTGTGCCGGAGATGATCCGCTGGCCGGGCAGGATTCCGGCGGGATCGATCTCCAACGAGATCGTCCAGCACCACGACTGGCTGCCGACGCTGCTTGCCGCCGCGGGCGAGCCGGAAATCGTCGAGAAGCTCAAAGCCGGCCACGCGATCGGCGAAACCACCTACAAGGTCCACATCGACGGCTATGACCTACTGCCGTACCTGACTGGCGAACAGGACTCGTCGCCGCGCCAGGGCTTCATGTACTTCTCCGACGACGGCGACGTGCTTGCGCTGCGGTTCGACAACTGGAAGGTTGTGTTCATGGAGCAGCGGGTGCAGGGCACGCTGCAGATCTGGGCGGAGCCGTTCGTGACGCTGCGCGTGCCCAAGCTCTACAACCTGCGGACGGACCCGTTCGAGCGCGCGGACACCACCTCGAACACGTACTACGACTGGATATTCGAGAACGACTACATCATCCTGGCGGCCTCGGCACTGGTGTCGCAGTTCCTCGCGACCTTCGAGGAGTTCCCGCCGCGCCAGAAGGCGGCGAGCTTCACGATCGATCAGGTCGTCGCGAGGCTGGAAACCGTGCTCGCATCCGGGCGGTGAGGGGCGGCCCGACAACCTCGTCCGCGACCCCCGGGTCCACCATGGAGGAGATGGTGTGGATCCCCGGCGCGACGTACCGGATGGGCTCGGACGATCACTACCGCGAGGAGAGACCCGTGCACGACGTCGCCGTGGACGGGTTCTGGATCGACGCAGCGCCGGTGACCAACCGCCGGTTCGCGCAGTTCGTGGCCGAGACCGGCTACGTCACGATCGCCGAGCGGCCGCTTGACCCGGCTCAGTTTCCCGGCGCGCCGGTGGAGAATCTCGTCCCTGGCTCGCTCGTCTTCACGAGAACGACCGGTCCGGTCGATCTGCGGCATCTCAGCCAATGGTGGACCTGGACAGCCGGAGCCAACTGGAGCGATCCCGAGGGAGCCGGCTCGTCATTAGCGGGCCGCGAGGATCACCCGGTTGTGCACGTCGCCCATGAGGACACCGCTGCGTACGCGGCCTGGGCCAGCAAAGAGCTCCCGACCGAAGCCGAATGGGAACTCGCCGCCCGCGGCGGCCTCGACGGCACCACGTACACCTGGGGCGACGAGCCGGAGGCTCCGGGCGAGCAGCTCGCCAACTACTGGCACGGAGAGTTTCCGTGGCGCTCCGAGCAAGGGTATGGCGCGACGACGGCCGTCGGCTTCTTTCCGCCCAACGGCTACCGGCTCTCGGATATGGCCGGCAATGTCTGGGAATGGACATGCGACTGGTACCTCGATCGTCATAGCGAGGACGCGGACAAGCCCTGCTGTGTTCCACGCAACCCGAGGGGAGGAACGCTCGAGCAGAGCTTTGACCGGGCCCAGCCCCAGTTCCAGATCCCGCGCAAGGTCATAAAGGGAGGGTCCCACCTCTGCGCCGATAGCTACTGCATGCGCTACCGCCCCGCCGCCCGCCGC
>DASPTB010000064.1:0-5206 GCA_035623615.1 Actinomycetota bacterium
ACGACCTGCGTGCCCAGGTCGAGGGCAAGGAGATCCTGAAGGGGATCGACCTGACGGTGCGTCAGGGCGAGGTGCACGCCCTGATGGGCCCCAACGGCTCGGGCAAGTCGACGCTCGCGAACGTCCTGATGGGCAGGCCGAGCTACACGGTGACGGGCGGGACGGTCCTGTTCGGCGGTGAGGACATCACGAAGCTCACCGCGGACAAGCGTGCCCAGCTCGGGTTGTTCCTCGCGTTCCAGTACCCGACCGAGATCCCCGGGGTCTCTGTCGTCAACTTCCTGCGCTCGGCGTACACGGCCGTCCATGGCGAGGGAATGTCGGCGCTCGCGTTCCGCAAGCTCCTCAAGGAGAAGATGGACCTGCTCGGCGTCGACGACGAGATGGTCCGGCGCTACGTCAACCAGGGCTTCTCCGGTGGGGAGAAGAAGAAGAACGAGGTGCTGCAGCTCGCCGTCCTCGAGCCGAAGATCGCCGTGCTCGACGAGACCGACTCGGGGCTCGACATCGACTCGCTGAAGTCCGTCGCCGAGGGCGTCGCCCGCCTGATCGGACCGAGCCTGGGGGTCTTGCTCATCACCCACTACCAGCGCATCCTGAATTACATCCAGCCCGACCACATCCACGTGATGATGGGCGGGCGGATCGTTCTGTCGGGCGGCGCCGAGCTCGCTGCCGACCTGGAGCAGAAGGGCTACGAGGGCCTTCGCGCCGAGCTGGGCATCGAGCCCGGCGAGGGCGAGGAGCCCGAGTAGGGGAAGAGGGGAACGATGGGCGCGCTGGACGTCGAGCGGATCCGCAAGGACTTCCCCATCCTCGAGCGCCGCGTGGGGACGGACGGCGACCGCCGGATGGTCTACCTCGACAGCGCGAACACCAGCCAGAAGCCGCGTCAGGTGATCGACACCGTCAGCGACTACTACGAGCGCTACAACGCGAACCTGTACCGCGCCGTCTACTCGATCGCCGAGGAGGCGACGGCCGCGTTCGAGGGGGCGCGCGCCAAGCTGGCGTCGTTCGTCGGCGCGCCCGACTCCTCGTGCATCGTCTTCAACAGAGGGACCACCGAGTCGGTCAACCTGGTCGCGCACGGGTACGGCCGAAAGTTCCTCCGCGAGGGCGACGAGATCCTCCTTTCGGAGGTGGAGCACCACTCCAACCTCGTGCCGTGGCAGTTCGCGGCGGAGGCGACGGGCGCGACGCTCCGGTTCATCCCACTCGGCGACGACGGCACGCTCGACCTGTCGAACCTCGAGGACCTGCTGACCGAGCGAACGAAGATCCTCGCCGTCACGGGGATGTCGAACGTCCTGGGAACGTTGGTGCCGTTGAAGGAGCTCGCCGTCGCAGCGCACGCCGTGGGCGCCGTCGTGCTCGTGGACGGTGCGCAGCTCGTCCCGCACCACCCGGTCGACGTCGTGGATCTGGACGTCGACTTCCTCACCATCTCGGGGCACAAGATGCTCGGCCCGACGGCTTCCGGCGGCCTCTACGGGAAGCCCGAGGTGCTCGATCGGATGGATCCGTTCCTCGGCGGTGGAGAGATGATTCTCGAGGTCTACCCCGACCGCTCGACGTTCAAGGACGCTCCCTACAAGTTCGAAGCCGGGACGATGAACATCGCCGAGGAGATCGGTCTGGCGGCGGCCATCGACTACCTCCAGGAGCTGGGGATGGAGGAGGTGCGCGCGCACGAGCGCGAGCTCGCGGCGTACGCCCTGGGCCGGATGGGCGACGCGGGGCTCAAGGTCTTCGGTCCTCCCGACCCGGCCGCCCGCGGGGGTGTGGTCTCGTTCTGGGTCGAGGGCGCGCATCCGCACGACGTCGCCCAGGTCCTGGACACCGAGGGCGTGTTCGTGCGGGCGGGCCACCACTGCGCCCAGCCCCTCATGCGTATCCTTGGAGTTCCGGCGACCACCAGGGCGTCGTTCTCGGTCTACAACTCGGCCGAGGACGTCGACGCGCTCGTGGCGTCCCTGGGTAAGGTGAAGGAGATCTTCGGATAGGGAGGGGCGCGTGGCGCTGGACGATCTCTACAAGGAAGTCATCCTCGACCACTACAAGAACCCGAGGAACAAGCGGCCGCTTCCGGGCGCCGAGGTCTCCTGCTCGGCCAACAACCCTCTGTGCGGCGACGAGATCACGGTGAACGCCCACCTCGCGGACGGACGGATCGCCGAAGTCACCTTTCAGGGGTCGGGCTGCTCCATCAGCCAGGCCAGTGCTTCGATGCTGACCGAGGCCGTCACGGGGAAGACGATCGAGGAGGCCCAGCACCTCGCGGCGGACGTGCGGCGCATGCTCGCCGGAGACGTCGAGCCGACCGAGGAGGAGTTCGGCGACCTGGTGGCGCTGAAGGGCGTCGTGAAGTATCCGGTTCGCATCAAGTGCGCGGTGCTGTCGTGGGACGTGCTGCAGGACGCGCTCGGCGGATCGAACGATGGGGCCTCGGCCTCCGCGAGGGGCGGAGCCCTGCACGCGCTCGGCGAGTCCTGAGCGCCCGCCGCGCTACGATCCCGACATGCGCTTGGAGCTGTCCGACGACCCGACGGCCTTTCGCGCGTCGGACTGGGGACGGGTCGTCGACGCCGATCCCTTCGGGACGTTCTTCCACACGCCCGACTACCTGAAGCTCTACTGGGAGGAGTTCGGGAGCGGGCGCCTCGTGGTCGCCACGGCCACCGACGACACAACCGGCCCGGTCGCAGCTTGCGCACTCACCGTCGAGGACGGCCTCCTCACGTTTCTCGGAGGGTTCGACGTCACCGACTACATGGGCCCTGTGGCACTGCCCGGTCGGGCGGAGGCCTTCGCGAAGGAGCTGTTCGGCAGCGTCATGCGCGACCTCGACTGGGAGCACGCCGACCTTCGAGGCATGAAGGCCGCTTCGCCGTGGCCATCGCTCCTCGAGGACGCGGCGGCCGCGCAGGGTTTGCGGGTCGAACGCCACGACGATGGCGTGTGCCCGGTGCTGGCGCTCCCGGCGACGGACGAGGAATATCTGGCGGCCCTGCCCGCCAAGCTCCGCCACGAGATCCGCCGCAAGGATCGGCGGCTCCAGGCGGACCTCGGCGCGTACGAGATCGAGCTCGCCACCCAGGAGACTCTCCCGGATCTGTACGACCGGTTCATCGACTTCCACCGGCAGAGTCCCGGGCCCAAGGGGAAGTTCATGCACGCGGGTATGGAGATCTTCTTCCGGCGTCTCGGCGAGGCGTTCCTGCCGAAAGGTGAGTTCACGCTCGCGTTCATTCGTGTCGGTGACGCGTGGCCGGCGGGGATCATCGGGTTCCGCTTCGGCGACACGTTCTCGCTGTACAACTCGGCCTTCGATCGGGAGTATGCGCAGTGGAGCCCGGGGATGGTGCTCATCTCGGGCATGATCCGCCGATCGATCGAAGAGGGTCTCGCTACGTTCGACCTGCTGAAGGGCGACCTCGAGTACAAGAAGCGCTTCGGGGCCGAGCCCGCCGCGGTGTCACGCCTCGGCGTCGCGCGCTGAACCGCCCAAAGCCTCTGCGGCAGAGCTTTTTCCGGGACTCCCGACGCCTCAGGTGCGGGGATGGTTCGCCGTCGCCTGCGCGACGACCGTGCCGTCCGGCGCCGTGAGCGTCACGTGGTCGTAGGAGGAGATGTCCGCGGACGTGACCATCCAGCTCGACCCTTCGCCCCTCGCGTCGAACTTGAGCGGAAACATCTTGATCGGGTGCAGACCGGTCGCCGACGTCAGGGTGACGTTCACCACGCCGGGGCCACCCGCTTGCCGCGCAAGGACGAGCACCCAACTCTGGCCGACGTCGCTGTCGTACAGCACCGCGGTTCCCTGGATGCTCGTGCCTCCCTGGGCCTGCAGGACGCCGACGCGAACGTCCTTGCCGCCCAGCAACGCGAGGAAGTGCTGGTACTGCGTCGCGTACGGACTGAGCGCCGCCAGCGTGGCGCTGGCGTGATTCGCCCGGTGCTGCGCGGTCATGCCCCACGTGAAGGCGCCGGCGAGCACGACGACCGCCGCGGCGAGGGCGAGCCACGCGGCGCTGGGCCGCGGGCGGCGGGGCTGAGCGGGAGTCTCCCGCCACTCGTCGGCGAGCACCGACAGGACCCGGTCCTTGAGCTCGGGCGGCGGCGCGACCTCATGCGCGGCGCTCGCGAACAGCGCCACGCCCTGGTCCATCGAGGCGGCGTCGGCACGGCAGGCGCCGCAGCCGCGGAGGTGTCGTCGGATGTCGGCGGCCTCGATCTCCGACAGCGTGCCGAGCGCGAAGTCGGGAAGCCTGTCGAGCACCTGCTCACACGTCACTTGAATCGACCTCCAGCGCCTCTCGCAATCGGATCAAGGCCGTCCGGATCCGGGTCTTCGCGGTTCCAACGGGAATGCCCTCCAGCTCGGCCACCTCGCCCGATGTCTTGCCGCCGAAGTAGGCGAGCTCGAGCGCGGCCCGTTGCTCGGGAGACAGGCGCTGCATCGCGTGCCGCGCCCTCGCGGCGAGGTCCATCGTCTCGGCCATCCGCTCGGGCTCGGAGCCGGGGGTGGCTTCCTGCATGGGTTCCTGCTGCGCGGTCACCCGGGCCTCGAGCACCCGCCGACGGATCGTGTCGATCGCCAGGCTCCGCGCGATCAACAGGATCCAGGTGTCGAGCGAACCGCGTGCGGACTCGTACGACGCGGCTCCGCGCCAGACCTTGACGAAGGTGTCCTGCACAAGGTCCTCGGCCCGGGAAGGGTCGCCGAGCATGACCTTGCCCAGCCCGAAGACCCTGGGCGCGTACCGCCGGTAGAGTTCGTCGGCTGCCGCCGAGTCGCGCCGCGCGAAGGCGTGCATCAACTCGGCGTCGGCGACCCGCTCCTCTCGCACGGCCGCAAGCGTACGACGCAACTTCATCACGCCAGGGGATACGGACGAGCCGAGCGGCGGGTTCATCCGGCGGTCGCCGGGGGAGGTCACACGGCGAACACGCGCAGATTGGTCAGAACGGTCTCCGCGAGCTCGATATCGCCGCCGACGATCAGCCCCCCGGAGGAGAGGTACTCCTGAGCGGGAACCCGGCGCCCGGCGACCATGGCGAACGCGTAGCCTCCGCCCTCGACGACCGCGTCGGGCCCGACGCCGGGCCCGGGAACCTCGTGGGGGGCCAGGCCATAGTGCCAGGAGCCTCCGCCGGCGCCCTCGAGCTTGACGCGGACGCTCTTGCCCGGGAACGAGAGGCC
>DASPTB010000233.1:0-4812 GCA_035623615.1 Actinomycetota bacterium
ACCGACGGCTGTCGGGGCGATCGCATCGCGCCTCCCACCCGGGGCGACGCCGGCGCGATACATTCCGGACGTTCGCGGCCGACGGAGATGGGGAATGTCCGCACGCCCCCCGACAGCCCAGCCACCCCCCGAGATCCCGGATCGCCCGGACGCCCGCGCGTCCCCGCGACTCCCTGGACCCGCCGCGGCCAAGATGCTTGCGGGGTTCGGCGTGGCGCTCGTCGTCGCGGTCGCCTTGCCCCGAATCAGCGGTGGGGGCAAGGGCATGCCGCCGGTAGCGATCCTCGTATCGGCCGGCGCCCTCATCGCTGCGGTGACGATGGTCGCGTTCTGGTTCGCCCTTCGTCGTGATCTCGGCGTTCCGCAGCGGGCCGCGCTCTATGCCGTCGGCTACATGACCCTGGTGGTCGTCGTGAAGTTCGTGCTCGCGCCGATCGGCGTGTATCAGGCGGACCAGCGGGTGGCGATCGAGACCGTGGTGCCGCTCAACCAGCCGATCGGCGCGGCGCTCGTGGCCGCCGTGGTCCTCCTGTTGTACATGGGCGCGTATGCGCTCATCTACCTCCCCTTCCGCCGCCGGCTCGTGGCCCGCGACCCCGCGAAGCGACGACGGATGCTGGCCGCGGGCTTCGCGCTTCCGGCGATCGCCGCCGCGCTGCTCATCGCGGGAACGGGCGGCGCCTTCATCCTGCTGCCGCTCCTGCTCCTCGCGAACGGCTCGCAGTACCTCGGGTTCGTCTTCTCGTCCTCCGTCGCGCTGCTGATCGTGGGGTTTCTCGTCGCGGCGAGCGCGCTGGCGGTGATGGCCTTCCGGTCGGTGGCCGATCGCGCGCAGGTGGTCGGCGACGCGTCGATCCTCGTGAGCTTCTTCTGGCTGGGTCTCTTCTTCCTGGTGCTGTATCACGTCCTGTGGGTCGTCTATGTCCTGGTGCTGTTTTCTCTCTGGCCGCTGAAGGTCGTCGTGCCGAAGTGAGCCGTGCGCGCCTCGAGTTGGAGTTGTTCATCCGAATGCTTCGCTGTCGCGTGGCGCTGATGTTGTGGCTGTTCATGCTGCTCGGCGCCGCGCTGCACGGCGGACTGGGCACGTTCCGCTGGTCCTACGTCGTCGCGGCCGCGGCGCTCGCCTTCGCCTACGTCGCGGCGACCACCGTCAACGACATCGCGGACGAGGGCATCGACCGCGTGAACCACCCCGCCGACCGGGGCCGCCCCTTGGTGAGCGGCGACGCGTCCACCCGCGATCTCCGTCTGCTGCACCGCGTTGCGATCGCGGGCGCCCTCGTCTGTGGCGCCGCGCTCGGGCCCGCCGGCCTGGTGGCGGCCGCCCTGAGCGTGGCGATCGGGCGTGCCTACTCCTTGCCGCCGCCGCGCATCTCGTACCGCACGTACGCCGCGCCGGCCGTTCTCGGCGTGGCCTACGTGCTGATCCCGTTCGGCCTGGGCGTCCTCGCCGCCGGCGGCAGCGCGGGGCGCTCGGACGCCGTGCTCGCTGCTGCCTTGTACGCGTTGTTCCTCGCGAGGATCAACCTGAAGGACTTCCGCGACCGCGAGGGCGACGCGCTGTTCGGCCGTCCCACGTTGTTGCTCCGATTCGGCAAGGAGGTGACGTGCGCCGTGAGCGCGGGCGCACTGGCCGCCGGCGATGTGCTGTTGCTGGCGGCCGTTCGTCCGACGCTCGCCGTGGCTGCGGTGTGGCAGGTCTTCTTCGTAGCGATCGCGTGGGAGCTGCGGGTGTTGTGGCGCGCGCCGACCGACCGGCAGGAGCAGATCGCGATCGGCACCGGCGCCAGGATGGGCAACGGCCTGCTGCTCGCGGTCCTGGGCTGCCTGCTCCTTCGGGGACAGGATGCGCCCGACGCGGATCAGATCCTGTTCGTCCTCGCGCTCGCGCTGGCCTTCGGAGCGGGATTCTGGGCGCTGGCCTCGCGTCCCGACCAGGTGGTCGTCGGCTACAAGGGATGATCTCGCGACCGGCCCTCGTCGTTCCGATCGGTCGGAGAAGCAGACTCACCCGTATCACCACATCCCGGCCGGATCGCGCAGCGTACACTTTTCGTCGCGTCAGGAGGGATCGGGCGGGCGAGAATGGACGCTGGATCAGGGGTTGGGAGAGGCCCGCGTCGCCTCGGGCCGGCACGGGTGGCGCCGCGCTGCGGCGCTTCACGAGCGACAGCTTCAGTCGGCGGCCCCGCCGGCTGGCATCCTGTCGACCTCGAGCGTTCCATCGGGCCCGATCAGAAACTCGGTGATCGAGCCCCGGCCGACCGGGGCACGCCACGACTCGCCGGTGGCGCCGTTCAGACGGGCCACCGCCAGCCGGATGATCACCGCATGGCTGACGGCGGCGACGTTCTCCCCTTGGTGGCGAGATCCGATCAGCTTGAGAGCCTCGATGACGCGATCTTGGGCGTCCCGGAGTCGCTCGCCGTTCGGGCAGATGGCATGGGAGGGATCCGTGCGGTACAAGCGAAACCCGGCCGGGTCGAAGATCTCCGCTTCTTCGGCCGTCATGCCCTCCCAGTCGCCGTAGTCGAGGTTCACCAGGCCGTGGAGGATGCGGATATCGGGAACGCGGGCCTCGTCAGCGATGATCTGCGCGGTCGAGATCGTCCGGCGCAGCGGCCCCGTGTACACGGCGGTGAGCTCGACCGTGGAGAGGCGCCGCGCGGCATCGACCGCATCCTGGTACCCCTGCGCGTCAAGGGGGATGTCGCGGCGCCCCCGGTACCGATTCTGGACGTTCATCGTGGTCGTGCCGTGACGAACGACGTTGATGCGACACAGAGGCTCGGAGGCTGGGGTCGGTCCGGTTGCGTCTTCTTCCATGTCGGCTCCCCTCGGCGGTCGCGCGTGGCGGCGCGGCGACCCGGGGAGCCCAGGGTACCGGATACAGAAGGCGCGGCGTGACCAATCAGGGTGCGGTGGGGTACTACCGCCATCTCCGGTGGGGTCTTCGCAGCCGCGTCGCGGTCTATCCGTCCCTGTACATCTCTGTGGCCCGGCGCAAATACGGGGATGCTGTCCTTGCCGACGACACGGGGTTCCTTATCGACGGCTTTACGCGATCCGGTGTGACGTTTGCGGTCGTGGCCTTCAACGTTGCCCAGCGCACGCCGGTTTCCCTCGCCCACACGCTTCACGCGCCCGCGCACATCATCGCCGCCGTGCGAAGGAAGGTCCCGTCGCTGGTGACCATTCGCGAGCCGGAGGCCGCCGTCCTGTCGGCGGTTATCCGCGAGCCGAACGTGACGATCGAGCAGGGCCTGCGCGCATGGATCCGCTTCTACAGCGCGATCCGGCCCTATCGCCAGGGGTTCGTGGTGGGGCCCTTCGACCGGGTGGTCGACGACTTCGGATCGGTGATCCGCGAGGTGAACGATCGCTTCGGCACCGCGTTCGACCAGTTCGACCACACACCCGAGAACGTCGCCCTCTGCTTCTCGATCATCGAGGACCGGTCGCGGCGTCCTCCGTGGGCGGTGGCGCTGGGGAAGTTCGAGAGCGGCCGGCTCGGGCTCGCCGGGTACCTGGCCGCCAGGGAGGAATACAAGGGGAATGGCCAGCTCGCGAAGGTGCCGGAGACTCGCGTCCCCCGCCCCTCCGCGGAGCGAGACGCGATGAAACGAAGGCTGACCGAGCGGCTCTCGGATCCGGGTCTCCGAGAGCTCCGCCGGGAGGCACAAAGGTTGTTCGAGGACTACGTCGGGCCGGTCCCATCGCGCGGCCCCGACCCCCGGTTCGAGCTGGGCTGACGGTCCGAAACACCAGGTCGGGCTGGAGGCCGTGCGGGGCCGCCCGCCGTCGCCGGTCAGCGTGGACACCCGCCCGGCCGACTGTAGAATGGAGTCCCGGGTTCCCGGACGAGGGGTTTTTCTCAGGTTGTCAGGAGCACCATGAACCGCCAGACCAAGCGAATGATGCAGCGGCAGAAGACCACGCCTGCCGACCGCGTGGAGCAGGCTCGGCAGCGTCGGGCGCCGGCCCCCGAACGTCGGCAACGCGTGGGCGCGCGCGAGTTCCTCAAAGAGGTTCGCGCCGAGCTGCGCAAGGTGCAGTGGCCCAGTCAGCGGGAGCTCTTCGGCTATACGGCCGTGGTGGTCGTCTCCGTCGTGGTCCTCACGTCCTACGTGTTCGGCCTCGACCTGCTGTTCTCCAAGTCGCTCCTGCGACTGCTCGGCGGGTAGGCGCCGGGGTGTCCGACCAGGAATTTTCCGAGGAAGAGCTCATGTCGCCCGACAACGTCACGGAAGCCGACTCCGGCCAGGCCGGCGTCGCCCCCGAGGTCCTCGTCGTCGGCGAGGCAGAACCGGGCGAGGAGCCGCGCGCCGAGGACGCGAGCCCCGAGACGGTGCTCGAGGAAGCGGTGGAGACCGAGGCCGAAGCGGCGGTCGTCGCCGAGGCCGCCGCGGTGGAGGCGGTGACCGACGTGGTCGTCGCGGCGGCGGCGGCTGAGGTCGAGGCCGAGGCGTCCGCCGTGGCCGAGGCGGCCGAGCAGGCCGCCGCCGAGGACCTCATCATCGCGGAGGCCGCCCGCGAGGTGCAGGCCGAGGCCGAGGCCGAGCGCGAGCTCGCGGAGGAGGCCGGCGATTCCGAAGGCGCCGCGGACGCGGCTGCGGCGGTGGCCGAGGCGGGCGTGCTCGCGGAGGCAGCCGAGGAGGCGGCCGTCGAGAACCTGGTGATCGCCGAAGAGGCCGAGGAGACCGCCGAAGAAGCCGCGATCGTCTCCGCGGTCGCCGAAGAGGCGGCCGAGGAGGCGGCCGAGGTCGCGGTGGAGGCCGAGGTGGTCGAGGCCGTCGCGGAGGCCACGGCCGA
>DASPTB010000242.1:0-7528 GCA_035623615.1 Actinomycetota bacterium
GTCGCACCCGCTGTTCGTGGAGTACGCGCCCCGTGCCCCGCACCTGCCGACGATTCCGAACCCGGCGTACGCATCGGCCTGCTCCAACGTCCCGAAGATCACGTCTCGACCGACCTTCAACAAGCCGATCGTGAACGGCCCCGCATACATGCGCGCGCTTGCGCCCTGGAGCGCGACGAGGACGGCGGAGAGCCAGACGCTCTGGCGCCGCGACTGCCAGACCCTCCTGTCGGTCGACAACCAGGTCGGGCGGATCGTGAGGGCCCTGCAGGCGACGCGCAGGCTGCAGAACACGCTCATCGTGTTCGCGTCGGACAACGGCTTCCTGTTCGGCCAGCATCGCTGGTTCGGCAAGGTGGTTCCGTACGAGGGGTCGATCCGGGTGCCGATCGTCGTGCGCGACGACGCCGTCATCCCACCGGCGCTGCGGGGAACCGCGGTCGAGTCCGACGTCACGTCCCTCGACTACACCCCGACGTTCCTGCAGGCGGCGGGGACGTCCCGTCCCCTCGACGGGCAGTCGTTGTTTCCTCTCTTCGGCGGGCCCGGCTCGTGGATTCCCCAGGATCCACTGCTCATCGAGCACTTGGAGGAGCCGGCGCGGGGACCGCACCCACCCTCCTACTGCGGCGTGCGGACGTCGGAATACATGTACGCCCAGTACTCCACCGGCGAGGAGGAGCTCTACGACGTGAAGGCCGACCCCTACGAAAAGACGAACGTGGTCGCGGAACCGGCCTACGCGTCGGTGCTCGACACCCTACGGACGGACACGCACGAGCTGTGCGATCCCACCCCGCCCGGGTTCACGTGGAGCCACTGACCCCGCCGCAGCCTCGCTCAGCCTGAGTCGGACGGCTCGGCGGGCTCCGCCGGCTTCTCCTTGCGCCGTCGGCCGAGCTTGCGAAGCGGGTCGTACTTCACGTCGACCAGCCGCTCCTTGAGCGGGATGATCGCGTTGTCGGTGATGTGGATGTCTTCCGGGCAGACCTCGGTGCAGCACTTGGTGATGTTGCAGTAGCCGATCCCCATCGGCGCGCGACGTTTCGTGTCGAGCGGGTGCATCTGCAACTCGGCGAGGCGCACCATGAACCGCGGGCCCGCGAAGTTCCGCTTGTTCTCCTCGTGGTCGCGAATGACGTGACAGACGTTCTGGCACAGGAAGCACTCGATGCAGCGCCGGAACTCCTGGACGCGGTCGATGTCCATCTGCTGCATCCGGTAGTGCCCATCCGCCTCGGTCTTCGGATCCTTCGGCCGAGGCGCGAATTCAGGCACGCGCTTCGCCATCTCGAAGTTGAACGACACGTCGGTCACCAGGTCGCGCACCAACGGGAACGTCCGCAGCGGCGCGACCGTGATCGGCTCGCCCTGCGGGAACAGGTTCATGCGGGTCATGCACGCGAGGCGGGGCTTGCCGTTGATCTCGGTGCTGCACGAGCCGCACCTGCCCGCCTTGCAGTTCCACCTGATCGCGAGGTCGTTCGCCTGCGTCGCCTGCACGCGGTGCAGGACGTCCAGGACGACCTCGCCCTCCTCCGCGGCAACGACGTAGTCGCGGAACTCGCCGTCGTCGTTCCCCCGCCAGATCCGCATCGTCGCGTCGTACGCCATCTACTTCTTCTCCTCGAACAGCGTCTTCAGCTCGTCGGGCATCTCCGGTAGCGGCAGGTGGTCGACCGCGACGTCCCCGCCGCCGGCGAGGCGCACGCGGACGTTCACCGTGGCCCACTTGGGGTCGGGGCCGGGGAAATCGTCGCGCGTGTGGCCACCGCGGCTCTCGGTGCGCTCGAGCGCCGCCGTCGTGACGCACCGGGAGACCGCCAGCATCGAGCGGAGGTCGAGCGCCATGTGCCAGCCCGGGTTGTACTGGCGGTGACCCTCCACCGCCACGTTGGCGGCGCGCTCCCGGAGCTCGGCGATCTCCTCGAGTGCCTGCTTCAGCTCGACCTCGGTGCGGATGATCCCGACCAGCGCCTGCATGGTCTCCTGGAGCTGCTGGTGCACCGTGTACGGGTTCTCGCCCCGCTCCCGCCCGAACGGCTCCAGCGCCTCCGCGGCCAGCTCCGCCACTTCGGCCTCGTCGGTCGCAGGCGTCTCCTGAAGCCCCTGCGCGTACTCGGCAGCGCCGAGTCCCGCTCGCCGCCCGAACACCACGAGGTCCGACAGCGAGTTGCCGCCCAACCGGTTGGACCCGTGCATGCCGCCCGCGCACTCGCCCGCCGCGAACAACCCGTCGACCGTGGCCGCCTCGGTGTCGGGATCGACGCGCACGCCACCCATCACGTAGTGGCACGTCGGGCCGATCTCCATCGGCTCTTCGGTGATGTCGACGTCGGCGAGCTGCTTGAACTGGTGGTACATGCCTGGGAGCTTGCGCTCGATGTCGGCGGCCGGCCGTCGCGACGCGATGTCGAGGTACACGCCTCCGTGCGGCGTTCCCCGTCCCGCCTTGACCTCGGAGTTGATGGCGCGGGCGACCTCGTCGCGCGGCAGCAGGTCCGGCGTTCGCCGCGCGTTCTTCCGGTCGTTGTACCAGCGGTCGGCCTCCTCCTCGGTCTCGGCCGTCTCCGAGCGGAACATCTCGGGGATGTAGTCGAACATGAAGCGCCGCCCCTCGCCGTTCTTGAGGATGCCCCCCTCGCCGCGCACGCCCTCGGTGACGAGGATCCCGCGCACCGACGGCGGCCACACCATCCCCGTCGGGTGGAACTGGACGAACTCCATGTCGATCAGGTCGGCGCCCGCCCAGAGCGCCAGCGCATGACCGTCGCCCGTGTACTCCCACGAGTTGGACGTGACCTTCCACGCCTTGCCGATCCCGCCGGTCGCGAGGACCACGGCCTTGGCACGCAGGACCAGGAACGCGCCGGTCTCGCGCCGGTACGCGAGTGCGCCCGCGATGCGGTCGCCGTCCTTCAGCAGGCGGATGACCGTGCACTCCATGAACACGTCCATCCCCTGATGAACTGCATGCTGCTGCAGCGTGCGGATCATCTCCAGGCCGGTGCGGTCGCCGACGTGGGCCAGCCGCGCATACCGGTGCCCGCCGAAGTCGCGCTGCAGGATCCGGCCGTCGGCGGTCCGGTCGAACAGCGCGCCCCACTCCTCCAGCTCGTAGACGCGCTCGGGCGCCTCCTGTGCGTGGATCTGCGCCATGCGCCAGTTGTTCAGCATCTTGCCGCCGCGCATCGTGTCGCGGAAGTGCACCTGCCAGTTGTCCTCCGGGTAGACGTTTCCCATGGCGGCCGCGATGCCGCCTTCCGCCATCACGGTGTGCGCCTTTCCGAGCAGCGACTTGCAGATCAGCGCGGTGCGCGCGCCCTGGGCGGACGCCTCGATCGCGGCGCGCAGGCCGGCCCCGCCGGCGCCCACCACGACGACGTCGAACTCGTGCGTCTCGAAGTCGGTGGCCGCCACGCTAGAAGAACCTCGGGTCGTGGATGGTGCCCGTCGCCACCAGGCGCACGTATGCGTCGGTGCATGCGACCCACACCAGGCTCGCCCACGCGAACTTCATGTGCTGCGCGTTCAGGGGAGACAACTTGCGCCACAGCCAGTACCGGAAGCGGTGCTCGGAGAACACATTCAGCCGGCCCCCGCACAGATGGCGACACGAATGGCACGACAATGTGTACAACCAGATGAGGACCGCGTTGATCACGAAGACCGCGCTGCCGAGCCCCATCCCCCACCCGTCGGGAAAGTGGAATGCCTCCACCGCGTCGAGGGTCAGGACGCCGGCGATGGGAACCGCGAAATAGAAGGCGTAGCGGTGCACGTTCTGCAGGATCAGCGGGAAGCGCGTCTCGCCCGTGTAGCGGCGGTGCGGCTCGGCCACCGCGCAGGCGGGCGGCGAGAGCCAGAACGACCGGTAGTAGGCCTTCCGGTAGTAGTAGCAGGTCAGCCGGAACGCCAGCGGGAAGATCAGGATGATGATCGCCGGCGAGAAGGGCCACCAGCTGCCGAAGATCGCCCAGTTGGCGTGGTTGCCGCAACTGGCGGCCAGGCACGGCGAGTAGAAGGGCGAGAGGTACGGGGCCGCGTAGTAGTTGGCGTTCACGAACGCGGCCCACGTCGAGTACACCACGAACAGGAACAGCAGGACGGCCGTGACCACCGGTTGGAGCCACCAGGCGTCCCGGCGAAGCGTGGCCGGCCCGGGACGGGGGGTCGGCGGCCGGACCTCGCGCCGGTCGGACTCGTCCAGGATCTGGCCGAGTGAAGCCTCGGACATAGCCCGAAGCATAGCCGCCCGCCGGTACCGGGGCGGGCGGCTACGGACGGAACCGGGCGTCCGGACTGGACGATGAGGAGATGACGACCTTCAGCGCCGGCGAGTAGTTGCTGGCCTGCCCGGTCGATGTGGTGCGCTCTCTCGACCGGAACTGGTAGGTCCCGGTGGCGGACGGCGTGAACGACGTCGACAGGGACGTGACGCCGTTCTCGATCGTCGCGTACTTCCCCCCGGGGGCCTTCTCCTGTACGTCGAACACGTCGCCGGCCGCCGGGGCGACCGTCGCCCACGTGATGGTGAACGTCGTCGCGGTTCCGCCGGTCTTCGGCGACGCCGTCATCGGGACGTTCACGGTCCCGTGCATGAACGTGTGGATCGAGCAGTGGTACGTGAAGCTCCCCGAGGCCGTGAACGTGAAGGAGAACGACGAGCCGACGTTGAGCGGCCCGGAGTGCCAGAGGCCCACCCCGGTGTCACCGGAGCCGTCGACCACCCCGTCGCTCGTGGTCGTGTGCTGCGAGGGACCGTTGTTCGTCCACGTCACCTTGCCGCCGAGCTTCACCTTGACCGGCGTGGGCGAGAACATGAAGTTGGAGATGGTCACGCCCTTGGGCGCGGCCAGGGCGGTGCCCTGTGAGAACAAGGCGAGGGCGGCGAGTGGGACCGCGACCGCGACGAGCCGGCGTCTCATGCTTCCCCCCTTCATGGGCAGTCCTGCGGGCTCGTGGAATACGGGCCGCACGGTCCGGCAGATTGCCGGGGGTCCCATAAGCTCGGATCCATGTCCCGCGGTCTGGCCGAGCGAACCGTCTTCGTCATCGGCGCCGTCCTTCTCGCCGCTCTGGCCGCCCTGGCCGGCCTGCTGGTGGCGAGGTCGGCGGGTGCCCGCGGCTACCCGGTGGACGAGCTGAAGCAAGGCGTGAACGCGGCCAACCTCCAGATCACCCCCATGTTCGTGATCCGCGACCGGACCTACGCGATCGCGATCCGGCCTTTCTCGCCGGGCGCCACCGATCCGGTCGTCTGGTGCCCCCAGGAGGGGTTCTTCGAGTCTCCCGTGACGGGGTCGAAGTTCAGTGGCGTCGACGGGGCCTACATCGCCGGGCCGGCCCCCCGTGGCCTCGACCGCTACGCGTCCACAGTCGTGAACGGGGTCCTTACAGTCGATCCGACCAAGGTGGACCCGGGTCCCCCCCGATCGCAGGCGATTCCCGCGACCAAGCTGCCGCCCTGCGACTGGAAATCCGCAGTTCCGGCACCGGGGGTGGTGCTTCCGGCGACCCCGACGCCGCAGCCCACGGGACCATCGACGCCCGGGACGGGCTGAACCCTCGACTGGGCCGTATATGATCTTTGTATGGATCTCGACCACTTGCGGGTGCTCGTCGCCGTCCTCGAGTCCGGGACGTTCACGTCCGCCGCCGCCAGATTGAAGCTGTCTCAGCCCGCGGTGTCCCAGCACATGGCCGCACTCGAGAAAGAAGCGGGGATCCCCCTGTTCGAGCGGTCCGGGCGCCTGCGGGTTCCGACGCCGGCGGCGCACGAGCTCGCCGAGAGCGGGCGCGTGGCGATCGCGGCCCTCGAGGAGGCAGACCGGAAGGCCGCGCAGCTTCGCGGGCTCCAGGCCGGTCGTCTCGTCGTGGGAGCCACCGACGCGCCGGGGGTTCACTTAGTACCGGCGGCCCTCGGCGCGTTCGCCGAGCGATATCCCGACGTCCAGTTACGTATGGATCTCGCCTCCCGGGCCGAGTTGATCCAGCGGCTCCGGGAGCGCCAGATCGACATCGGGATCATCGGGGAGCTGCGGCCCGAAGAGGACATCGTGTCGACGCCCCTGGCGCCCGATCGGCTGGTGCCGATCTGGGGCGCGGAGTCGCCCCTCGCGGCGGGACGTGTCACGCTCGAGCGCTGGCTCCAGGAGCCGTTCATCGCGACCGAGAAGGGCTCGGGGACGCGAGAGGCCGTGGAGCGCTGGTTTCTCGAGCGCGGATCCGCGCCGAGCCCCTCCATGGAACTCTCCACGATGGAGGCGATCAAGAGCTGCGTCGCTCGCGGGCTCGGCGTCAGCGTCCTTCCCGAGGACGCCGTGACCATGGAGCTCGAGCAGGGAATCATCATGTCGGGACGCCTGCCTGGATTCCCCCTTCGCCCGCGGCTCGACGTGGCCGCGCTTCGGGGGCGACGGTTCACGAACGTCGTCGACACGTTCCTGCAGGAGCTCCTGGGTTCGAAGGCGCGGGCCTTCGCAGCGGCCGTCGAGTCCTGAGGCGCGACCTCAGGTCTGCCGAAGTTCCTCGGGCAGCAGGTCGTTCTTCCGCCACGGCGCCGACGCGGTCTGGTAGAAGTCGCGGCCGCCCGCGTCGTTCACCACCCACGCTGGAAAGTCGTCCATCTCGATCTCGCGGATCGCCTCCGGGCCGAGCTCCTCGAAGGCGATGACGCGCTGCGCGGTGATCGCGAGCGCCGCCAGCGCCCCGCCGCCGCCGAGCGCCGCCATGTAGACGGCGGTGTGCTTCGAGAGCTCCTCCCGGACGGCGGGCCCGCGTCCGCCCTTGCCGATGATCCCTTTGAGGCCGAGCTCGAGGAGCCGTGGCGTGTACGTGTCCATCCGGCTCGCCGTCGTCGGCCCCGCCGAGCCGATGACGTTTCCCGGACGCTCGGGCGTGGGGCCGACGTAGTAGACGATCTGGCCCGCCGGGTCGAACGGCAGGGACTCGCCGGCGTCGAGCAGCTCGACCATGCGCTTGTGCGCGGCGTCGCGGGCGGCGTAGACGGTCCCCTTGACCACCACCACGTCGCCCACCGAGAGTCCCCGGACGTCGTCGTCGTCCAGGGGCGGCACGATCCGGATCCGGTCGTCTTCGAGTCGTTCGATCGGCACGGGACCAGCCTAGCGGCTCCCGGTCAGCCGGGCGGTGGCGGTCCGAACCCCGCCTTCCGCAGGACGGTTTGCGCCGGGGCGCTCATCACGTAGTCGAGGAATCGCTGCGCCGCGGCCGCGTTCTTGCTCGCTGCGACCACGGCGATCACGTAGGTGGTCCCCCGACTTGTGCAGAACGGCGTCGCTGCGTCGACGAGCCCCGTACTGGAGAGGTGACTGCTTCCCGTGAGGACGCCCGCGAACACGTCGGCGGACGCTCCCTGCCGAAGCCGCGCCGCGAGCGCGTCCGTGGAGGCGAACGAGAAGCGGAACGAGACACCCGCGTGCTGCTGGGTGTACATCGCGCCGAGCTGTGGGAGGACGCGCACCAGCGGGGACGCGGCCAGGACCGTGAGCGTCACCGGCCTCGA
>DASPTB010000286.1:0-19071 GCA_035623615.1 Actinomycetota bacterium
GCCGATCCTGAGCGTCCCGCCCTCTTTGACGGTCGAGCCGGAGCTGCCGCCCGATCCGCCGCTCGAGCCGCCGCCACAGGCGGCGCCCAGCAGTGCGATGGCGACGAGCGCGCCGGAGATTCGAAGCCGACCTCTCATGTCTCTCCTCCTCATCGGGGGATCCTCCCCGCAAGGCTGTACGAGAACCGGCCGGTGGTCGGATTACCCCGCCACGGCCCGCCGGGTAGCCCCCCTGACCCGGCGCCGCAGTCTCCGACCCCGGCTCAGAGGCTGTCAAGTCGGGCCATGGCCGGACTCGGGTGCCGACTGGCGGCGGCATAGGGTTGTCTGCGAAGGGAGAGCCCATGATCGTCGTGCGCCGGGACCCCGAGATCCACGACACGGAAGGCGGCTGGTTCCGCGCCCGCTGGCACTTCTCGTTCGACGACTACTACGACCCGGCGTGGACGCAGTTCGGATCGCTGCGCGTCTTCAACGACGACCGCTTGATCCCCGGAGCCATCTGGCCTCTGCACCCTCACCGCGACGTCGAGGGGCTCACGTACGTGGTCGAGGGCGTCTTCCGCCACGCGGACGACATCGACCGCGACGAGGAGCTGCCGCTCCTCCCGGCGGGCTCGGTCCAGCGCATGACGCTCGGGTCGGGCGCGTGGCACTCCGAGCAGAACGGGTCGCAGACCGAGCCGATGCGGTTCATCCAGATCTGGATCCTGCCGGCCGAGTCGGGCCTGCCGCCGTCGGTCGAGCAGCGCGTGTTCACAACCGAGGAACGAACGAATCGGCTGCTGCGGGTCATCTCGGGTCCGGCACGAGCAGGCGACAGCGTCCTGGTGCACCAGGACGCGGCGGTCTACGTCTCGCGGCTGGAGCCGGGCGTCGCGGCAACGCACGAGTTCGAACCCGGCAGGGGCGGCTACCTGTACGTGATCGAGGGCGACGTGACGTGCAGTGGAGAGTCGCTCGGGACGGGCGACGCGATGAAGGTCTGGGAGGAGCCGTCGGTCGCACTCGATGCCCGCACGACGAGCGAACTGATCATGGTCGAAGTCCGCGTCGGCGACGAGCCGTAGCGTCCCCGGTCAGCGGGGAGCCGGCCCCGCCGTGACGAGACGTCCCGGCACGGCGTGCCCCACCAGATCGCCGACGAGCCTCGCGGCGTCGAGCGCCGCGCCGAGGTCGACGCCGGTCTCGACGCCCATCTCCCCGAGCAGCCAGGCCAGATCCTCGGTCGGCACATTCCCGCCGGCGTCCGGCGCGAACGGGGAACCACCGAGTCCCCCGGCGCTCGCGTCGAACTCGGTCACGCCTGCCTGCAGAGCGGCGAGCACGTTCGCCATCGCCGTCCCCCGGTTGTCGTGGAAGTGCAGGTTGAGCCGGACCTGCGGGAAGCGCTCGGCGAACCGCTCGACCAGGTGCCAGACGCTGCGGGGGGTGGCCGCGCCTGCGGTATCGCCGAGCGAGATCGCCACGGCTCCCGCGTCGAGCATGCGGGCGGCGAGGACGACGACGGCGTCGGGATCCACGCGGCCCTGGTACGGGTCGCCGAACGCGGCCGACACGGTCACCTCCACGGGGATCTCGGCGTCGGCGCCGACGGCGAGCACGTCGCGCACGTCGAGGACCGACTCCTCGACCGTCTTGCCGAGGTTCGCTCCGTTGTAGCCGTCGGATGCGGCCAGGAACGCTTGGAGCGAAGCGAATCCGCCCGCCTCGGCGGCCGCCTCGGCGCCCCGGCGGTTGGGCACGAGGGCCGAGTACGCCACGGCGTCCGCGCGGTCGATGCGGGCCCACACCTGCGCCGGCTCGGCCATCGCCGGGACTGCGCGCGGCGAGACGAACGACACGGCCTCGACCTTGCGGACACCCGTACGGGACACGGCGTCGATGAATCGGACGCGGTCCTCGATCGCGAGCGGATGCTCGGCCTGCAGGCCGTCCCGCGGCCCGACCTCGCGGATCGTCACGCTCGCCGGCAGGTTCAGCTGCCCGTCCACCGCGGCTCCCGCTTCTCGCCCCACGCCGCGATGCCCTCTGCGCGGTCGGCCGAGTCGAGCGCCGCGCGCCACGCGGCGTCTTCGATGTCGACCCCGTCGGGCAGCGGCGTCCCGAACCCGGCGTCGACGGCCGACTTCGCATGGCGCACGGCGACCGGGGACGCGCGCACGATCTGTCCTGCGAGCTCGGCCGTGGCCTCGGCCAGCTCCTCTCGGGGAACGACGCGGTTCGCCACGCCCCACGCGAGCGCCTCCTCGACCGGCAGGCGCCGGCCGGTGAAGATCAGCTCCTTTGCTCGCGCCACCCCACAGCGTCGCGCGAGTAGCTGCGTGCCGCCGCCGCCGGGCACGAGCCCGACCGTCGCCTCGGGCAGGCCGAACACGGCGTCGTCGCCCGCCACGACCAGGTCGCAGGAGAGGGCCAACTCGAATCCGCCGCCGAGCGCGTAGCCGAAGACCGACGCGATCGTGGGAACCGGTGCGTCGCGCACCGCGGCGAACATGGCCCGGATTCGCTCGCGGTTGTCCATCCACCCCTCGCGGTCGAGGCGACCTCGCTCCTTGAGATCGGCGCCGACGCAGAACGCCCGCTCGCCGGCCGCCGCGAGGACGGCCACCCGCAGGGAGCCGTCGCCGGCCGCCTCGCGGAAGGCAACCTCGATCTCGGTCGCCATGGCGCCCGAGATCGCGTTCAGCGCCTCCGGGCGCTGCAGGGTGACCGTCGCGACGCCATCCTCGATCCGGCTCTGCACGAACGGCACGGCCGTCACACCGGAGGGACGCCGTGGCGCCGGTCGCTGAAGGAGCGCTCCTTGCCGCTCGCATACGCGAGGCGACGCGCGATCTCGGCGCGCAGCTCGTCGGGCTGCACCACGACGTCGACAACGTTCTCGCTCGCGAGGTGCAGCAGGTCGATGTCGCGCTCGTACTCGGCTCGCCGCTCGGCGACGAATCGCGCGCGGTCGTGCGGGTCGTCGATGCCCTGGATCGTGTTGTAGTACACGGCGTTGACGGCGGGCTCGGGACCCATGACCGCGATGCGCGCGGTCGGGAGCGCGATGGTCGCGTCGGGCTCGAACCCCGGCCCGGCCATCGCGTACAGGCCGGCGCCGTAGGCCTTGCGCACGATCACACAGATCTTCGGAACGGTCGCCTCGCTGACGGCCGTGATCATCTTGGCGCCGTGGCGGATGATGCCCTGGCGTTCAACCTCGGTGCCGACCATGAAGCCGGGCACGTCGGCGAGGAAGACCAGCGGGATGCTGAACGCATCGGCGAGCCAGACGAACCGTGCCACCTTGTCGGCGGAGTCGACGAAGAGCACGCCGCCCTTGTGGCCCGGCTGGTTCGCGACGATGCCGACGGGCTGCCCCTCGATCCGGCCGAGACCGCAGACGACCTCCTTCGCGAACTCGGGCTTCAACTCGAAGAACGACGAGTCGTCGACGATGCCGGCGATCAGCGCGTACACGTCGAAGGGCCGCGACTCGTCCTCGGGAACGAGGCCGGCGAGCGGTCCCCGATAGGCGGGCGGGCCCGCTTCGGCACGAGGCGGCTCGCCGCGCCAGTTCTGCGGGAAGTACGCCAGATACGCGCGCGCGGCCTCGATCGCCGCCTTGTCGTCGGGCACCAGCAGGTCGCCGCTGCCCGAGACCTCGCAGTGCATCCGCGCCCCGCCCATCTCCTCGAGCGTGACCTTCTCGCCGATGACCTCCTCGGCCATGCGGGGCGACCCCAGGTACATGGACGCGTTGTGCTCGACCATGAACGTGACGTCGCAGAACGCGGGGATGTAGGCGCCGCCGGCCGCGCTCGGGCCGAACAGACAGCAGATCTGCGGGATCTGCCCCGATGCCTTCACCTGCGTGTGGAAGATCCTGCCCGCCCCGCGGCGTCCCGGGAACATCGCGACCTGGTCGGTGATCCGCGCGCCGGCGGAGTCGACGAGGTAGACGATCGGGATCTCGCGCTCCCGCGCGGCCTCGATGATCCGGATGATCTTCTCGACCGTGCGCGCGCCCCACGACCCGGCCTTGACCGTGGAGTCGTTCGCCATGACGGCCACGGGGCGCCCTCCGATGCGGCCGATCCCGGTCACCACCGCGTCGGCCGGGAGGTCGCCGGCGAGCGCGTTCGTCAGCAGCCCGTCCTCCGCGAAGTCGTCGGCGTCGTCGAGCAGCAACCGGAGGCGCTCCCGGGCGAAGAGTTTGCCGTGCTCGGCGAGCTTGTCGTGGTACTTCTGCGCCCCCCCGAGCCGTGCCCGCTCGTTCGCGGCGCCGACCGACTCGCGCTCCGGTCCCGGCTCGTCGACCACGTGCCAGAGTCTAATCCGGTGTCGAAACAGGTCCCTGCAAGACGCGGGCTCGTCGGCACCCGGGGCGCGGGTTACGCCGGGAGGAGCTTCGCCAGGATCCGGGAGAGCTCGTCGAGGTCGTCGGAGGACAGCCGGCTCGTGAAATGGTCGCGGACGCCGCGAAGGTGGGTCCGGGAGGCGGTTCGCAGTCGCTCGTAGCCCGCGTCGGTGAGCACGGCGTACACGCCCCGGCCGTCGCTCTTGCACGTCCTGCGCTCCACGAGCCCCTCTGATTCGAGCCGGTCCACCAGGCGGGTCATCCCGCTGCGGCTGAGGAGGGCTCGTTCCGCGATGTCGGACATTCGCAGGGCGTGCTCGGGCGCCCAGGAAAGGAGCAGCAGGACCTCGTAGGAGCCCAGGGGGAGTTGCTGCTCGCGCGTCAGCTCCGCGTCGAGCGTGCCCGTCACCGAGCGATGCGAGCGCAGGAACGCCTGCCACGCCCGAAGCTCGCCGTCACTCAACCGTTCGGCCGGCACGTTGGGGAGGGTAGCCGCCGCCGCGGGAGCGCCGCAAGCGTCATCCCCGACTCGGTCGGCCTCGTCCGGGAAGCGGCATTCGCCCATCTCGGGGGCCGGTTCGGCGAGATCGGTCGCCGCGGGATCGAGTTCGCTGGTCATCTCTCTTCCCAGAAACCACGGCCCGGCCGGGAATATTGCACTCGCAATCATTGTCTCAACGGTTGCGTATGCAACGGTCGAAGGGACTGCCCGAGCCAGCGGCCCGGGAGCCGAGGGGCCCTCAGGAAGGGCTCGGAAGGAGGACGACATGACCGAGACGCTCACGCTGCCGCGGACGGATGAGGTCGCGGGAACCTGGTCGATCGACCAGTCCCACTCGAACGCCGCGTTCGCGGTGAAGTACATGATGGTCTCGACGGTGCGTGGCCGCTTCGACAACGTGACCGGGACGGTGACGCTCGCCGACAGGATCGAGGACTCCACGATCGACGTCACGCTGGACGTCGCGAGCATCTCGACGCACGACGAGCGTCGCGACGGACACCTGAAGTCCCCCGACTTCTTCGACGTCGAGAACCACCCGGAGATGACCTTCACGAGCACGAAGATCGAGCGGACCTCCGACGACACCGGGAAGGTGACGGGAGACCTGACGATCCGCGGCGTGGCCCGGCCGGTCGTCCTCGACGTGCGGTTCGAGGACTGGACCTCGAACGACCTGTGGGGCAAGGCTCGCATCGGGTTCACGGCGAGGACCTCGATCAGCCGGAAGGACTGGGACCTGAACTGGAACCAGGTGCTCGAGACCGGTGGCGTCCTCGTGGGCGACCGCGTCGACATCGACCTCGACGTTCAGCTCACCAAGGGATAAGGCGGCAGGCATTCGGAGGGCCGGGGCCGCGTGGCGGCCCGGGCCCTCCGCGCGTGGTCCTCTTTCAGCCGGTCGTTCCGTCCTCGCTGTTCGCCTCGTCTTGCGCGGGGCGAAGCGCCGCGCCGATCGCGTGGTACCCGCCGTCGACGTGGACGATCTCGCCGGTGATGCCGGCGGACCAGTCCGACAGCAGGAACGCGATCGCGCGCGCGACGGGCTCGGGATCGGTCGTGTCCCAGCCGAGCGGCGCACGTTCGGCCCACGAGTCGGCGAGCGTCTGGAAGCCCGGGATGCCCTTGGCCGCGATCGTGCGCAGCGGGCCGGCCGAGACGCAGTTCACGCGGACCCCCTTGGGGCCGAGGTCGCGGGCGAGATACCGCATCGTGGCCTCGAGGCCCGCCTTGGCGACGCCCATCCAGTCGTAAAGGGGCCAGGCGACGGCCGCGTCGAAGTCGAGGCCGACGATGGCGCCGCCGGACGCTTCCATCAACGGGAGAAGTCCCGCCGCGAGCGCCTTGAGCGAGAATGCGCTCGTCTGGACGGCCGTCGCCACACTGTCCCACTCCGTGTGGAGGAAGTTTCCTCCGAGCGCGTCCTCCGGAGCGAAGGCGATCGCGTGCAGCGCGCCGTCGACGCGCCCCCAGCGCTTGCCGAGCTCCTCGGCCACGGCCTCGATGTGATCGGGTTGGTTGACGTCCATCTCCAGGACGTCCGGTGGCGCGGGCAGCCTGCGCGCCGTCTTCTCGGTAAGGCCGAGCCCCCGGCCGAAGCCGGTGAGGACGACCTCGGCGCCGGCCTCCTGCGCGATCCGTGCGGAGTCGAACGCGATGCTGGCAGGGGTGAGAACCCCCGTGATCAGCAGCTTCTTTCCCTCCAGCAGCATGGCGGGGAGTCTAGCCGACGTCGAACTCCATCCCCTCCCACGCGCAGAGCACGAGGCCGTCGCGCTCCGAGCCCCACAGCTCGCGCGCCCGTAGCAACATCTGCTCGAGCTGGGCGTCGCCGTGCAGGGGGTCGTGGTGGAACATCAGCAGCCGGTGCACCTTGGCCATCAGCGCGAACGTGACGGTGTCGGCGATGCTGGAATGTCCCCAGCCGACACGGTGCGGGTACTCCTCCTCGGTGTACTGCGAGTCGTGCATCAGCACGTCCGCGCCGGCTGCGAGCGCGTAGCCCGAGATGGTCTCCGGGGCCCGCGTACTCAGGTCTCCTCCTTTGGCCGGCTCGTGGTCGGAGATGTAGGTGAGCGTGCCGTCGCCCTCCTGGATCCGGTAGCCGAGCGTCGGGCCCGGGTGCTCGACGAGCGCCGCCGTCACGCTGGCGCCGCCGAGGTCCCATGGTTCCGTGGGCGCGTCGTGCGCGACGAGATGCGATGGGATGTCCTGCAGATGGACGGGGAAGAGCGGCGGGGAGAAATACATCGTGATGCGGTCGCGGAGCGAGGTCGAGTCCGACGGCGGCCCCCAGATGTGGATCTCGTAGCGCTCGTCCCAGATCGGGGAGAAGAACCCGAGGCCCTCCAGGTGGTCGAGGTGCAGGTGTGTGAGCAAGATGTCGATGCGCCCGGGCTCGTGGCCGGCCATCGACAGCCCCAGCCCTCGGATGCCGGTCCCGGCGTCGATGACGATGAGCCGCTCGTCGGAGAGCCGGACCTCTACGCACGAGGTGTTTCCCCCGTAGCGGACCGTCTCCGGGCCGGGCGCGGCCAGCGACCCGCGACATCCCCACACCTTCGCCTTCACCGGCCGGAAGGTTACCCGACTCCGCCGAGTGCTCGCTCGAAGGCGTCGTGGGCGGCGCCGTCGAACAGCACGAACCGCACCTCCTCGACGTCGGTGGCCGCCCCCCGGACGGCCGCGACCGCGACGGCGGCAGCCTCGTCCAACGGGTAGCCGAAGGCGCCCGTGGAGATCGCGGGGAACGCGACGACCCTGGCGCCGAGCTCGTCGGCGACGCGCAGGGACTCGGTGTGGCAGGAGGCCAGCTGCGCCGAGCGGTCCTCGCCGGCTCGGTAGACGGGGCCGACCGTGTGGATCACCCATCGGGACGGGAGCCGCCCGCTCGTCGTCGCGACGGCCCGTCCCGTGGGCAGTCCGTCCGGGTAGCGCTCGGCCCGCAGACGCCGGCACTCCTCGAGGATCTGCGGACCGCCGCGTCCGTGGATCGCGCCGTCGACGCCGCCGCCGCCGAGCAGCGTCGAGTTCGCCGCGTTCACGATCGCGTCGGCATCTTGCTGCGTGATGTCGCCCCTCACCAGTGCGATGCGCATCGTTTCCTCGTTCGCCTTCCGCCAGCGCGTGAGACGCCTTGCCCGGAAGATCCGCGCTGGTGACGATACGGCGGTTCGGAGCGAGCTAGTGGCGGGCGTCGACCTCGCCGGCGGCCGCGGCGAACCACGCCATGTGCTTGTTCAGGCGCTCCCCGGTGGTCGCGCCGATCACGCCGAAGTTCCGCACGATCACCTGGGCCTTGGTCGCCAGGCGTTGGAAACTGTCGTCGATCCGCAGCTGGTTGAGCTCCTCGAGATCGCCGCGAACGATGAAGAACCCCTCCAGGTCGCCCCCATGCGGCTCGAGGAAGAAAGGCTCGACCGAAGCGACACGGCCCTGCTCCACGAGCCCCGTCAGGTACTTGAGCGAGTCGGCGAACAGTTCGACGGACTGCCGCTCGCGGCCGCCCGCCGTCGCGCCCCATCGGATGAAGAGTGCCGCGTCGGTCATGGCGAGAGGATACCCGGAACCGGGGTTCGGCTATACGCTGACCCCATGTCGCCGATCGAGCCAGGAGCGTCCGCTCCTTCCGTTCCCGGCGTGACGTTCGCGGACGGCCCTCACCTCCTGGCGTTCTACAAGGTGACGTGCCCCGTCTGCCAGATGGCGGCGCCGAAGATCCAGGCGCTCGCGGACCGGTACCCGGACGCCGTCGTTCCACTGGGTCAGGATGCGCCCGACCGGCTCGCCGCGTTCGCGGACGAGTACGGCTTGCGACAGCCGGCGACGCCCGAGTTGGCTCCCTACGAGGTGTCCGACGCGTACGGCGTGGCGAGCGTCCCGACGCTCTTCCTCGTCGGCGAGGAGGGCACCGTCGTGGACACCGTCGAGTCGTGGAGCCGCGACGGCTACAACCGGGTCGCGGAGCTCCTCGCCGAGATGACCGGCAGCCGGTACGAGCCGGTCTCCGAGCCGGGCGACGGGCTCCCGCCGTTCCGGCCCGGTTGAAGCTCGCGCAACGCGCACTAGGTGAGTGCGCTCGAGGCCGGCAACGGGACGGGAGAACGTCAGGGTCCCCGGCTCGAGATGTCGCCCGGAGTGCTTCGCCCCGGGCTTCGCCCCGGGCTGCGGCGCGCAGAGTCGCACCCGCGGGCTACACTCGCACCCATGGCCACGTTGCGGCTTCGGTCGCCGCTGCGCGAGCTCGCAGGAGCAGCCGACCTGAACGTGCCGGGCGACACCGTCGGCGAGGTGCTTCAGGGCCTCGAGGCGGGAAGCCCCAAACTGGTGGGATGGGTCCTCGACGAGCGCGGCGAGCTCCGCGAGCACGTGGTCGTCTTCGTCAACGGTGAACGGGCGGGGCTGGACGCGCCGGTCGCGGCGAGCGACCGAGTCCACGTCCTTCCCGCCATCTCGGGGGGTGCCATGCAGACGATGCCGCAGTCGCTGGAGGAGAAGCGAAGCGAGCAGGGCCGGCAGGCCGAGCTGCTCGTGGGAACGCGCAAGGGACTGATCGTGCTGCGCGGCACGCGCGGCAACAAGATGGAGGTCGCCGCCCGGCACTTCTCCGGTTCGATCGCCGAGTTCGCGATGCGCGACCGAAGGACCGGCCGCTACTTCGCCTCGGTCACGCACGGGCAGTTCGGCCCCCGCGTGTACTTCACGGACGACCCGCTCGCCGAGGAGTGGGAGGTCGCCGACGGCCCGGCGTTCCCCGAGGACGCCGGGGTGGCCGTCGAGCGCATCTGGCTCATCCGCAAGGGAGAGGAGGACGACGTCCTCTGGGCGGGAGTTGCGCCTGCTGCGCTGTTCAAGAGCGAGGACGGCGGACGGAGCTGGCAGCTGAACCGGGGTCTTTGGGACGACCCCTCCCGCCCTGACTGGCAGCCGGGCGCGGGCGGCCTCGCGTGCCACTCGATCTGCACGTGGCCCGGGGACCCGTCCAGGATCGCGATCGGGATCTCCGCGGCGGGCGTGTGGATCTCCGAGGACGGCGGTGAGTCCTGGCGGCGCGGCAATGTCGGGCTCGTCGCGCGCTATCTCCCGGAGGAGGCCCGCGAAGGCGCCGTCGACCTCTGCGTGCACAACATGCACCGCGCGCCGCTCGAGCCGACGACGCTCTACATGCAGTTCCACGGCGGCGTGTACCGCTCGGACGACGCGGGCGAGTCGTGGAACGACATCGGCACGGCCACCGGTCTGCCCTCGGACTTCGGCTTCCCGATGGTGATCGACCCGCACGATCCCGACGCCGCATTCGTCATTCCGCTCCGCGGCGACTTCGACCGCGTCACGCCGAACGAACACTTGTCCGTCTACGAGACCCGAGACCGTGGGAAGACGTGGATGGAGCGGTCGCTCGGGCTGCCCGACCCCGCGTACCTGACCATCCTCCGCCAGGCGTTCGCCCACGACGGCCGGTCGCCGCTCGGGCTCTACTTCGGCTCGGAGTCGGGCGAGGTGTTCGGGTCCCCGGACGGCGGGGCGACGTGGACGGTGGTCGCCGACCACCTGCCCCCGGTGACGTCGGTGCGCTGCTCGTCCTGAGGCGGGCGGGCGTCACTCGCCGGTGGGCGTGAGTTCCGTGACGTAGCGGAGCTCGCGCATCTCGAAGTCCTCCAGGGGCTCGGTTTTCGCGTCGCCGTCGGGCCGCCACCCGGACCGCTCGTAGAAGCGACGGGCTCGCTCGTTCGTCTCCAACACCCAGAGCGACGCGTGGGTGAACCCATGCGCCGCGAGCCACTCGCACGCTCGCCGAAGGAGTGCCGACCCGACGCCGGTTCCGGCGGCGTCCTCCTCCAGGTAGATCGCGTAGACCTCGCCGGTGCCCGCAGGCGGGTCGGGGTCGCGATTCGCGCCGGCGGCAACGAACCCCACCACGCGGATGCTTCCTTCGTCGTCGTCCTGCGCCACCCACGTGGCCGTCGCGCCGGGATCGAGGAGCCATGCGCGCCACTGTTCGACTCGGCGCTCGATCGACAAGCCGCTCAGGTAGCGGTCGGGAAGCTGCCCCCGGTAGCCCCACTGCCAGCCGCGCACATGGATCCCCGCGAGCGCCTCTGCGTCGTCGAGGGTCGCCGGCCGGACGCGCACGGCGGGAGCCTCAGCGGCGCTCGCTCAGGTACGCGCGCGAGGCGTCGCGGAGTCGTCCGTGGATGCTGCCGTACACCTCGGTGCGAGGCAGGTAGCGCTTCGCGATCTTCGACACGAACGTGTAGTTGGGATCGCAGACGTTGGCGACCGGCGTCTCCGCGACCTGCGTGACGAGCTGGTACGCGTCGAGCGGGTGCATCCCGAACTCCGATCCGAACCAGTTCACCAGATCGACCTGGGAGATGCGAAACGCGTCCTCGAGCGGCCGCGCGGATCCGGTGCTCATGACGTAGTCGTCGTTCTCCAGGCGCGGCCAGGGGGTGGCGACTCCCTTGATCACGTCGACGATGACGACGGTGTCCATTGCCGCCTCGACCGCGACGCCGCAGGTCTCGCCCTCGCCCTGGCGGCAGTGCCCGTCGCCGATCGAGAAGAGCGCGCCCTCGACGTTCACCCCGAGGTAGCAGGTCACGCCCGCGCGCATCTCCGGCGTGTCCATGTTGCCGCCGTGCGAGTCCGGCACGAGCGAGGAGCGCGCCTCGAAGGCGGCAGGCGCGACCCCGACGGTCCCGTGCATCGGATCCAGCGGCATCTGCACCGAATGGTCGCCGTGGCGCGCCCGGAACGTAACCGTGCGGCCCTTGCGGTCGACCTCGTAGATCCAGACGACCTCCGGGAGCGGGTCGTGGAGCATCGCGGTGACGGGCGTCGCGGTGAGCGCCCCGAACAGCGGCACCGTGGTCGACGCCGCCCAGTCCCGCGACGGCTCGATCGAGACGAAGTGCACTGCGAGCGTGTCGCCCGGTTCGGCTCCCTCGATGAAGAAGGGGCCCGTCTGCGGGTTGACGAACGGAAACTGGATGACCTTGGAGATGACGTCGTCTGGGCCACGGACGTGGCCGCCGAAGGCGTCCTCGGTCCACAGCTCGAGGACGGTGCCCGGCGCCACCGTACGAACGGGGCGCACGCCGCCGAACGTCCACGCGAAGTCCGCGGGCTCGGGCCGGTAGGCGACAACAGCAGGTTCGGTCACGCTCGCTCCTCCTCGACGGGTCGGTGCCGGGGAGCATACACGCAGCCGAAGCGCTTCTGCGCCACTGTGACCTCGGGCGAGTCGGGTGTCTAGAGGCCGAGTGTGTGTCGGATCGCCACCGTTCGTCCGGCCGCGACCACGGTGCCGAAGATCACCAGCACGCACATCCCGACGACGGTCACCGCGGCGCGCGTCGACCGGGGCCCGAACCCCTCAGCCACGTATCCGGCCGCGATGCCGCCCAGGAGACCTCCGACGTGAGCCCGCCAGTCGATGCCCGGTACGGAGAAGCTGAAGACCAAGTTGATCCCGATGAGGATGAGGGCGATGCGCATGTTGGAGTACGAGAGTGGGTTGTCGCGTCGGCGGAAGTTGTAGATGAGCCAAGCGCCCATCAATCCGAAGATCGCCCCGGAGGCGCCAACACCGATCTCGTTGAGTGGTCCGAACGCATACGATGCAACGCCCCCGAGAAAGCCGCTCACCAGGTAGATGGCGAGGAATCGCCACTCTCCGTACCACTCCTCGACCGGGGGGCCAAGGATGTACAACGCGTACATGTTCAGAGCGATGTGAAGGATGTTCGCGTGGAGGAACATGACCGTGACGAGGCGCCAATACTGGCCTTGGGCAACGGCCGGCGGAAACAGCGCACCCATGTTCAGCAGGTGCTGGTTGGTCGCCCCGCCCGCCTGAGCGATCTCGACAAGGAAGATGGCGACGTTGACTCCGATCAGGATGCGCGTGATGCGGCCCGCGCCGTGCAGCGTGATCGAACGGCGCCTCCGCGGCATCGACGCTCCCGCCTCGTGGAGGCAATCCGGGCACTGATAGCCAACGGCGGCGGGGCGCATGCAGTCGGTACAGATGGGGCGGCCGCAGCGGGTGCAATGCACACCTGTGATCTGGTCGGTGTGCCGGTAGCACGTCTCAAGCGGGAGCCCGCTCGTCCGCACGCCGTCCCCCGGCGGCGACGAGCCGGGCGTGGGCGTCGAGCCCGATGCCGGTCCCGATGCCGGTGACGGTCCCGACGCCCGTGACGATCCCGATGCAGGCGTGCGGGGATCGTTCGGCGGGGCGTCCGGCCGAGGCGGGAGCCCGTCGTCCGGGCCGCCGAACTGTGCCATGTCCCCGATCGTACACTCGCCGCAGATGCTGGCCGGTGCGGGACTCTCGACGCTCGCCGACGGGGCTCGCGCCGGGCGCGAGGCCACCGAAATGGCGCTCGCCGGACTCGACGGACATCCGCCTGCACTGGCGGTCCTGTTCGCCTCCTCGGATCACGCGGGCCGGGCCGGCGACGTCCTTCGCGCCGTTCACGAGGTGGCCGAACCGACGGGGCTCATCGGGTGCGCGAGCGAGTCGGTGCTGGCGGGGAGGCGCGAGGTCGAGCGGGCTCCGGCCGTGGCCGTCTGGCTGGCAGCGATGCCGGACCGCGCGCAGACGTTCCGCATGGAGTTCCAGCCGACCGACTCGGGCGGCGTCCTCGGCGGATGGACGTTCGATCAAGGAGCTCCGCCCGGCGCTCCTCATCTGTTCATCGCCGACCCATTCAGCTTTCCCGCCGACTCGCTCCTCGCTCACCTGAACGACCTTCCGTCGCGCCCCCTGATGGTGGGAGGGATGGCGAGCGGCGGGCGGCGCGGGGGCGAGACGATCCTGTTCCACGACCACGACGTGCTCTCCGGGGGGGCGGTCGGGGCCGAGCTCCCCGACTCGGTCCTCGTCCGGACGATCGTCTCGCAGGGGTGCCGTCCCTTCGGAGCGCCGCTCGTCGTGACCGGCGCGCGCGACAACTTCCTGCTCGAGCTCGGCGGACGGCCGCCTCTCGATCGCCTCCAGGAGGCGCTCGAGTCGCTCGCGGCGCCCGACCGCGAGCTCGCCACCGAGGGCCTGCACGTCGGACGCGCGATCGACGAGTACAAGACGGAACATGGCCAGGGCGACTTCGTCGTCCGGGGCGTGCTGGGCGTCGACCCGTCCAACGGCGCAATCGCGGTGGGCGATCGCGTGGCGGTCGGTGAGATGGTCCGGTTCCACGTTCGCGACGCCGCGACCGCCGACGAGGAGCTGCGATCCCTGCTGCAGCTGACTGCCGAGGAGCTTCCGGCGAGGCCGGCCGGGGCCCTGTTGTTCACGTGCACGGGGCGCGGGACGCGGCTGTTCCCGGAGCCCGACCACGACGCCTCGCTCGTCTCGACCTATTTCGGCGGCGCGTCGCTCGCCGGCGGTTTCTGCGCCGGCGAGTTCGGTCCCGTGGGCGGGCGCAACTTCCTGCACGGGTTCACGGCGAGCGTCGCCGTCTTCGCCGACCGGCTCCGCCCGTCCGCCTGACACTCCGGCGGCGCCTGCCACGCCCTTACAACAGCGCGCCCTCCATCCGCAGGAGCGCCTCCTTGCGATCGAGCCGGCCTCCGTACCCGCCGAGCCCGCCGCCCGTTCTGATCACCCGGTGGCACGGCACGACGATCGGTACGGGATTGGCGTGCAGCGCATTCCCCGCCGCCCGCATCGCGCGCGAGTTCCCCGCGCGGCCGGCGACCTCTCGGTACGTGAGCACCGACCCGAACGGGATGCGCGCCGTCTCGCGCAGCACCTTGCGGGTGAAACCGTGCAGCTCGGACCAGTCCACGCCCACGTCGAACTCATGGCGGCTCCCGCCGAAGTACTCCTCGACCTGGCGACGGACCTCGTCCGTCCCGCGCGCCGAGCGCAGCACCCGCACCGACGTGTCGTCGGAGAGTTCGATCACGGTGTCGTCGATCTCCTCCTCGAACGCGACGCGCACGACGCCGCGCCGAGACACCGCAACGAGCAGTGCGCCGATCGGCGTGTCGACCGTGCCGTACGCGACGTCGACCAACCCCGCGGCGTCGGCCGCGTCGCCGATCCTGCGTGCGGCCCGCCGCGAGCCGGCCGCCGCGTCGCTCGTCATCGTTCGAAGGGCCCTCGCCACGCCGTCCGCGTCCGCGTGGCTTCCCGGCCGCCTGCTATTCCTCGGAGCCATCGTCGTTCCCCAATCGCTCGCGGAGCTTCTTCAGCCCCTGGTAGACGTTCGCCCTGGCCGCCTCCTCACTGCTGCCGAGGGCGGTCGCGATCTCGGCGTACGACAAGTCGAGGACGAACCGGTGGGCGACCGCGGCCCGCTGCCGTGGCGGCAGCGACCGGAGCGCTCGCCACACGGGGTCCTTCCCGTCGACCGGCGCCGGGTCTGTGGCGGAGGCCCTTTCACCGACGTCCGCGACCGGCCTCGGGCGTTTCGCGCGTGCCCTCGCCGAGTCGACGACCTTGCGAGTTGCGATGGCAAGTGCCCAGGCGCGGAGGTTCGACCCGTCGCGCAGCCTCGGGTAGGCGCGCAACGCGGAAAGAAACGTCTCCTGGAAGCAGTCGTCCGCGTCCGGGCCCGCCGTCGCCAGGAGAAACCGGTAGACCGCGGTCCTGTTGGCTTCCAAGAATTCCTCGAACGGCGGCGGCCGAAGCGAAGCCGAGACCGGGCGCGCTCGGTCTGCCCGCCCGCCCCCGGCTCCGCCGCGGTTCGGTGCCACCGTTTCAATCACCTCGAGCAGCAGCGTATGCAGCGCCATCGGACATGAAAACGCGTGGGGCGCGCCGGGCGTGAAATCCGCGGGGTCGCTGCCGGCGGAGGCGGCCCCGCCCGAGCCCCTCGGGCCCGCAACCGCACCCGACCGGTCAGACCGGCGGCCAGGGATAGGGGCGTCCGGCTCCGGGCTCGGGGAAGCGGCCGGAGGCCGCGAGGTGCTCGGCCCTGCGGGCAGTCGCTCCGAACTCCTGCGGCGCCAGCAGCGCACGAAGCGTCTTCTCGACCGGTCCCGAGCGGAGCTCGCCGGCGACGCGCCCGATGTCCTCGAGGAGCGGCCCGGGGATCGGCTCGCCCGCGAACTCCCAGATCACGGTGCGGAGCTTCGGCGCCGTCGCGAAGCAGACCCCGTGGTCGACCACCCAGATCGTTCCGTCTCGTGCCAGCAGGCAGTGACCCGCCTTCCGGTCGGCGTTGTTCGCGATGACGTCGAAGGCGGCGACCGCCGCGAAATCATCGAGTCGTTCGTCGCGAAGGGTGAAGTAGTGCTCCCGCGGGTCGGCCTCAACGAACAGCTGCGCCGAACCGGGGCCGTGCGGGCCCTCCCTGATCACGGTGGGGGGCACCGCGGGCCAGCCGAGCGCGCAGGCGAGCTCGAACGCCGCGGCCTCGCGCTTGTACAGCGTCCCTTCGGGGAAGTCCCAAAGCGGCGTCTCGCCTTCGCGGGGCTTGTAGACGGCAAGCAGGTCCTCGTCGGGGTGGCGGATCTGGGCGAGGAACGTGTAGTTCGAAGAATTGGGGAGCAGACCTACGAGCTCCATCTCGCCGCCCGAGAGCAGGGCGAGGATTCGCGGATCGACGGTGCTCACCCGCCGAGCTCGTGGTGCCCGTTCATGGCCGGGCACGTATGCCCCTCCGCGTCGATGGGGTTGCCGCAGAACTGGCAGGTGGGCCGGCCCGACGCGCAGACCGCGACGCCGCGCCGCGCGAGCGCGAGCATCTGGTCGCGCGTCGCCCAGAACCGTACCTTGCCGACGTCCGGTTCGTCCTCGCCGAGGTTCGGCGCAGAGATGGACGCGCCGGCCTCCGGCTCCTCGCCGGGTTCCTCGTCCGGGAGCAACTCCTCGACCTCGAGCACGAGCATGTCGCGATCCTCCTCGTACCCGATCGCGAGCCGGCCCGCCCGCCATTCGGGGACGAGCGGCTCCTCGAGCTCCATGGCCTCGTCCGGCAGCTCATCGGGGAGCTCGGGCTCACTCTCGCCCGCGACGCGCGCCAAGATCTCGACGACCGACGCGGCGAGGAGTTGCACCTGCTGCTTCTCCACGAGCAGCGTGACGAGCTGCGAGCCCTTTCGGCCCTGCAGGAAGAACGTGCGCGCGCCGGGCTCGCCGACTGCCCCCGCTGTGATCCGGTCCACCGGATCGAGCTCGATGACCATCCGCCCGACTATCCTCGCACCGCCCCGCCGCGCCGCGAGCCCGCGGCGCCCGACGGCCGTTTTCCGCTCGAGCGGGGGGCGAGATCCTCGAGGGACCCGGTGTCGCCCAGGCGAAGGATGCGCGGGATCCGGTCGCCGAGCATGATCGCCGACACGGAGGTCGTTCCCACGACGAAGCGCTGGAACAGGTCGAGGTGGACGCCGCAGTAGTGGGCGACCGCGAGCCGGATCACGTCGGCGTGCGTGACGACCGCCACGACGCCTCGCGGGTGTGCCGCCGCGATGTCGTTCACGGCGCCGACTGCCCGTTGCTGGACCTCCCCGAGCGTCTCGCCCCCGGGGAAGCGAATCGACGACGGCGAGGACTGCACCTGCTTCCAGAGCGCCGTTCGCATGAGCTGGCCCATCGATCGGCCCGTCCACGTCCCGTACGCGACCTCGATCAGGCGCGGGTCGGCGCGAACGTCGAGCCCCCTGGCCGAGGCGAACGGGCGGGCGGTCTCCACGCATCGCTCGAGCGGGCTCGAGTACACCGCCGAGATGCGAAGGGGCGCCAGCCGCTCGGCCAGGGCCCTCGCCTGGTCACGCCCGGCGTCGGACAGGTGGATGCCGCGCGTCCGTCCGGAGAGTCGTTTGCCGGTCGCGTCCGTCAGCGCATGGCGGATCAATAGGACCAGGGTCACGGGGGAAGGATATCGGGGCCCGCGTTCGTGGAACCTTCGTCACAAAGCCTCCACGGCACGGTCATTGCCCCCGCTCCCACCGCGTTGGTAGCCTCCGCCGACGCGCGCCGTGGGCGCGGGGGAGTCGGGGAGAGATGACGTACCTCCAGGCCATCGTGCTCGGGATCCTGCAGGGTGTCACCGAGCTGTTCCCCATCTCGAGCCTCGGCCACTCGGTCATCCTGCCGGCCCTGGTCCCGGGGTGGAAGGCCCTGGCGATCATGCAGGCGCGCCCGGAGTCGATGTTCCTCGCATTCCTCGTCGCGCTGCACGTGGGAACCGGCGTCGCGCTGTTCATCTTCTACCGCAAGGACTGGTACAGGATCATCGGCGGCTTCTTCCACACGCTGCGCACGCGGCGGATCGAAACGCCCGACGAGCGCCTGGCCTGGTTGCTGCTCGTCGCCACCGTTCCGGCGGGAATCACGGGGATGCTGCTGGAGCACGCGCTCCGCGTCGTCTTCGCCAAGCCGCTGTACGCGTCGGTGCTGTTGTTCGTGAACGGCCTGATCCTGACGTTCGGCGAGCGGGTGCGCCGGCGCACGGTGGTCCGTGAGCTGGCCCTCGCGCACGGCACCTACGAGGGAACGGATTCCCGCCGCCTCGAGACGCTGGAGTTCAAGGAGGCGGTGGTCATCGGCGTGGCGCAGGTGTTCGCGCTGCTCGCGGGGATCAGCCGGTCGGGCATCACGATGGTCGCGGGGCTTACGCGTGGCCTGAGCCACGAGGATTCCGCTCGTTTCTCCTTCCTGCTGGCCACGCCGATCATTCTGGCGGCGGGCCTCTACAAGCTCCCGGACCTGACCGGGCCCCTGGGAAGCAACATCCGCGGGCAGGCGCTGGTCGGGGCCGTCGCGGCCGGGATCGCCGCGTACCTGTCGGTGCGGTTCCTGACGAGATACTTCGAAACCCGCACGCTCACGCCCTTCGCCGTCTATTGCCTCGCGGTGGGCGGCCTCATGACGATCTACTTCGGGTTCATCGCGTCCCCCATCTCCTGACCCCTCGGTCGTCACGTTGTCCGGAGCGATTCGCGCTCGGTCTCGCCCGCCTGCCGACAAACAGTTTGTCAAGCTAATTAGCTTTGTGAAATAATGTGTGGCATGCGCACATCCGTCACGATCGCTCCGGCGAACGCGGCCGAACCCCCCGAGGCGACCGAGGTCGTCTCCCGGCTGCGTCTGGCCGTCAACCGACTGGCTCGCCGGATGCGACAGCAGGCCGACGTCGGGATCGGGCAGTCCCTGTTCTCGGCGCTCGTCGCCGTCGATCGTGCGGGGCGCATGACGCTCGGGGAGCTGGCGGCGACCGAGCAGGTACAACCCCCCACCATGACTCGGATCGCCGCCTCCCTCGAG
>DASPTB010000289.1:0-6178 GCA_035623615.1 Actinomycetota bacterium
GTCGAGGAGATCTCCGAGCGAAAGTCCGAGCCCGACTGGATGCGCAAGTACCGGCTGAAGTCCCTCAAGCACTTCCAGGCGCGCCCGATGCCGTGGTGGGGCGCCGACCTGTCGGGCATCGACTTCGACGACATCTACTACTTCATCCGCTCCACCGAGAAGCAGGCCCAGAACTGGGAGGACCTCCCCGAGGACATCAAGGGAACGTGGGACAAACTCGGGATCCCCGAGGCCGAGAAGAAGTACCTCGGCGGGGTCTCGGCGCAGTACGAGTCCGAGGTCGTGTACCACAAGATCCGCGAGGAGCTCGACTCCATCGGGGTCATCTTCACCGACATGGACTCGGCGCTCCGCGACTACCCCGACCTCGTCAAGGAGTACTTCGGGACGATCATTCCCGCGAACGACAACAAGTTCGCCGCGCTCAACTCGGCGGTGTGGTCCGGCGGCTCGTTCGTGTACGTCCCCGAGGGCGTCAACGTCGACATCCCGCTGCAGGCGTACTTCCGCATCAACCAGGAGAACATGGGTCAGTTCGAGCGGACGCTGATCATCGCCGAGCCCGGCTCGTACGTGCACTACGTCGAGGGATGCAGCGCGCCGATCTACACCAGCGACTCACTTCACTCGGCTGTCGTAGAGATCATCGTGAAGCCCGGCGCCCGCGTCCGCTACACGACCATCCAGAACTGGTCGACCAACGTCTACAACCTGGTGACGAAGCGCGCGGCCGCCTACGAGGACGCGGTGATGGAGTGGGTCGACGGCAACATCGGCTCGAAGGTGACGATGAAATACCCATCGATCTACCTGCTGGGCAAGGGCGCTCGCGGCGAGGTGCTGTCGGTTGCCTTCGCCGGGGAGGGGATGCACACCGACGCCGGTGGCAAGGCCATCCACGCGGCGCCGTACACGTCGAGCGTCGTGACGTCCAAGTCGGTGAGCAAGGGGGGCGGCCGGACCGGGTACCGCGGGCTGGTTCGCGTCGAGCCCGGCGCCCACCACGCGAAGTCGCTCGTGCGCTGCGATGCGTTGATCCTCGACGAACAGTCCCGATCCGACACGTATCCGTACGTCGAGGTCGAGGAGGAAACGGCGCAGCTCGGCCACGAGGCGACCGTGTCGCGCGTAGGCGAGGACCAGCTCTTCTATCTGATGAGCCGCGGCCTCACCGAGGCCGAAGCGACCGCGATGGTGGTGAACGGGTTCATCGAGCCCATCACACGTGAGCTTCCGATGGAATACGCAGTCGAGCTCAACCGCCTGATCGAGCTCCAGATGGAGGGCGCGATCGGGTAGTCGCCGGCGATCCCGGCGAATGCCTCTGCAGCACGACTACCGCTGAAACGCGCACCCGTCATAGATTGACCCGGCAACCGGTCGATCGAGCAGAAGGGGGTGCGTCGTGGACGTGCGCCGAACAATGACGCGGCGGGTGGCTCTGCCCGCTCTTGGGGTCGCCGTCGTGCTCGTGGTCGCGGCATCGGTCGCATCGGCGGGGTACGACGACGTGTCGCCGAATCCGTTCGGCCTGCCCACCAAGGCGACACCGAACCCGTCGGCGAACATCACGGCCGTGCGGGGCGACAGGATGTGGGACTGGACGGAGCAGACCCGCTCGGAGGTACTCGCGCGCCATGGCGTCGTTGCGACGAGCCAACCGCTCGCCGCACAGGCCGGCCTTCAGATCCTCAGGGAAGGCGGGAACGCCGCCGACGCCGCGGTCGGGGCGGCGGCGATGCTGGGTGTCGTCGAACCGGAGAGCGCCGGGATCGGCGGCGACATGGAGGCGATCTACTACTCCGCCAAGACGCACCGGCTCTACGGCCTGAACGCCGCCGGCTGGGCGCCGGCCTCGCACACCCCGGCCTTCTACCACAGCAGGGGGCTGGATCACGTGCCGTTCTACGGCGTGTACAGCGTGACCGTGCCTGGCGCCGTGGACGGCTGGAGCCGCTTCCTCGGACGCTTCGGCCGGATGTCGCTCGCGCAGGTCCTGCAACCGTCGATCGAGACGGCCAGCCAGGGCTTCGGCCTCACCGAGCGGATCCAGGGTGACTGGCGGAGCTACGACAACTTCTACGTGCACCACCTGCGCCAGGATCCCGAGTCGAACAAGGTGTTCCTCGTGAAGGGCCAGGCGCCGCCCGTGTACAGCATCTTCCGGAACCCCGACCTCGCACGTGCCTACAGGCTGCTCGCGAAGGACGGCCCGAAGGCGTTCTACGACGGACCGATCGGGCGCGCGATCGTCCGCCGCATGAACGCCGGCGGAGCGAAGTGGACGATGTCCGACCTCAGCTCGTTCAAGTCGCAGTGGGTGAACCCGATCAGCACCGACTACAAGGGCTACGACGTCTACGAGATGCCGCCGCAGACCCAGGGGTTCGCGACGCTCGAGATGCTGAACATCCTCCAGGAGTGCGCGCCGCGCCTCGGCTACGACCTGCGCGCGCTCGGCCCGCGTTCCCCGGAGTTCTGGAGCATTCTGGTGCAGGCGAAGCGGCTCGCCTACGCGGATCTGCTCAAGTACAACGGCGACCCGCGGTTCGTGAAGATCCCGCTGCAGATGCTGATCTCGAAGCACTACGCGGCGTCGCTGTGCAGCCAGATCACGCCGGACCACGCGCCGCCGCCGCCTGCCGCAGGATCCGACCCGTTCATCACCACACAGGAGCGCGGCGACACGGTCTACCTGACGACCGCGGACCGCTGGGGCAACATGGCGTCGTTCATCTACAGCGTCTACGACTACTTCGGGTCGCAGATCTCGGTGCCCGGCTATGGGTTCCCGATGAACGACCGGGGATCGTTCTTCAACCTGAAGCCCACCTCGCCGGACGTGATCGCTCCGCACAAGCGGCCGTTCTTGACCATCATTCCCGCGTTCGTCATGAAGGACGGACGGCCGCTGCTGTCGTTCGGGAACATGGGCGGCGACGAGCAGGCGCAGGCGCAGGCGACCGAGCTGGTGAACATGATCGACCTGGGGATGAACGTCCAGGCGGCGGGCGACGCCGCGCGGTTCCACCACAGCCAGAGCCTGGATCAGGTCGACCTCGAGTCGAACCTGTACGACCTGGTGGGCGCGCAGCTCGAAGCTATGGGGTTCAACGTCAGGCGCGTCGCGGGCGACGACGACGTGTTCGGTGGATACCAGGCGATCCTGTTCCAGGCGGCGCCCGGCCTCGAGGCACCGAAGGAGTGGGTCACGAAGGGAGACCCGCCGGTGAACGGCGTCTATCACGCCGCGTCCGACTTCAGAAAGGACGGCGAAGCGGTCGGCTGGTAGCGCACCGGTTCGGGATGCTGTTGTCGGTCTGTCTGGCCGTGGCGGGTCGCCGAAACGGCGACCCGCCACGGCCATGCGTTCTCGGAGGACATTCCTGAGGGGGAGTCTGGATGGTGAACGTCCGGCGGCTGGCTGCGGCCGACATGTGGGGCACGAAAGGAAGCCCGAGACGTCGCAAGGTCATTCGTGTCGAGTTCTGGGCCGGCGCGATCGGCTGCGTCCTGCTCGGAGGCATCACGCTCGCTACGGCAAGCGGCTGGGGCCTGGTGCTCGGCGCGTGGCTCGTCGGCGTGGGGATCAACTACGTGCCCCTCGCGATCAGCGCCGAGTCGCTCTCCAGGCCGGGCGCGCTCGAACGGGAGCTCGAGGGCACCGACCTCATGCGGGAGCTCCGCCGGGCGGGGGTCCAACAGCTCTGGATCGCCGTTCCGCTCGCAGTCGCGCTCGCGGCCCTCGTGTCGAGACAGTGATGCTCAGCCCAAGCCGTCGCGGGGAAAGTCGCGGTCCCAGGGCAGGCGCCGAGCTACCCCTCGCGGATCTTCCAGTAGCTGTCCTTGCGCGTGACGCTCCCGTCGTCGCCGAAGGTCCACAGGTCGCACCCGCGGACGTCCACGCGCACGCCCTCGACCGTCGTTCCGCGGATGGTCCACTCGGATGCGCCGCGGTTCCCGCACGCGAAATGGTCGTCCTCGTCGTAGCGGACATCAGGGATTCCCTCGAACCGCGCGCGGAGCCCCCTGCGCACCTCCTCCTTGCCGACGAACCGCCGGCCCCACGGATCGGGCCCCCGGGGCGATTCGAACACGCAGTCGTCGTCGAAGAACGCCATGATGGAATCGAGGTCGTGCGCGTTGAATCCGTCCAGGATGCGTCGCAGTGCCTCGACCTTCCCGTCCGCTGCCATGCCAACCTCCTCCGCCGGGACGCCTCTCAACGTGCTTTCGTCCAGCGTCATCAGCAAAACTGGCGTGGGTGGCCGAGGTCAACCGGCCGTGATCGATTCGGTTGCGGGCGGTTGTCGAAAGCCTGAATCCGACCTCCCTGATAGGATTCACGCTTGATGGCCGAAACCGTCACCTCCGCCTTCGAGCAGCACGCCCTGGAACGGCTCGCGACCACTGCCGGCGACGGGGGGAACGCCACGCGGCTTCGCCGGGACGCCTATCGCAGCTACGAGGCAATGCCGCTGCCGTCGTCCGAGACCGAGGAATGGCGATACACCGACGTCTCCGAGCTCGACCTCGCCACGTTCTCGCTGGAAGGCGAGGAACCGTTCGCGAAGACTCTCGACGACGTGCCTGCGAAACTTCAGGAGTCGATGGGGGACGTCGGGGCCCGGGCCGGCCTGGCCATCCAGCACAACTCCACATTGACTCTGGCCCACCTCGAGCCCGACCTCGACAAGGCCGGCGTCCGCCTCGAGAGCATCGACGCGGCCCTCCGGGATCACCCGAGCCTCGTCGAAGGCCGCATCCACACCGCCGTCCCGTTCGACCGCACCAAGTTCACGGCGCTGCACGCCGCCTTCCGGACCGGCGGCACGCTCGTCCACGTGCCGAAGGATGTCAAGGTCGAACTGCCGCTGCAGACGTTCACCTACGTCGATCGCGACGGCCTCGCCGTCTTCCCCCACACGGTGCTCGTTGCCGAGGAGGGCGCGGAGGTCACCTACGTCGACCGGTACGCGTCTCCGGATCTGCAGCGGGTCCTCTCGAACGCGGTCGTGGAGATCTACGCCGGTCGGGGCTCCAAGGTCCGCTACGTCGCGCTGCAGGACTGGGGGAGCGGCGTCACCCACCTCGCCGTGCAGCGGGCCGTCGTCGAACAGGATGCCGACGTCCGCACGCTCGCAGTCGCGTTCGGCGGGAGCCTCTCGCGCATGGAGGCCGAGTCGCTTCTGAAGGGTCACGGCGGGTCGAGCGAGATGCTCGGCGTCTACTTCGGCGACGCCGATCAGCGGTTCGACTTCCGCTCCATCCAGGATCACGTAGGAAACGACACCTCGTCCGACCTGCTGTACAAGGGGGCGCTCAAAGGACACGCCAGCGCGATCTACTCGGGAACCGTGATCATCCAGGCGGGCGCGCACCGCTGCAACGCGTACCAGACCAACCGCAACGTCCTGCTGACCGAGACCTCGAAGGCGTTCTCGATCCCGAACCTCGAGATCCTGACGAACGACCCCGTCCGCTGCGGTCACGCCGCCAGTGTCGGGCCCGTCGACGAGGACACGATGTTCTACATCCAGAGCCGTGGCATCCCGCAGAAGGAGGCCGAGCGCCTGGTCGTGTTCGGGTTCTTCCGCGAAGTCCTCGATCGGGTCACCATTCCGGAGGTGCGCGAGAGCGTCGAGGCGACGATCGAACGAGAGCTGGAGACGAGCTGACGATGCCGTTCGTCGAGGTCGCCTCCACCGCGGACGTCCCCGAGGGCGAGGCCCGCAAGGTGACCCCCAAGGGCGTCGAGGTGGCGCTCGTCAACCTCGGCGGCGGCGAGTACCGGGCCGTCGGCGACATCTGCAGCCACGCGCACTACTTCCTCTCGGAGGGAGAGGTGGACGTCGAGGACCGCACGATCGAGTGCCCCAAGCACGGTTCGACGTTCGACCTCGACACGGGGGCCCCGAAGACGCTTCCGGCGACGACGCCGGTCCCGGCCTTCCCGGTGAAGGTCGACGGCGACACGATCCTGATCGACATGGAGGACTGACGGTGGCCACCGACACGATCGACACACAACAGAGGACGATCACGCTCGAGATCCACGACCTGCGTGCCCAGGTCGAGGGCAAGGAGATCCTGAAGGGGATCGACCTGACGGTGCGTCAGGGCGAGGTGCACGCCCTGATGGGCCCCAACGGCTCGGGCAAGTCGACGCTCGCGAACG
>DASPTB010000188.1:0-4316 GCA_035623615.1 Actinomycetota bacterium
CTGCGGCAGCGCTTCCCGTCGCTCGCGGGGCCCGGCTCGGACGACATCTGCTACGCGACCACCAACCGGCAGGACGCCGTGAAGGCGCTCGCACGCGAGTCCGACCTCATGCTCGTGATCGGCTCCGAGAACTCGTCCAACTCGAAGCGGCTGGTCGAGGTCGCCGAGCGTGAGGGTTGCCGCGCCGAGCTGATCGACGACGAGACCGAGATCGACCCGGCCTGGCTCGAGGACGCCGCGACCGTGACCGTCACGGCGGGCGCCTCGGCCCCGGAGACCCTCGTCGAACGCGTGGTCGGCGCGCTCGCCGGCCTCGGGCCCGTTCGCGTCGAGAACCGAAACGTGGTGGACGAGTCGCTACGGTTCACCTTGCCCCTGGAACTCCGGTGAAGGAGTCCTGGGGGAGGAGCAACGAGGAGCGACTTCGGTGACGGTCTCGCGACGCCAGCAGCTGCGCGTCGCGACCTATCTGGTGCGACAGAAGCTCAAGCGCCGAGACAAGTTCCCCCTGATCGTCGAGCTCGAGCCGCTGTTCGCCTGCAACCTCGCGTGCGCCGGCTGCGGGAAGATCCAGTACCCGCCGCACATGCTGAAGCAGCGGATGACCGTGGACGCCGCGGTCGCCGCGATCGAGGAGAGCGGGGCGCCGATGGTCTCGATCGCCGGCGGCGAGCCGCTGATCCATCCGGAGATCCACCTCGTCGCCGCCGAGCTGGTGAAGCGGAAGAAGTTCGTCTACCTCTGCACGAACGCGCTCCTGATGAAGAAGAAGCTGCCGCTGTTCGAGCCCTCGCCCTACTTCGCGTGGGCGGTCCATGTCGACGGACTGCGCGAGCGCCACGACGAGTCGGTGTGCCAGGAGGGCGTCTTCGACGTCGCCGTCGACGCGATGAAGGAGGCCAAGCGCGCCGGCTTCCGCGTCACGACCAACACGACGTTCTTCTCCAGCGACACGCCGAAGAACGTCGAGGCCGTGCTCGACTTCCTGAACGACGAGGTCAAGGTCGACGCGATGATGATCTCCCCCGCCTACGCCTACTGGAAGGCGCCCGACCAGGAGCACTTCCTCGGCGTCGACGAGACTCGGACGCTGTTCCGCGAGGCGTTCGCGGGTGGCGGCCGCAAGAGGTGGCGGCTGAATCACACGCCGCTGTACCTGGACTTCCTCGAGGGGAAGACCGACTACGAGTGCACCCCATGGGGGATCCCGTCCTACTCGATCTTCGGGTGGCAGCGCCCCTGCTACCTCCAGGCCGACGGCTACACGCGCACCTACCACGAGCTGGTGGAGACGACGGACTGGTCGCGGTACGGACGACAGAGCGGGAACACGCAGTGCCGCAACTGCATGGCGCACTGCGGCTATGAGCCGAGCGCGGTCCTCGCGACGATGGGCTCGCTGAAGGAGTCGCTCCGCGCGATGGTCACGACGTGATCTCGTACACCCCGCCGGCCAGCGACAGCACGTAGAGGTTGCCGCTCGCGTCCTGTCCGAACGAGGACGGCGAGGGCACGTGCTGCCCGAGGCCGCGCTCGCCGACCACCCGGCCGCCCACGACGTGCAGGGCGGCGATCCCACCGAGGCAGTTGTCGCTGAACAGGTACACGCCTTCGAGCCCGGGGATCGCCGTTCCGCGGTAGACGAACCCGCCGATGATCGCGCAGCCACCGTGTGCGTGCGAGTACTCGTAGACGGGGCGCGTCCAGTTGGCGGGCGGGGAGGCACCGTTGTACGGGTGATCGCCCTCCGTCAGGTTCCACCCGTAGTTCTGCCCTCCGCGCGATCCGCCGGGCTGCATGTCCACCTCTTCCCACGTGTTCTGACCCACGTCGCCGATCCACAGCGCGCCGGTCTTGGCGTCGAACGAGAACCGCCACGGGTTGCGCAGCCCGTACGCCCAGATCTCCGGGCGGGTACCGGACCGGCCGACGAACGGATTGTCCGCGGGAACGACGTAGGGGCTTGAACTGGCCGGCGTGGGACGGATCCGCAGGATCTTCCCGAGGAGGGTGTCCAGGTTCTGTCCGTTCCCGTGGGGGTCGCCCTCGCTGCCGCCGTCGCCGAGCCCGATGTACAGGTCGCCGTCCGGGCCGAACGCGATCTGCCCTCCGTTGTGGTTCGGGTAGGGCTGCTGCACGAAAAGGATCGTTCGTTCGCTCGATGAGACGGCCCGCCCGTCGGAGAACGACCACTGTGTCACGTGCGTGTTGCCCGCCGTGTCGGTGAAGTCGGCGTACAGGTAGCGGCCGTCGGGCGAGAACGCGATGCCGAGCAACCCCTGCTCACCCCCCTGCGACACGTCGCCGCGCAGGTCGAGGACCGGTGTCGCCTCGACGTGCGCTCCGCGAATGGCCACGACCAGACCATCCTTCTCCGCCACGTAGAGCTTGGGGTCGCCGCGTCGAACCGCCATCGAGATCGGCCGGTCGAGGGTCGCGATCCGCCGCAGTCCGATGCGAACGGTGGCGAACGAAACGGTGCCGGTCGTCGGCGACGGAGAGGGGGCGACCGTCGTGGCCGAGGGCCGGGAGGACGTGGGGGTGGGAGCCGCCTTTCCGCCGCCGCACGCAGCCAGCGCGACCGACACCACAGCCGCCATCGGCCACATGAGGTACCGACCGGAGAGGCGTGAACCGCGCACGCCCCATCGTCGCATCCGCGACGCGTTCGCGCGGTCAGGTGTCGATGACCAGCCCGGACACGTGGTAGGCCAGAACCAGGAGCAGTGCAGCCGCGGGAATCAACAGGAGTGCCGGACGCTTCCGGTAGAGGAGCCAGCTGAGGAGTCCCACGCCGACGATCTTCGCCGGAAGACCGATGGAACGGACCAGCGGGTTCAGCTCGGTCGCCTGCCCGGCGCGGATCGCGAACTGCGTGAGCGCCGCGTCGGCCACGTTCAGCACGTTGACGGCTATGAGGAGCCCGAGAGGCGACTCCTCGGAACCTCGCATCGCCGTGGACAAGGGTTCCCAGCAGGAGACGACGACCGCGCAGACCGTGACGACGATCTGTTCGCGAGGCGTGGTTCCGAGCACAACGCTCGTCCTGCCGTGGGCGATGCCCAGTCGCACGAGCAGTTCCTGGATCAGACCGCAGACGAGGCCGGCGACGAGAACGGTCGCCCAGGGCCACCAGGGACGTGAGGTGGATGCGAGCAAGGCGAACGTGCAGACGGCCGCCACCATGCCCACCTCCGGGAGCGAGTTGCTCACCACGAAGGCGGTCCGGAGAGCGACCCCGACGACGCCGGTAACGACGGCGACGGCGAGCACGCCCGTCATTCCAAGGCTCCGGTGTGGGCGTCTGGAAACGGTTCCGACCCATGCCGCCGCAGGAGCGAGCACGAGGGCCAGGTCGGCGCCAGACGAGAACGGGGCGTTCCCGAACCAGGAATGACGCCCAGTCATCTCCACCAACGCCCACCACCCTGTCCCGATGAACTGGGGGGCGTGCGCCGCCCCTACGATCGGCAGGGTCGCGAACAATACCGCGGGAAGACACCAGAGGAACCGGTAGCCGAGAGCGACGAGGACGAGTCCCGCGCCGGCGAGGCCCGCATACACCAGCAGGTCGGGAACGACGTTCGCCGAGATCCAGCGAAGCTCCGCACCGGGGGCCACGACGTAGCCGTGCGCAAATACGCTCGCATGGGTCCTGTGCCAGAAGATCGTATTCAGACGCCACTGGGAGAGCACGAAGGCAGCCGGGCCGAGCAGCGTGAGAGCTGTTCGGCTTATCCGATCCGCCCTGAGGGGCGTGATCCGACGGACGTCTGTAGCGGTTGCCATCAACGGCTGTATCGACCCAAGAGCCCGACTCGATGAGGAGGCCGGCGCTTACCCGAAGCGGGCGGCGAGGGTCCGGTAGAGGCGGGGCCAAGCGCCACGGAGGCGCGCGGGCAGGGCCATCCAGCGCGGCTCGAACGCGTCGTCCTCGTCGCGCTCGACCACGCGGATGATTGCCCGGGCCACCCGCCCGGGGGGGATCGGTGCGGGGAAGGTGCGCGCGTACGGCGCTCCGCGCCGTTCGAAGAACGCCGTGCGCACCACACCGGGAGAGACCAGCGAGACGCCGACGCCGGTACCTGCCATCTCGGCGCGGAGGCTCTCGGTGAATCCGGCGAGACCCCACTTGGTGGCCGCGTAGACGGCCTCGTCGTCGACGCCGACGTGGGCGGCCACCGACGCGACGTTCACGATCCGGCCGCGACCGCGGTCGAGCATCCCGGGCAGCACGCCGCGGGTCAGCTCGATCGGCGCGATCAGGTTCAGGGCGACGAGGTCTCCGATGCGGCCCTCGTCCATCTGGGCGAATG
>DASPTB010000316.1:0-12821 GCA_035623615.1 Actinomycetota bacterium
TGTGGCTCGGGCCGCAAGTACAAGAAGTGCCACGGGCTCTCCGCCTGAGATACGGCGAGCGGGGTTCCGGTAGCCGCCCTTTGACCATAAACTCCGGTCGTGCGGGTGTGCCCGAAGTGCGAAGCCGAGAGTCCTGAGCGCTCGAGGTTCTGCTCCGACTGCGGTGCAGCGCTCTCCGACGAGCCCGTTGAGGTGTCCGAGGAACGCAAGGTTGTCACGATCCTGTTCTGTGACCTTGTTGGATTCACCGCGGCGTCCGAGACGGCTGATCCGGAGGAGGTGAAGAACCGCCTCTTTCCGTACCACCGCATGCTCTCGAGGGAGCTGGAGCGCTACGGCGGAACCGTCGAGAAGTTCATCGGGGACGCCGTCATGGCAGTCTTCGGAGCGCCAACCGCACACGAGGACGATCCCGAGCGGGCGGTGCGATCGGGCCTGCGCATCCTCGAGGCGATCCAGGAGCTGAACGTCGGCGATCCGAACCTGCAACTCGAGGTTCGGATCGGTATCAACACGGGGGAGACCCTCGTTACGGCGGGGCCGCGGCCCGATCCGGGAACGCTGATGGTCACCGGCGATGCCGTGAACACGGCGTCCCGCCTGCAGGGAGTGGCCCCCATCGGAGGCGTCGTCGTGGGGGAGCGCACGTATCGGGCGACGAAGGACGTCTTCGACTACGGGGCCTTGGATCCCGTGGCCCTCAAGGGGAAGTCGCGACCCGTTCCGGTCTGGCGTGCCCTCTCCGCTCGAGCCCGATTCGGAGTGGACGTCGTCCGCTCCATGCGCAGCCCGCTCGTGGGCCGCGAAGCCGACCTGACGATCCTGCGCGCCGCGTTCGAGAAGAGCGTCGCGGACCGGTCGGTGCAGATGGTCATCCTGACCGGCGAGCCCGGGGTCGGCAAGAGCCGGCTGGTCGCCGAACTGATGGCGGTCGTGGACTCGCTTCCCGGGCTCTATCGCTGGCGGCAGGGTCGCTCGCTTCCCTACGGCGACGGCGTCACCTTCTGGGCGCTCGGGGAGATCGTGAAGGCCGAGGCGGGAATCCTGGAGACCGACTCTCTCGAGATCGCCGACGGCAAGCTGGGGCGAGTGGTTGCCGCGGAAGAGAATCGCGCGTGGCTGCACCAGCGCCTGCGGCCGCTCGTGGGAGTCGATGCTCCGGAGGCTTCGCGACAGGAGAACTTCACGGCGTGGCGGGAGTTCCTGGAAGCACTCGCCGACCAGCAGCCGTCGGTGTTCGTCTTCGAGGATCTGCACTGGGCGGACCCGGCGCTCCTGGAGTTCATCGAGTACGTCACCGAGTTCGCTGAAGGTGTGCCCATGGTGCTGATCGGAACGACTCGCCCCGAACTCTGGGAGCGAGTGCCGCCTTTCGCACCAGCAGGTCGAAGCTCGGTTCGCGTGAACCTGTCGGCCCTCAACCGGGAGGACACGGCCCGGCTGACCGCGAACCTCCTGGACCAATTGGTGTTGCCGGCAGATGTGCAGCAGGCGGTCGTGTCTCGCGCGGGTGGAAACCCGCTCTACGCGGAGGAGTTCGTTCGCCTCCTTCGGGACACGGGGATCCTGAAGCGCAGCGACGCCGGCTGGCACATGGAGGCGGGCGCGGACATCCCCGTCCCCTCGAGCGTCCACGACCTTCTCGCGGCGAGACTCGACACCCTCGCGTCGGACAGGAAGCACCTGCTGCAGGACGCGTCGGTGATCGGCAAGGTCTTCTGGGCGGGCGCGGTGGCGGCGATGGCAGGTCGCAGCTACGAAACGGTCGAGCAAGCGCTCCACGAGCTCTCCCGAACCGAGCTGATCCGGCCGAGCAGGACGTCATCGATGGAGGGCGATTCCGAGTACGCCTTCTCCCACGTCCTCGTTCGGGACGTGTGCTACGGGCAGATTCCGCGGAGGCCGCGGGCCGACCGGCACGTCGCGGCGGCGGGTTGGATCGAGGAGCGGGCGGGCGACCGCGTGGAGGACTACGCGGAGATCCTCGCGTCGCACTACGTCACCGCGCTCGACCTGCTGGCCGCCGCAGGGGCAGCGGCACCGAGGGATCTTCCTGTGAAGGCCGCGCGCGCGACGCTGCTGGCGGGCGATCGGGCCATGCGGACCGACGTGGCGGCCGCGGAGCGTCTGTACGCCGAGGGTCTGCGCCTCGCGCCCGACGATCCCACCCTGCTTGTGAGACATGCGGAGGCTCTTCTGGGTCGTGTCAGGGCGCGTGAGGCCGCCGCGGAGTTCGAACAGGCGATCGAGGGGTTCCTTTCCGCGGGTCTCATCCCACCCGCCGCAAAGGCGTTGGCGCGATCCGGCAAGGCGCTCGTCCACATCAGGGACCCGCGGGCGAGCGTGACGGCGGACGAGGCGCTGCGGCTGCTGGAACCGCTCGGTCCGTCCCCGGAGCTCGTGGACGTCCTGTACGAGCGGGCGGCGAGCAGGCTCGTGAGCGACGACAACGAGGGAGTCGTCGCCGACGCGGACCGCGGTCTCGCGCTGGCTGCAGAGCTGGGCCTCCCGGAGCACGTGCTCCTACGAGGACTGAGGGGGTATTCGCGAGTCCTGCTCGGCGATCCGGGCGGGCAGGCCGAAGCGCAGGACGCCCTCGACGCCGCGATCGATCAGGGCCTGGGTCGCGACGCGGGAATCCTCTACTACAACGTGTGCTCGATCGTGGCACTGAACGACGGGATCCGGCTGAGTCAGCAGATCGCCGACAAGGGAGCGGTCTTCGCGAGGAGCCATGGACTCGAAGAGCTGGAGGTCGGCTTCGACGTGTTCCGGCTGGATCGCTACGTGGACGGCGGCGACTGGGACGACGCGCTCGAGCTCGCGGAGTCGCTCGCCCGTCGCGCGACCCAATCGGAGTACTACGCGCTCCCCCCGCGAAGCGCCCGCGCGCTCGTCCACAACTGCCGGGGAGACTTTCGGCGCGCCGCGTCCGACTCGGAGTGGTTGCTCGCCGAGTGCCGACGAGAGGGAGAGCCACCGCAGATCGCGGCCATCGTCCTTCCGATCGCGGCGAGGACACGTTTGGGGTTGGGGGACGCCGCCGGCTGCCTGTCACTCCTCAGAGAGTTCGACGCGTGGGAGGGTTTGAGAAGGAACGAGAACTTCGACCTCGCACTGGCGGGAACCGTTCGGACCGCGATCCAGGCCGGGGATGCCGCCCTGGGTGTCCGGCTCCTCGCCCAGGACCCCATTCCGCTGACGCAAGCGCGCTACAGCAGGGCGTCCGCCCGTGCGGCGTTGGACGAGGCCCTGGGAAAGAAGGAGCCGGCGGCGGAGGCGTATCTGGCCGTGGCCGGGGCATGGGAGTCATTCGGCGTGCCGTGGGAGCACGCCCATGCCCTGCTCGGTCGCGGGAGATGTCTGCTGCAGCTTGCCGCGAAGGGTGAGGCCGTCACGGCTTTGCAGGCTGCGCGCGAGGTCTTCCTCCGTCTCCGGGCCAGGCCGGGGGTGGCCGAGTGCGACGAGCTCATCGGCTTCGCATCCGCGGAGAGCTCCTGAGCCCGCCCACGGGCAAAGATCACCCCCCCGGGCCTGCTAGCGTTAGTCCGATGAGCGAGTTCACCGAACGGATCGAGGATCTCCGCACGAGAGTCGACGCTGCAAAGGAGTACCTTTGACGTCGCCGGCAAGCGTGAACGGGCCGGCGAGCTCGAGAAGCGGCTCGCGGAGCCGGGCGTCTGGGACGATCCCGACTCCGCCCGCAGGCTGACCACCGAGCTCTCCCGCCTGAACGACGTCTTGCACCGCCATGACCGTTTGGTAAAGCAGCTTGACGATATCGGTGCGGCCGACGAGCTTCTGTCGGTGGAAGAGGATCCCGATCTGGCCGCTGAGCTGCGCGAGAAGCTGGACGCGCTCCAGGCCGAGCTCGACAAGGTCGAGCTCGCGAGCCTCCTCTCGGGGGAGTACGACAGCCACGACGCCGTGGCGAGCCTGCACGCGGGCGCCGGCGGCGTCGACTCGCAGGACTGGACCGAGATGCTCCTGCGCATGTACCTGCGCTGGGCCGAACGCGAGGGGCTTCAGGCCGAGCTGGACGAGGTGCTCCCCGGCGACGAGGCGGGCACCAAGAGCGCCACGCTGACCGTCAAGGGCACGAACGCCTATGGGCTGCTCTCGGCCGAGCGGGGCGTGCATCGTCTGGTGCGGCTCTCGCCGTTCGACCAGGCCCACCGGCGCCACACCTCGTTCGCCTCGCTCGACGTCATCCCTCTCATGGACGAGGAGGAGCAGGACGTCGAGATCGACCCCAAGGACCTGCGCATCGACATCTTCCGCGCGACCGGGCCGGGCGGCCAGGGCGTCAACACCACCGACTCGGCCGTGCGGATCACGCACCTTCCGACCGGCATCACCGCGGCCTGTCAGAACGAGCGCTCGCAACTGCAGAACCGGGCGGTCGCGATGCGCATCCTGGCCTCCCGCCTGGCCGAACGGGCGCGCCGCGAGCGTGAGGAGAAGATCGAAAGTCTCCGCGGCGAGCGCCGCGACATCGAGTTCGGCTCGCAGATCCGTTCCTACGTCCTGCACCCGTACCGGCTGGTCAAGGATCACCGGACGGGCGTCGAGGCGGGGAACGTCGACGCCGTGCTGGACGGCGACCTGGAGCCCTTCATCGAGGCGGAGCTTCGTCGTCGCGCGGGGGCGCGGGCTTCGGACCACAGCGGCAGCGGGACGGACGGCGCCGGCTAGCGTCAGCCGCAGGGGCTCAGACCGTGATCAGGACCACGCCGGCAATCACCACGAGGACGCCGCCGAGTTGGACTCGTCGCAACCGCTGGCCGAGCACGATGCGCGCGAGCACGGCGGTCATCACCGGGTAGAACGACGACAGCGTCGCGGTGAGCGACAACAGCCCCATGGTCGACGCGAGCGCGAACGCGCCGTTCGCCGAGACGTCGGTCAGTCCGATGCCCGCAAACGTCGCCGTCTCCCGCCACCTGAGCTTGCGGAGGCCGCCGCCCACGAGCGCCGGGATCGCCATGAACGCGACCCCCGTCACTCGTTGCGCGAGCAGCGTCATGGGAACGCTCGTCTCGCCGCCGCGTGCGAGGAACACGAGGACGGCGCCGAGGCACACCGCTGCGACCAGCGCCAGGAAGATCGACCTGCGGCGGAGTGGGACGCTGCTGATCTCGGACACGCTCACGAGAACGACACCCGCGATCGAGAGGATGATGCCGGCGATCTGGAAGGGCGTCGGGCGCTCGCCGCTGGCGAACCCCACCACGACGGGAACGATCACGCCGGTGGCGGCGATCGGTGCGACGACGCCCATCGTTCCGTCGGCGAGCGCCCGGTACAGGCACACGAGGCCGAGGAGCCCGACCACGCCCGCCGCGGCGCCCCACAGCAGGTACGCACCCCAGCCGTCGAAGCGCCCTGCCGCCGCGACGAAGGCAAGCACCGCCGCGGCCGCGATCGCCTGCGAGACGAATCCGACGGCGACGGCGGGCCGGCGCTGCGCGGACAGCCCGCCGAGGAAGTCGGCCGTCCCCCAGAGCGCGCTGGCCGCGAGGGCGAGGAGGGCAGCCATCAGCGTGTAGTGTGACCGGCGCAGCCCGCCCCGATCACGTTCGGAGAGAACAAATGACGCATGAGAGTTGGCACACCTCGGACTTCCCCGAGCTTCGTGAGCGTCGCCCGTGGGTGATGCAGGAGATGATCGAGGCCGAGCCCGGCCTGGCCGAGCCCGTGCTTGCCGATCCGGGCGCGTCGGACCTCGGCGACATGCTGCGCTCGGCGGTGGACGCGGGTGCGCCGGTCTCGGTCGTCGGGTGCGGGACCAGCGAGCACGGCGCGATGGCGGTGGCCGAGCAACTCAACGGCGCCCTGGGGGGACGGGCACGGGCCCACGCGCGGCAGGCGTTCGAAGCGATGCTCGACCCGTGGAACGGCGCCTGTGTGGGCATCTCGCACGAGGGCGGCACCGCCGCGACGGTGGCCGCGATGGAGTCGGCTCGCGGCGCGGGCGCCACCGTCGGGCTGATCACGGCGGTGGCCGAGTCTGCCGGCGCGAAGGCGGCCGATCGCGTCCTGGTGACGCCGCTGCGCGATCGTTCGTGGTGCCACACCGTCGGCTACGTCTCGCCCATCCTCGGAGGCGCCGCGATCGCCGCCGCGGCATCGCGACGGTCCGTGGACCCGTCCGCCGCGAGCCGGGCGCTCACAGCCTCCGAGGACGCGCACGAACGGATCCGCCAGGTCGCCGGGGCGCTCTACGGCGTCTCCCGTTACCTGACGGTCGGAAGCGGAGCCGACCGCATCGCGGCCCGCGAACTCGCACTCAAGATCGAGGAGGGTGTCCGCGTCGCCGCCACCGCGCGCGACCTGGAGACCGTACTGCACGGACACTGGGTCGCGCAGGACGAGGGAACCGCGGTGATCCTGCTGATGACGGATCCGCGAGCCGACCGGGCGCGCGCCGATCGCGCCGCTCAGATGCTCCGCGCCGCTCGTGCGATCGGCGCGCGCACCGCCGCGATCTTCACCGAGGAGACCGACGGCAAGGTTGCGCCGGCCGACGTCCGCGACCGGGTCGTCGTTCCCTCGCCGACGGACCTTCCCCCCGCCACCGGCGCGCTCCTCGCGTCGGCGCCGGCGCTCCAGCTGCTCACGCTGGAGCTGGTGCACCTGGCCGGAGTCAACCCCGACCTCATCCGTCGCGAGGAAGCGCCCTACCGGGAAGCGGCCGAGATCGCCGACGACGGCTTTCCCTCACCCGGCGCCTGACCGGAACCAGCCGTCACGGGCGGCGGATCGACGCCGTCGGCGCGAGCGGCACCCCCGGACCGTGCGGGCCCGAGATGACCCACGGTGCGGCGTACCCCGGGCCTCCGCGCAGCAGCAGCGCGCGCAGCCGCGCCGCCAGGCCCGACTGCACGGCCGCCCACCCCCGCTTCCCGGCGACGTTGTCGAGCTCGTACGGGTCGGTGCGCAGGTCGTAGAGCTCGCGCCACCCGTTGAGATATTCGACGTAGAGGTAGCGCTCGGTGCGGATGGCCTCGAACGGCATCGGCCCGCCGTGGTGCAGCAGCCCGCCGGCAAGGTATTCCTCGGTGAACGCGGTGCGCCAGGTCGTCGGAACGCCGCGCAGCAGGGGAACGAGGCTCGTGCCGTCCTGGCGCAGGCCCGGCGTAACCCCAGCGAGTTGGGCGAACGTCGAGGCGAGATCGATGTTCAACACGAGATGCGTGTCGGTGCGCGCCGCCTGGGTCCAGGGCGTCCGGATGACGAGGGGCACCCGGATCGACTCCTCGTACGGCCACACCTTCCCCCGCAGCCGGTGCTCGCCGAGCAGCACTCCGTTGTCGGACGTGAACGCGATGATCGTGTTGTCCAGGGCTCCGCGCGCCCGTAGCGTGGCCACGATCTGCCCGACGACGCGGTCCACGTCCTGAAGTGCCGCGAGCATGTGCGTTCGCCAGCGGGCAATCTCCGCGGGCGACGTGTTCTGGAAGGTGATCACGTCCCTCCAGGGTTTGTCCTGGATGTTCGTCTCGCCGAACGACGGCGGCTCGCGGAAAGGGGTGGGCGGGGTCGGCGCGCGGTCGCCCCCCGCGGCGGGAGCCGGCTGGTGCGGCGCGATCGGCGCCAGGTAGAGGAAGAACGGCGCCGGCGCCCTGCTGACGAACTGCACTGCCCGGGCGCCGAGGGCGGTCGTCGTGTAGTCGGACGGTTGGCTCCCGCACCGGACGATGTCGCCGTTCTCGTTGATGCGGTAGTTGTAGTAGAGGAGGGCGGGGTGCGTTTCGTCGACGGCATCCCACTCGTCCCACCCCGGCGGGATGTAGCCCTGCCCAAGAAGTGGGTAGTCGTTCAGGTATTTGCCGACGAGTCCCGTCGTGTAGCCGCCCGCGTGCAGCCAGGTCGCCAGCGAAGAGCGATCCGAGAAGGCGGGCGCGCCGCCGACGGGAGGGGCGTCTCCCAGGACACCCGTGTGGCGGGAGTACTCACCCGTGAGAATGCTTGCCCGGGAGGGGCAGCAGAGCGACGTGGTGACGAACATGTTCGCGAACGTGACGCCGTGATCGGCCAGCAGGTGCTCGACGTTCGGCATCGCCCACAACGTGTCCCAGCGCTGGTCGTCGGTGACGATGAGAACGAGGTTGGGACGGCCCGGGACCGACCCGGGGCCGGCCGGAAAGTGGCGCGGGTTTGGCACACAGTCGGCGGAGGCCGAGCCGATCCCCGAAAGGATCAGCGTGAAGAGGAGCAATGCCGAGAGGGCGGCGACGGCGACCCTCGGTCGCGGCGGCGTCACGGGGAGTCGTTTCCGGCCGCCTCCCGCGAACGCGAGCGGTCGCGGCGGAGAAGGCCGAGGAGCACGATCAGCAGCACGAGCCATGCGCACGCCGAGATCCACAGACCCTCGCCGATCGCGGGGTCTCGGTACGTGAGCGCGATGACCCAGCGGCCGGCGGGGACCGCGACCCCCTGCATCACGTAGTCGGCGTTGAGCAGCGGCACGGGATGGCCGTTCAACGTCGCGTGCCAGTTCTCGTCCCAGGGCGTGCGGATGAGGACGATGCCCGGGGTGTTCGTGCTGACGTTCACCACCGCGTGTCCGGGCGCCGACTCGCGGTACCGAACCACGTTCGTGGGCGTCAGGCCGCTGATCTCGCTGCTTGCCGTCGGCGCGGGGAGGGCCTTGCCGGCGACGGTCGGCGTCTGCTCGAGCAGAACCTGGCTGGTGGAGTCGAAGTCGGCCCGCGCGGCCAGCACCCGTGCCTGGTCCTCGCTCACCACCGACCACGCGGGGACGAACGCCGCGCGGGGCGCCGGGTCGGCGATGCGGTAGAGCGTCCAGGTGCCCTCCGTGGCGACGGCGGTCCCGTCCGGTGGCTTCTGCGCGAGCGCGGTGGGCTGCACCACCCACTCGACGCCGAACAGGTCGAGGATGCTGCGGTCGTCCCGCTGGAACGTCGCGGAGTTGTAGTAGATAGGCGCGGCCGTGTTCACCGTCCGCAGGTAGGACCAGTACCGCATGAGCTGGACCGGCGAGTACCCCTGGATGTCCGCGAGACCAAACAGCGTCGCGCGTCCGTTGGCGTAGGCCGGCCACGTATCGGCTTTCTGGTGCAGCAGGAAGCCGCGGGGATCGGACGTGGCGAGCTGCGGGTCGAACGACAGGTAGCGGCCCCCGTCTGCCCGAGCCGCGATGAGGCGGCGGCCGATCGGGCCGGGAGTCAGGTAGTCGGCGGGCCTGATTCGTGGCGAGTGCCACGTCGGGAACGCGCGGCCGAGCCCGTTCCCAACGGGGACGGTCTCCGCGGCTGATGTGTGCTGGCCCGCGAGCCCCGTGACGGTCAGTTCGACGAACAGGACCCCAGCCAGCGCTGCCGCGGCCCAGCCGCGACCGCGCGCCGCGAGCCACACGAGCGGCAGCGTAACGATCGCGCCCGCGACGAACGGCACGTACAGGCGCACCTTGGCGCCGGCGACGAGCGGAAGGACCACGAACAGGAGAACGGCTCCGGCCACCATCGCCCAGCGCGCCCGCACACTGCGGCGGTCGGTCCGGGCCGCGAGGTCCAGCCAGCCTTGCAATCCGTACCCGGCGAGTGCCGCGAACGCCGGCAGCAGCAGATACCGGAAGCGGTACGGGTCGCGCATCCACAGCTCGCCCAGCCCCCCCGAGAGCGCCGCATCGTGAGCGAGGCTGGAGTGGATCAGCAGGTTCTGGTTCAGCAGCCAGCCGAGGAGGCCGCAGAACGCGAACGCGATGGCCGGGAGCCGCCAGCGGCGGAGGGCGAAGCCGACCGGCAGCAGCAGGATGGAGACGGCGCCGGCGTAGGCGCCGGGACCGCGCGCGAACGCCGTGAGCCACCACGGTCCCGTGCCCTCGAACGTGATGGGCGACAGCGACAGCGCTGAGTCCGAACGGAACCCGCCGTAGAGTCTCGTGAGCGCGCCCAGGTGCACGTACCCCTGACCGATCGACGTGCGCGGCAGGAGCGCCAGCCGCGGCACCAGCACCGCGGCCGACAGCAGCGGCAGCGACACGGCGAGCAGCGCCAACAACCCGGCGATCGAGCGCCACGATCGGTCGCCCTCGCGCGACTGCGCGAACAGCCGCGCAAGGGCGTATGTGCCCATCAGCAGGGTGCCGATCAGCAAGCCGTCGGTGAGGTGCGCCGCCGCGATCTGGCTCCAGCAGAACCCCACGAGCGCGAGCCATGCGACGACCCGCGAAGGCCGGGTCGCGTGCAGCAAGCCGCTCGTCGCCCCGAGGGTCATGCCGGTCCACGCGAGCGTCTCCGCGAACGGCAGCGAGAGGATCACGAACGACCCGGCGATCGTCATCGCCATGACGAGCCCGCCCACCGTCGCCGCCGGTCTGCCCGTTCCCTCCTTGCGGAAGAACAGGTACATGCCGAGCCCGGCGAGGATCGGGTTCAGCGTGATGACGAGGCCCAGCGCGCGGGAGCACGACGCGACGCCGAAGAACAAGAGCACCGGGACGGACAGCCAGCCCGACTGGGGGTCGGACGCGAACGGAACGCCGGCGAACTGGTTGGGCAGCCATGTGGGCACGTGCCCGTGCGCCATGCTCGTCCCCAGCGCGCACCAGCGGGGGAGCCAGAACGAGAGCAGGTCCGGGTGCTCGCTCGAGAGGCGCCCGCCCAGCCAGAACCCGCGGGTCATGATCAGCACCGAAAGGACGATCAGCACGGGTCCGGCGAAGGGCGCCGTGCGCCTGACGAACGTCCGCGTCCGAGCCGGGGAGGAGGGCGCGGGCTCGGATCGATCGGCCACGTCCGCCCGTTTGGAGGTCATCGAGCAGCGGATTCTACGGCAGGACGCCCCTTTCCGGGCCCCGGTCCTTCAGCTGTGCCGATTGGGTGACGAAACACCGTCCGTGCCCTGCGGCCTTTGCTAGCATCGTGGGGCCGTCGGGACCGTCCCGACAGGACAATCCCACGAGGTTCGTTCCCCGATGATCAAACTCGACCACGTGAGCAAGGTGTACAAGGACTCCGTCGTCGCGCTCGACGGCGTCAACGTCGACATCCAGAAGGGCGAGTTCGTCTTCATCGTCGGCCCCTCCGGATCGGGCAAGTCCACGCTGATCCGACTACTGATCCGCGAGGAGGAGCCGACCAAGGGCGAGATCTTCGTCGCCGGGAAGAACATCGCGAGCCTGAGCCCGTGGAAGGTTCCCTACCTGCGCCGCAACGTGGGGACGGTCTTCCAGGACTTCAAGCTGCTCCCCGACAAGACCGTGTACGAGAACGTGGCGTTCGCGCTCGACGTGATCGGAAAGCAGAAGCACGTCATCAAGTCCCGCGTCCCGGAGATCCTCGACCTCGTGGGCCTCGGCGACAAGCTGCAGCACTACCCCGACGAGCTGTCGGGCGGCGAGCAGCAGCGCGTGTCGATCGCGCGCGCGTTCGTCAACCGCCCGCTGATCCTGCTCGCCGACGAGCCCACCGGGAACCTCGACCCGGCGACGTCGGTCGACATCATGAAGCTGCTCGATCGCATCAATCGCACGGGGACGACGGTGGTCATGGCGACCCACGACAACGCGATCGTGGACGCCATGCGCCGGCGCGTGATCGAGCTGACCGGCGGCAAGATCGTTCGCGACCAGGAGCGGGGGGTGTACGGGTACGGTGCGTAGGTTCGACTTCTTCCTCCGAGAGACGCTCCAGGCGTTCCGCCGCAACGGCTTCGTGGTGTTCGCCGCGATATCGACTGCGTTCATCGCGCTCTTCCTGCTCGGCGGGGCGGTCCTCGTCCAGCGCGAGGTGAACCTCATCGCCCAGAGCGTCGAGGCAAACGTCGAGGTGTCGGTGTTCCTCTCCGACGACATCAGCGGCGCCCAGACCTCCAACCTGCAGAACATGCTCAACGAGATGCCGCAGGTCGCCTCGGTCCACTACGAGTCGAAGGAGGCCGCCTACCAGGAGTTCAAGCGGCTCTTCCACGACCAGACGACGCTCGTCCAGAACGTGACGCCAGACGCGCTGCCGGCTTCCTTTCAGGTGCAGCTGAAGGACCCGAACGAGTTCGCCTCGATCGCCCAGCAGCTCCAGGGTCAGCCCGGGATCGCGAACATCCGCGACAACGCCCACATCTACGACCGGCTCCTCGCCGTGACGCGCATCTTCCGCATCGGGGTCCTCGGCGTGGCGGTCGTGATGCTCATCGCCTCCGCGGCGCTGATCGCGAACACGGTGCGGATGGCGGTGTTCGCGCGGCGCCGGGAGATCGGGATCATGCGCCTCGTCGGGGCGACGAACGGCACCATCCGGACGCCGTTCCTGCTGGAGGCCGTCGTGGAGGGCCTCATCGGCGCCGCCGCGGCCCTGCTCGCGCTGATGATCATGAAGGTCGCCTTCATCGATCCCCTCCGCAACAACATCGCCTTCGTGCCGCTCGTCGGCAGCAACGACCTCCTCGTGGCGGGAATCTGGATCTTCGGGATCGCGGTGGTCGTGTCCGTCGCCGGCGGCTTTTTCGCCACGCGGCGCTACATGGACGTCTAGGGACGTGGCGCCGGGCAGCGCTCCCGGCGGGGCCCGTGCCGGTGAACGAGGCGACCGGACGGTCGCGACCAACCGCAGGGCGCGCCACGACTACTCCATCGAGGAGACGTTCGAGGCCGGCATGGTCTTGACCGGCCCGGAGGTCAAGTCGTTGCGGGCGGGTCGCGCCAGCCTCACCGACGCCTTCGCCCGCGTCCGTGGCGAGGAGGTCTGGGTCGAGGGTCTGCACATCCCGCCCTACGAGATGGCCGACCAGCGCTCCTACGTCCCCACGCGGCCACGCAAGCTGCTGCTTCACCGCAAGCAGATCCAACGGCTGATCGG
>DASPTB010000192.1:0-23418 GCA_035623615.1 Actinomycetota bacterium
CGCCCTCGACTTCTACCAGGCCGCGCGCGATGCCGGCGTGAAGCCGATCATCGGGGTGGAGGCGTACGTCGCGCCGGCGTCGCGCTTCGATCGCGAGCGCGGCGACGACGACGAGGCGTACCGGCACCTCACCGTGCTGGCGCGGGATGCCGTCGGCTACAAGAACCTGATCCGGGTCGTCACCGACGCCAGCATCCAGGGCTTCTACCACCGGCCCCGGACCGACAAGGAGTTCCTTGCCGAGCACGCCGAGGGCATCACCGCGCTGTCCGGGTGCCTGGCTTCGGAGACGGCCAGGCTCGCGCTCGCCGGGCACCTCGAGCGGGCACGGGCCGTCGTCGGCGAGTACCGGGACCTGTTCGGCGCGGCGAACTTCTTCCTCGAGATCCAGGATCACGGCATCCCCGAGCAGCGCAGGCTCAACCCGATCCTCGCCGAGCTGTCGGCGCAGACGGGGGTCCGGCTCGCGGCCACCAACGACATCCACTACACCGAGCGCGAGCACGCCCGCCCCCACGACGTCCTCTTGTGCATTCAGCAGCAGAAGGTGCAGACCGACACCGCGCGGCTGAAGTTCGACACCGACGAGTTCTATCTGAAGCCCGCCGAGGAGATGCGGGCGCTGTTCGCCGAATTCCCCGACGCGTGCGACGCGACGCTCGACATCGCCGAAGCGTGCGAGCTGACGCTGGAGTTCGGCGCCCTGCACCTGCCGCGGTTCGACCCGCCGAACGGGATGTCGCTCGACGGCTACCTCCGCGAGCTGGTCTACGAGGGCGCGCGCGAGCGCTACGGCGAACCGACCACCGACATCCGCGCGCGCATCGACGACGAGCTCGCCGTCATCGGCTCGATGGGGTTCGCGGGCTACTTCCTGATCGTGTGGGACCTGATCCGGTTCGCGCGCGAGCGCGGCATTCGCGTCGGTCCGGGGCGCGGATCGGCGGCCGGGTCGGTCGTCTCCTACAGCTTGCGGATCACCGACCTCGACCCGCTGCGCTACGGCCTGATCTTCGAGCGCTTCCTCAACCCCGAGCGAAAGCAGATGCCAGACATCGACATGGACTTCGACGTCCGGGGCCGCGACCAGGTGATCCAGTACGTGGCGGGCAAGTACGGCGACGACCACGTCGCGCAGATCATCACGTTCCAGACCATCAAGGGGAAGCAGGGGATCCGCGACGCCGCCCGCGTGCTCGGGTTCCCGGCGTCGATGGGCGACCGCCTCTGCAAGATGTACCCGCCGGCCGTCCTCGGCCGGGAGTACTCGATCGCCGACGCCCTCAAGCTCTCGCCGGAGCTGCGAGAGTCGTACGAGAAGGAACCGGAGGCTACCGAGATCGTCGACACCGCGAAGGCGCTCGAGGGCCTTCGGCGCGAAGACTCGGTGCACGCCGCAGGCGTGGTCATCGGCGACGCGCCGCTGGTCAACTACCTCCCCCTCAAGCTCACCAAGGACTCTCGGGACGACTCGCGCCGCGTCGTCACACAGTTCGACATGCACGGTGTCGAGAAGCTCGGCCTGCTGAAGATGGACTTCCTCGGCCTGCGGAACCTGTCGGTCATCGAGGACACGGTCCGGCTGCTGCGCGAGCGGGGGATCGACCTCGACATCGACCACGTCCCGCTCGACGACGAGCCCACGTACGAGATGCTCCGCAGCGGCGACACCGTCGGGGTGTTCCAGCTGGAGGGCGGGGGCATGCGGTCGCTGATCCGGCAGCTCGAGCCCGACCGGTTCGAGGATCTCATGGCGCTGAATGCGCTGTACCGCCCCGGGCCGCTCAACGCAGGAATGCACATCGAGTACGCCGAGCGCAAGCAGGGTCGCAAGCCCGTCACCTACCCTCACGACGACCTGAAGGAGATCCTGGAGGGGACGTACGGCATCCTCGTTTACCAGGAGCAGGTCATGCAGATCGCCGTGCGCATGGCCGGCTATTCGATGGGACAGGCCGACCTGCTGCGCAAGGCGATGGGAAAGAAGATCCGCGAGGAGCTCATCCCGCACCGCAACACGTTCGTGGCGGGCGCGGTCGAGCGCGGGTACCAGGAGCGGCTCGCCGAGAGCATCTTCGACCTGATCGTTCCCTTCGCCGACTACGGTTTCAACGCGTCGCACGCCTGCGCGTACGGATACGTGGGATACCAGACGGCGTACCTCAAGCGTCACCACCCGGTGGAGTACATGTCGGCGCTGCTGACGAGCGTCGAGGGCGACAAGGACGACAAGCCGTTCTATCTGAACGCTGCGCGGCTGATGAACCTCGAGGTGCTTCCCCCGGACGTGAACGAGTCGGCCGAGCACTTCACGCCGACGGGCGGCGACATCCGTTACGGGCTGGCCGCGGTGCGCAACGTGGGGGAGGGCGCCGTCCAGCAGATCATCCGGGCGCGCACCGAGCAGGGCGCCTTCGAGACGTTCAGCGACTTCTGCGAGAAGGTCGACCCGAGCGTCCTGCACAAGAAGATCCTCGAGAGCCTGATCCTCGCCGGTGCGTTCGACTCACTCGGTTACAAGCGGCAGGCCCTGCTCGAGGGCTACGACAAGGTGGTATCGCCCGTCCTCGGCCGGCGCCGGGCAGAGGCGGCCGGCCAGGAGTCGCTGTTCGGCGGCGACGCCGGCGTCCAGTTGCAGGAGATCGACGAGACGCGTGCGATCGGCGACCAGGAGTTCGGCCGCGACGAGTTCCTGCGCTTCGAGAAGGAGATGCTGGGGCAGTACGTGAGCGACCACCCGCTCCTGCCGGTCAAGGATCGCCTGGCGAAGCTCACGACCATGGAGATCGCCGACCTGACGGGACCCGACCCGCAAGACGGCGACATCGTGACGCTCGGGGGCATCGTCGGGCACATCGGGCGCAAGTTCACCAAGCGAGGCGAGCCCTACGCGGTCGTGCGGCTGGAGGATCTCACCGGCGGGGTTGGGGTGGTCGTTTTCCCAGGGCTCTTCGAGCAGTCGGCGGCGCTGATCGTCCCCGACAAGATCGTGCTGATCCGTGGACGCGTCGACCTTCGCGGCCGGGAGCTGCAGGTGGTGGCGCTGGAGATCACCGAGCCCGATCTGCCGCCGCCCATCTCCGGCGCCGGCGAGCCGGCCAACGGGTCCTCGCATCGGACGAACGGATCGCCTGGGCCGGCGAACGGCCTTGTCGAGCCGGCCGATCCGCTGGTGATCGACGTCACTGCGCGCGACTGCACGCCGGTCCTCATCGCGAGCCTGCGGCAGCTGCTCGCTGCTTCGCCGGGCGGTCGTCCGGTCGTCGTGTGCCTGGTCGACGAGCACGGGTCGCAGCGGCTGCGGCTGGGCGAGAGCTTCTGTGTCGACGGCTCGGCGGCGTTCGTGTCCGAGGTCCGCCGCCTGCTGGGCCCTGGGGCGGTGCGCCGGGCCGCGGGCGAGCCCGCCGGCGTCTGACCGCGGGACCGCCCGGGATCTGCCGTGGCCTTCGACGTGATCCCGGCGGTCGACATCTCGCGGGGCGGCGTCGCGCGCTTGGTCGGCGGCGACCCTTCGTCGCTGGAGCGGGCGGGCGGCAACCCCGAGGAGATGGTTCGCGGCTGGATCGCCGAAGGGGCGCGGTGGGTCCATGTCGTGGACCTCGACGCGGCGCTCTCGGGGGAGCCGGGGAACCTGGACCTGCTCGAGCGCGTGTGCGCGCTCGACGTCCTCGTCGAGGCCGGCGGCGGATTGTCGGAAGCGGGGGTCGCCGCCGCGCTCGAGCGCGGCGCCACGCGAGCGATACTCGGCGCGGCGGCGCTGCTCGAGGCCGAATCGGTCGAGCGGGCCGTCGCGGCGCACGGCGATCGGGTCGCCGTCGGGCTCGACGTGCGCGACGGGGTGGTGGCCCCACGCGGGAGGGGATTGGAGGGGCCGACGGTCGACGAGGCGATGCGGCGTATCGCCGCCGCGCGGCCTGCGCTCGTCGTCTACACGGAGGCCGCGCGCGACGGGACGATGCGAGGGGTCGACGCCGCGGCGATCGCGCGTGCGGCGGCGGCGCTCGGCGTGCCGGTGATCGCCTCGGGCGGCGTCGGGTCGGTCGACGACCTCCGTGCGCTCGCAGTGCTGTACCCCGCGGCGGCCGGGGCGATCGTCGGCCGCGCGCTGCACACCGGTGCGTTCACGCTGGAGGAGGCGCTCGCCGCGGTTCGTTGACGGGTGCGCGAGGCGGGGGCGACAATCGCGCGCGTGAACGCGTTTCCGGGCCTCGCCGCCGCGGCCGGGGGAGTGGTGATCGTCCTGGGGGCGTTCCTCGCGTGGGTGCGTTTCTGGTTCGCGTCGATCGCGCCGCTGAACTTCCTCGACCGCGCATTTCCGGGGACGTCGTCCGGCGCCGGCAAGGCGGCTCTGGTCGGCGGCCTCCTGCTCCTCGCCTGCTCTGCCGTAATGGTGGCCGCCGGGCCGCGGGCGCGGAAGATCGCCGCCGGCATGGCCGTCGCGCTCGGGCTCTGCGCAGCGGTTCTGGCGGCGAGCGCGCTCGCCACGCAGCGTTCGCGCGTCGTCGCCGCGATCCGTGGCGACGTCGAGCGCGCCGTCGGGCACACGCTGTCGCCCGCACAGGCCCGCGGACTCACCGCGACGCTGCTCTCAGCAAGGCTCGAGGTGTCGGCCGGCGCGGGCGTGTTCGTCGTCCTGGCCGGAGGCTCGCTCGCCGTGGCCGGCGGGCTCACCGGCCTGGCGTTGCGCGGGGGCGAGGCGCTCGCGCAGACGCTCGGCTTCGCGGCGCGCGAGCCGGCGCCGCCGTTCCCCCCGGCGCCCGAGCCCGGCCCGCTTCCCTCGCCCGAGCCCGGCCCCCTTCCCTCGCCCGGTCCGGATCCCGTACCGGCCCCCGAGGCGAGACAGGGATCCGCCCCTCCGGTCGTCGATTCCGGGGAGGTATAGTTCGGGGTCCGATGAATCGGACGACTGCGCCTTGCCCGGTGCCTCGATGGGCTTCCTGACGGAGGCCGTCGAGCGGGTGCGCCGCGAGCTCGATCGGAACCCACTCCCGGAGGGAACGCTCCTGCTGCGCACCCAGACCGCACCTTCGGCGATCGATTTCGAGGCCTCGCTTCGACGGCCGGGGGTGAGCGTCGTCGCGGAGGTGAAGCGCGCGTCGCCGTCTGCGGGAAGGATCGCGGAAACCGACCCCGGCGCGCAGGCCGCCGCCTACGAGGCTGGCGGCGCGAGCGCGATCTCGGTCCTCACCGAGCCGCGCCATTTCGACGGCACGATCGCGGACCTGCGGCTCGTCCGCGCGCACACCGCGCTCCCCGTGCTGCGCAAGGACTTCATCGTCCACCCCTCGCAGATCCTCGAGGCGCGGGCCAACGGCGCCGACGCCGTCCTGCTGATCGTGGCGGCACTCTCCGACGCCGAGATCCGCGGGCTTCTCGAGAGCGCCGACGACCTCGGGATGGCGGCGCTCGTGGAAACCCACACAGAGGAGGAGGCCCGCCGGGCGGTCGACGGCGGGGCGCGGGTGATCGGCGTGAACTCCCGCGACCTCGAGTCGCTCGAGGTCGATCTCGACCACGCGCTCGGCGTGCTGGCGGAGCTTCCGCCGGATCGCGTCCGCGTGCTGGAGAGCGGCGTCGGCACGCGCGGCGACGTCGAGCGCGCGGCCGGCGCCGGCGCCGACGCGGTCCTGGTCGGCGAGGCGCTCATGCGCGCGGCCGATCCCGCCGCCGCGCTGAGGGAGCTGTTGGGAACGTGACGACGATGCCGGAGACCCTGCCCGACGTCCCCGGTCGCTTCGGCGAGTTCGGCGGACGCTATGTGCCGGAGGTGCTGATTCCCGCTCTCGACGAGCTCGACGCGGCCTGGCGCGACGCACGCGACGACGCCGCCTTTCTGAAGGAGTTCGGCGACGTCCTGCGCGATTTCGTCGGCAGGCCGACGCCGCTCACCGAGGCGAGGCGTCTCTCCGAACATCTCGGGTACCGGATCTGGCTGAAGCGCGAGGACCTCGCGCACACGGGCGCGCACAAGATCAACAACACGCTGGGGCAGGTCCTGCTCGCCCGCCGGCTCGGGAAGCGGCGGATCATCGCCGAGACCGGCGCGGGGCAGCACGGCGTCGCCACCGCGACCGCGTGCGCGCTCTACGGCCTGCCGTGCGTCGTGTACATGGGCGAGGAGGACACGGTTCGTCAGGCGGTGAACGTCGAGCGGATGCGGCTGCTGGGTGCCGAGGTCGTGCCGGTGACGACGGGCTCGAAGACCCTCAAGGACGCGATCAACGAGGCACTCCGCGATTGGGCGGCGAGCGTTCGGGACACGCACTACGTGATCGGCTCGGTCGTCGGCCCGCACCCGTTTCCGGCGATGGTGCGCGACTTCCAGCGCGTGATCGGAGACGAGGCGCGCGAGCAGTTCCGGCGGGTGGCGGGCGACGACCCCGACGTGGTCACCGCGTGTGTCGGCGGCGGGTCGAACTCCATCGGCATGTTCACGGCGTTCGTGCCCTCTGCCTCCCGGCTGATCGGCGTGGAGGCCGGGGGCCGTGGAGAGGGGACCGAGCACTGCCGTTCGCTGTCGGCGGGCAGGCCGGGCGTGCTGCACGGTTCCCGGATGTATCTGCTCCAGGACGAGCACGGCCAGGTCGCGCCGACGCACTCGATCTCCGCGGGCCTCGACTACCCCGGCGTCGGCCCCGAGCACTCGTGGCTGAAGGACGCGGGGCGCGCGGAGTACGTCTCGGCGACCGACGAGGAGGCCATTCAAGGGTTCATGCTGCTGAGCCGCCTCGAAGGCATCCTGCCGGCGCTCGAGCCCTCGCACGTGATCGGCTGGCTTCGGTCGCGGCCGCTCCCCGAACGGACGTCGATCGCGGTGTGCCTTTCGGGGCGCGGGGACAAGGACCTCGAGACGGTTCGCGCCTGGCTGCGCGAGCACCCGGAGGACGCGGAGCGGGCGAGCGGCGCATGACCGAAACGCTCGCTTCCGCGCTCGCGGTCGTTCGCGCCGACGGGCGAAAGGCGTTCGTCCCCTACGTCACCGGCGGGCTCGAGGGCGTCGACGCCGACCTTCTGCTCGAGCTCGGCAAGACGGGCGCGCACGGTCTCGAGATCGGGATTCCCTTCTCCGATCCCGTGATGGACGGAGCGGTGGTCCAGGAGGCGTCCCGGCTGGCCCTGGAGGCCGGGACCACTCCCGGGGCGGCGCTCGACCTGGTGCGCTCCGCCCGCGACCGCGGCTTCGAGCTCCCCGTCGCGTTCATGACCTACCTGAACCCGATGCTCGCAGAGGGCGTCGACCGATTCCTCGACGACGCCGCCACGTGCGGCGTCTCGGCGTTCATCGTTCCCGACCTTCCCGTCGACGAGGCCGACGAATGGGTCGGGGCGTGCCGCGCGCGCGGGATCGCTCCCGTGCTGCTGGCGGCCCCCAACTCGTCGGAGGAGCGCCTGCACCGCATCGCGGAGGAGGCCGAGGGCTTCGTGTACTGCGTCTCCACGTTCGGCGTCACGGGCTCGCGCGACGAGCTGTCCTCGTCGGCCGAGTCGCTGGTCGCGTCGCTCCGCCCGCTGACGCCGACTCCGCTGCTGATCGGAGTCGGAATCTCGACGCCAGAGCAGGCGCGGGCGGCGTGCGCCTTCGCCGACGGCGTCGTGGTGGGGTCGGCGCTCATGGAGCCGATGCTGGGCGGCGACCGCACCGAGGTCCTTCGCCGAGCCGAGGCGTTCGGCGAGGCCGTCCTCGAGGGCGCCTAGACACCGGCCGGGGGAGCGGGGGCCGTGTACGAGAAGCGGATGGAGATCCGGTGGCGCGACCTCGACGGCTACGCGCACGTCAACCACGCGGTCTACGTGACCTATCTGGAGGAGGTTCGCGACGAGTGGCTGGCGGTGACGCTCGCCCCGAGCGGCGACGGGTGGGACCACTTCCTCGTGCACCTGGAGATCGACTACCGGCGTCAGCTCGCGCACCGCGACGAGGAGGTTGTCGCCTCCATCGAGGCGACGGGCCTCGGCACCTCGAGCATCACGACGCGCGAGGAGATCCGCACGACGGATGGTGAGCTGGTCGCCGAGGCGACCGCTGTGGTGGTTGCCGTCGACCCCTCGTCGGGGACATCGCGCCCGCTCACCGACGGCGAGCGTGCGCTCCTGCAGCCCGCCGTAGGGCGTTCCTAGTACGGAACCTCCCGCTCGGGCGGGTGGTCGCCGTGGCACTCGAGCTCGAGCGTCGCGTGCTTGATGCCGAACCGCTCGTCGAGCATCGCCTTCAGCTGTTCGCCGCGGGCCTGCGCGTCGTGGACGGTGAGCTCGGCCCCCGCCGCGAGGACCACGTGCGACGACAGGGCCGCGACGTCGGAGGCGAGGCTCCACAGATGCAGGTCGTGGACGTCGTCGACGCCCCCCTCGCCGAGCAGCGCGCGCTCGACCTCGGCCGGGTCGATTCCCTTCGGCGTCCCCTCGAGCAGCACGTGGGTCGAGTCGGCGACGAGTCGCCACGTCGCCCACAGGACCAGGACGCCCACGCCGATCGCGACGACCGGGTCCGCTCGGTCCGCGCCCCAAAGGACGATGACGACGCCGGCGACGAGCGCGCCGAACGAGCTGAGCGCGTCGGCCGACAGGTGCAGGAACGCGCCGCGCATGTTCAGGCTCCGGCCTCGAACGCGCCCCAGGAGCCAGGCGCTCCCGACGTTCACGACCAGGCCCGCCAGAGCCACGGCCACCATGCCGCCGCCGTCCACACGCACAGGATTCGCCAGTCGGCGAGCCCCCTCGACGAAGATCCAGACCGCGGCGGCGAACAGGATGATTGCGTTCGCCAGTGCGGCGAGCACCTCCGCGCGCTGCAGGCCGAAGCTGTGGCGTGGGGTCGCCGGCATCCCCGCGAGCCGAAAGGCGAGGATCGCGAGGGCGAGGCCCGACACGTCCGACACGAGGTGGACCGCGTCGGCCAGCAGGGTCAGCGAGTGAAACGCGATCCCCGCGACCACCTCGCCCGCCATGAGCACCGCGTTCGCGCACAGGGCGATCCACAGTGCCTGGCGCTGCTCGGCCCGCAGGCGAACCGTGTCGTTCACGGCAAGAGCGTAGCCCGCGGGGACAGGCAGAGGGACGCTACTGTGCACCGGAAATGCCCTTCGGATACCTGATCAGCACCGCCGCGGCCGCCGTCGCCACGGCCCTCGCGCTTTTCCCGCGTTCCACCGGAGGGCCGCGCGCCACCCCGGCGTTCGTCCTGGAGACGACCGTCAATGAGCTTCCCTTTCTCGTCTTCTACTGGCTCGTGTGCTCGACCGCGCTGGCGGTGGCGCAGGGAGAGCTCGACTCGCCGGTCGGCTGGACGGGACTGGCCATCGCCATCGTCACCACGGCGGGGTTGGTCGTGGTCGTCCGGCGGGCCCTCGCGGCGCGCCGGACACTGGATCGCGCGCTCGCGACGGGCCTGGAGGCCAACCGGCGTGGGGTGCTCGACCCGCGGGTGGCAAAGCGGCGTCGCTCGCGCATCCCGCTCGGGCGCATCCTGCTTGCGCCGCTGCGCCGCCCGTCGCGGGAGGTGCGGTGCAGACAGAACATCGCGTACGGCCCCGCCGGAAGGGACAACCTGCTCGACCTCTACCGCAACCGGGCCCACACCGTGGCCGCTCCGGTCTTCGTCTATTTTCACCCCGGCGGATTCTTCAGCGGTCGGAAGGGCCGCGAGGCGCGCCCGATCTTCGATCATCTCGTTCGCCGGGGATGGGTGTGTGTCAGCGCCAACTACCGGCTCGAGCCGAGGGCATCGTTTCCCGACCCCCTGGTCGACGCCAAGCTGGTCATCGCCTGGCTCCGAGATCACGCACACGAGCACGGCGCCGATCCCTCGACGCTGGTGGTCGCGGGCGGCTCCGCCGGGGCACATCTCGCCGTCATGTGTGCCCTGACCGCCAACGATCCGGCGTTCCAGCCTGGGTTCGAGGGGGCGGACACGTCCGTCAGCGCCGCGATCGGACTCTACGGCTACTACGGAGCCGCGCCGGCCCGCGAGCCCGTCCCGTCCGCTCCGGCCGACTACCTTCGCGCCGACGCACCGCCGTTCCTCGTCGTTCACGGGTCGCGCGATCCCATGGTCCCGGCGAGCGGCGTCCGTGCGTTCGTGGAAACACTGCGGGACAGTTCGTTCCGGCCCGTGGTGTACGCGGAGCTGCCCGGCGCCCAGCACAACTTCGACCGGTTCCCGTCGATCCGTTGCGCGGCCGTCGCCGACGGCATCGAGGCCTTCACTGCCTGGGTGCGATCCGTTTGAGCTCGTGGGCCGGCCGTCCCGCGGGGTACGATCTGGGCCTCCTCGGCGCAGGTCATCAGCCGAGATGGAGCCATCGACCAGGAGAACGCCGATGCAGGTCACGAGGAACGGCGTCGACACTGCCGCAGGGCCCGGCGAGTGGTTCACAGGAACCGTCTACATGGACACGGTGGCGGTGCCCTCCGGCCCGTACCACGTGAACGCCTCCAGCGTCCGGTTCACGCCGGGGGCACGGACCGCGTGGCACACGCACCCGAACGGGCAGACCATCTACGTCACCGAGGGCGTCGGCCTGGTGCAGGGACGCGGCGGGGCGGCGGAGGTCGTGCGGCCGGGCGACCGGGTCTTCTTCGAGCCGGGCGAGGAGCACTGGCACGGCGCCGCGCCGACGCGGTTCATGACCCACATATCGATGGTCGAGGCCGACGCGGACGGCACCAGCGCGACATGGGGCGCACACGTCACCGAGGAGGAGTACGGCGCCGCCCCTGCGGTCGAGTAGGGATCGGGGCAATCCGGGGATGTGGATCGACCTGTGGCGCACTCATTGACCGCTGCGCGGCGCATGCTTTACCCTCGACCCGGCGGAGTCGTGCGTGGCGAGCGTCGGCGCAGGTGCGGCGGATCCTGACGTTGAATGGTGCAGTCGGTCCGGCCCGGAGCGATGAGTCGATGCGGCCCAACTTCCTGATCATCGGGGCGATGAAGGCGGGAACCACCAGCCTCTACCGCTACCTGCGCGGTCATCCTCAGATCTTCATGCCGGACCAGAAGGAACCGCGCTACTTCGTCCCCGAGCGCGCAACGCGAGCGAGCACCCCTGCGAACCAGAGGACGCAGGAGATCGGCTGGTACGAGGAGCTGTTCGACGGAGCGAATGGCGCGATCGCCATCGGGGAAGCCTCCGTCGACTACACGGCGTACCCGGCGTACAAAGGGGTCCCAGAGCGCATCTCCCGCCTTCTGCCCGACGTCCGCTTCATCTATCTGGTCAGGGATCCGATCGAGCGCATTCGCTCGCAATATCTGTACTGGAGCGCGCACGCGTCGGAGTGGGATCCGATGGCGACGGCGGTCTTCGAGAGCAAATACCTGGATCGAAGCCGCTACGCGATGCAGATCGAGCAGTACATGCGCTGGTTCTCCAGGGACCAGTTGCTCGTCGTCAAGTCGGAGGATCTGGCGGCGAAGCGCACCGACACGCTCGGCCGGGTGTTCGAGTTCCTGGGTGTGGACCCGCAGTGGGATCACCCGTCACTGCACGAGCGATACCACGAGACGTCGCGAATGCCGACACCTCCCCGCAGTCTCCGACGAGTCATTCGCACGCCCGCCTATCGTTCGCTGGGCCGCTACATTCCGCGAAGCGTGAAGACGGCGACGCTGACCCGGTTCAGCCGGCCGACCGTTCGAGAACTGGCTCCCGTCTCGGGCGATGTGCGCCGCAGGCTCGCGGGCGAACTACGCTCGGACGTGGCCGCGCTGTACGAGTACATGGGCCCCGATTTCGATGGTTGGGGAATCGCGTAGCCGGGCCCGCCGTGTAATGTTCGCCTGGTCATGGTGACCCCACTCTTCAGCGTGGTCATCCCCACGCGCAGTCGTCCGCAACCCTTGGCGGAAGCGCTCGAGTCGGTTCTCGTGCAGACGGTTACCGACTTCGAAGTCGTCGTCGTCGACGACGCTTCACCCATCCCCGTCGAAGCTGCGGGGGATCCACGGGTCAGGGTCGTTCGACGAGAGACGAACGGAGGGCCCCCGGCAGCGAGGAACACCGGGATCGACGCGGCGCGAGGTCGCCTCGTGTGTTTCCTCGACGACGACGACCTCTACACGCCGGATCGTCTCGAGATGGCTGCTGCGACACCATTCTCCGTGTGTTCGGTTCGGCGTGGCATCGAGGGTCGGCAGATCACGCCACCGGACTCGATCCACCGTTTCCTGGAGGAGATGGTGCCCGTGATGGGCCAGGTGACGGTGCGCCGTGACGTGTGCCCGAGGTTCGATGAGCGTTTGCGCTCGGGCGACGAGGACTCGGAGTGGTGGATCAGGGCGACCTACTCGCTGGGCGAGCCGGCCATTCTTCGCGAGGCCGGCTACATCTCCCGCAGCGGCAAGAGCGGCTGGCGATCGTCGTCGGACGCCATCACCGCGCGGCTCCTGGTTCTGCGAAAGCATCCCGAGTACTTCCGCGAACACCCGTGGGCCGCGGCTCGCTACTGGCAGCTGATCGGCATCGAAGCCCTTCGGGACGGCCGCCCCTTGCTCGGCGTCACGAGCGTGGCGAGGTCGCTTGCCATCCGCCCCTACCCAAAGAACGTCGCGGACCTGTTCGCCCTGGTCTCGAGGTCCGGGCGCCTGACCGAGGCAAAGATGCGATTGCAACCCTGGAAGGCGACCGGACGGCCGAGGGTGTCTCCTCGGCCGGGGCGCCCCCCGCAGCCATGAGCGGCGGGAACAAGCGAAACGGGACCCGATCAGACGAGGCCGGCGCGGCCGCGATGAAGCGCCGGGTGGCGGAGCGCGGGAGGGCGAAGATCCGCGCCGCGACGATGGCCGCGACGAACATCCTTCCGGTCGCCCGCCGCGATCCGGTCCGGGCCGCGTTTCGCCCGTTGAATCCGTACGAGTACGCGGTGGGCCTCGAGCCCCCTCCCGCTGCCGCGGGGCGGGAGACGGGCCCGCCCAACTTCATCGGAGTGGGTGTCCAGAAGGCCGGGACCTCGTGGTGGTTCGCGCAACTTACGCGGCAGTCCGACATTCACAACGAGCGCGGATACCGAAAGGAGCGCCACTTCTTCGATCGCTTCCTGTATCGGTCGATGACGTCGGCGGACATCGAGGCGTATGCGCGGTGGTTCCCGCGACCCTCGGGGATGCTGGCGGGGGAGTGGACCCCCGAATACATGCATTTCTTCTGGATCCCGGCATTGATCCCCCGGGCGGCGCCGGACGCCAAGATCCTGGTCCTGCTGCGCGACCCGATCGAACGGTACCGTTCCGGCCTCGCTCACAAGAGACGAGACGGAACCCTCGTACCGAAGTACACGTGGGGCGACGAGGCGTTCCACCGGGGTCTCTACGGTGCCCAGCTCCGAAGACTGCGCGAATTCGTCCCCCGCGACCAGATCCTCGTGCAGCAGTACGAGCGTTGCTGCATCGATCCGGTGGGCGAGCTTCGTCGCACGCTGGCGTTCATCGGAGCCGAGTCCTCGAACCTGATCGGCCCGTTCGATCGCGGGGTTCATGTGACGGTGGCCCCGAAGCCGGATCTACCTCCCCAGGTCAGGGACGCGCTGGTCGACGGCTACAGAGACGATCTTCGCTTGCTGCTCGAGCTGCACCCGGATCTGGATCTTTCGCTCTGGCCGAACGTCGGCAACTTGTAGGAGCTACTGGAGCAGTCTTGCGTCGGCCTGCCCGGGATGGGCCGCCGGACACGATCGTGCGCGCCCACGGCAGGAGGGGGACCGAACTGCCCGCCGCTGCTCGGCCCGCTCGGGCACGGTCTCGGTCACGATGGGAAGCGTACCGGCAGAGGTCGGGCGAATCCCCCACCCACAGCCGGCTGGCATCGGGGGGCGCCTCGGGCAGAGGATTCCCGGGGGAAATCTCCACGAAACAGGGGTTTCGAGCGTCCATGGACAGCGTGGAACAGCCATCGACTCTCGCCGGCGAGGTGGAAACGCAGACGGCGACCTCCGCCGTCTTCGAGGCCTTCTTCGAAGAGCAGCACAAGCGGCTCTTCCGAGCCCTCTACCTGATCCTCGGCAACACCCACGATGCCGAGGAATTGATGCAGGACGCCTTCCTTCGCGTGCTCGAGCGCTGGGATCGCATCGACGACCCGGCGGGGTACCTGTTCCGAACGGCCCTCAACGGCACTCGGAGCCGGTTCCGGCGGCTCAAGGTGGCGGCCACGCGCACCCTGTCGCCGGGACAGCCCGAGGATCCGTTCGCCGCTGCCGACCTGCGCGACCAGATCGTCCGCGCGCTCCGGGAACTTCCCGAACGACAGCGGGCCGCGCTCGTGCTCATGGACCTCCTCGACTACCCGAGCGAGGACGCCGCGAAAATCCTCCGGGTCACGGCCGCGACGGTCCGGTCGCTCGCCTCGCACGGGCGCGCGGCCTTGAAACGTTCACTGGAGACCGACGATGAATGATTCAAACCGCACTCTCGAGCGGATCGCCCAGCGCGTGCCGGTTCCCGAGCCGGCGTACGAGCGGCTGCTCGGGCGACGCCATCGGCGGGATCGGAACCGCCGCGTGTCGGCGGCCGTGCTGGTGATCGCCCTCGCGCTGCTGAGCATCGCGGGCCTGGCGCGCGCGTTCGGCGGCTCGACCCGGCCCGTGTCCCAGCCCTCCCCGACGCCCGGAGGCGCGGGGATCTTCTCCGGCATCGGCGGGTGGATCGTCTGCGGCGACGGCCCCGGCATCTGGGCCTACGACCCCGACCATCCACGACGGCCGGCGGTGCTCGTGAGCGCGCACTTCGGGACGCCGATCGCGTGGTCCCCCGACGGCTCGAAGCTGCTGCTTCTCGAGGGTTCCGTGACGCACTCGGTCCTGTCCGTGTTGGACTCCGATGGGTCCGAGACCACGTTGGCCGATTGGAAGCGAGACATCTCGGGCGGCTCGTTCTCGCCCGACGGGTCGAGGGTCGTCTTCGCATCCGAGGACTGGAGCAGCGGCGAGTCGGCGATCTATCTGGTCGGCTCGAGCGGCGGACGCCCGAAGGTGCTGTTCCGGCCGCACGCGATCCTCGGCATCCCCGGGGTTCCCGCCCCGGTCTACGAGCCGACGTTCTCCCCGGACGGGTCGCACATCGCCTACTTCGACGGGTGGGGTGATCACGACAACACGCTTCGAGTCATGAGCGCCGACGGGACAGGCTCGCGCGTTCTTCTCGAAGGGAACTCGCCCGCGATGGGCGTCGGCCTCCGGAATCTGGCGTGGTTCCCGGACGGGACCCGTCTCGTGTTCGGAGAGGGATACGGGCCCTACTGGATCTACACGGTCTGGACCGACGGCTCGGGGATCACCCGCGAGATTCGAGGGTCCCACCCCAATCTTTCACCGGACGGCGCTCGCATCACGTATGCGGTCGGAGACGCGTACGGAGCAGCCCCGGTGATGATCGCCAACGCCGACGGCACCTCCGCCCGGGAGCTTCCGGCGGCCCCGGCGAGCGGTCCCTGGAATCCGGCCCCGCCGCGCTGAGCGTGCAGGGTTCTACGAGAGGAGCAGGGCCGGCTGCGAGTGGACCGAGCACCGCGACCTGCGGTTGTATACGCTCAGGACGGTCTCGCACCCCTCGGCGGCGCAGACGCGGCCCGCCGGCGCCCGTCCGGCCCGCGCCACCTCGCTGCAGACCTCGCAGACCGGTCGTCGCGAGCCGTCGCAATCGACGAGCGCGCCGCAGCTCTCGCATTCACGGAGGGACCCGCAGTCGTGCTCCCGCATGCCCCAATGGTCCCACCGATCGGACCGAACAGGTCGTCGCGGCCCGGGCCGAGGTGCCGGGAGGGGGAGTCGAACCCCCACGCCCTTGCGGGCACCGGATTTTGAGTCCGGCGCGTCTGCCAGTTCCGCCATCCCGGCGCGCGAGACCCGAGTGTAGCGAGGGGCGCTCCCGATCGATGAAGCTCCGTCACACTTGTCACATAAGGAATGCCAATCCCAACGACCGCTCGACGACGTAGAAAGACGACGCGAGCCGCGCCCCCGGCCATTCCTCCCCGGGTGGGACCTCGCGCTAGAATCCAGCCGCGGGAGGGGAGGCCCGTCCACAACGATCGAAAGGAAGGGCAAGCATGGTTTCCAGAATCCACCGCTCGGGCCGCCTGACCCTCGTGGTCCTGGCCGCGACCACCCTGCTCGCCGCGGCCTGCGGGTCCAAGAGCACACCGTCGGGCAGCGGCGGAAGCGCAACCACGAACTCCGCGTGCGCGTCGGCGCCGAGCAACACCTACGGAGCCACCTGCGACCCGGCGCTCGCCGCCGAGGTCCCGTCCGCCCTGCGGTCGGCAGGGACGGTAAGCGTTGCGAGTGACGCGACCTACCCGCCGATGGAGTCGATCACTCCCGGCACCACGACCATCGTGGGGGCGGACCCCGACCTGGGCGCGGCGCTCGCGACCACCCTCGGGATCCCGTTCCAGTTCCAGAACGTGACGTTCGGCAAGATCCTTCTGGGACTCAAGGCCGGCCAATACGACCTGGGCATGTCGTCGTTCACCGACGAGAAGTCCCGTGAGCAGACGGTCGACTTCGTCGACTACATGAAGGCCGGGACGTCCTTCGTGCTCCCGGCGTCCAGCTCGCTGAACCCCACCAGCCTGGACCAGATCTGCGGGCTCACGGTCGCCGTCGAGTCGGGCACGACCGAGCAGTCGGATGCGCAGTCGGCGAGCAAGAAGTGCACGTCGTCGGGAAAGAAGGCCGTGACGATCCTCGCCTACCCGGCGCAGACGCAAGCGAACCTCGCGCTGTCGGCCGGTCGCGCGCAGGTCATGATGGCGGACACGCCGGTGGCAGCGCTCCAGGTGACGTCGTCCGGTGGGAAGTTCAAGCTCGGGGGCGCATACGGCGTCGCTCCCTACGGCATCGCGATCCCGAAGGACAGCGGCATGGTCAAGCCGATCCAGGACGCGATGAACAAGCTCATCCAGACCGGCGTGTACGCCAAGATCCTGCAGAAGTGGGGCCTCCAGACCGGCGCGATCCCCAGCGCCACGGTGAACGGGGCGATCTTCTAGGCGGGCTCAAAACGGGCGACTAGATGACGGCCGACGCGGACGCGCCACAGGCCGGCGCGCAGATAGAGGGGGATGCCGGGGCCGAGATCAAGGCGGTCCCGGCTCGGCACCCCGGCCGATGGGTCGCGACGGTGATCGTCGCCTACGTCGTGGTCGTCTTCTTCCACGGCCTCATCACCAACCCGAACTTCGATTGGAGCGTCGTCAAGAAGAACCTGTTCGACGGGTTCGTCATCAGAGGGGTCGGGTACACCTTGCTCCTGACGTTCCTGTCGATGATCGTCGGCGTGGCCCTCGGGACCCTTCTGGCGGTGATGCGGCTGTCGCCGGTGAGGCTCATCTCCGGCACCGCGTGGGTCTACATCTGGTTCTTCCGCGGGACGCCCGTCTACGTGCAACTCCTCTTCTGGGGCAGCATCGGGGCACTGACGGGCAAGTCCGTGGCGCTGCAGATCCCCTGGCCGTTCGGGATCGTGCTGGCCTACGTGCCGGTGACGAAACTCATTCCGATCCTGGTGGCCGCCGTGCTCGGTCTCGGCCTGAACGAGGCCGCGTACATGGCGGAGATCGTTCGCGCCGGAATGGTCTCGGTCGGCGAGGGCCAGGCCGAAGCGGCCTCGTCGATCGGCATGACGCGGATGCAGGCCCTGCGGCTCGTCGTGTTGCCGCAGGCCATGCGGGTGATCATTCCGCCGACGGGGAACGAGACGATCGGCATGCTCAAGACCACGTCGCTGGCCGGGGTGGCGCTCGCGGTGCCCGACCTGACCTATGTCGTGACGCAGGTGTTTTCCGTGACATTCCAGATCATCCCGTGGCTGTTGATCGCCGTGATCTGGTACCTGATCCTGACGTCGATCCTCACGTGGGGACAGTTCTACGTCGAGCGGTACTACGCGCGTGGCTCCACCCGGGCGCTGCCCCCGACGCCCTTGCAGCGGTTCCGCGCGCTCTTCCTGCACAACCTGACGACGGTGCACTCCGCCGAGGGGAGGGCGCCGTTGGGCCCCCCGCCCCCTTCGGCGGCCCGGTGAGCGCGATGGCGACGCAGACGCCGATGGTCAAGGCCGAACGCGTCCACAAGTCGTTCGGCCGGTTGGAGGTCCTTCGCGGTGTGAGCCTCGAGGTCATGCCCCGCGAGGTCATGGTGATCATCGGGCCCTCGGGGGGCGGAAAGTCCACGTTCCTGCGCTGCGTCAACCACCTGGAGAAGATCAACGGCGGGCGCCTGTGGGTGGACGGTGAGCTGGTCGGCTACCAGCAGCGCGGCGCCAAGCTCTACGAGCTGAAGGACAACGAGGTGGCCCGGAAGCGCGCCGAGATCGGGATGGTCTTCCAGAGCTTCAACCTCTTCCCGCACATGACGGCGCTGGAGAACGTCATGGTCGGCCCCGTGCAGGTCAAGAAGGAGCACAAGGCCGCCGTCCGGACGCGGGCCGAAGAGCTGCTCAAGCGCGTCGGTCTCAGCGAGAAGGCCGGTTCGCATCCCGCTCAGCTCTCCGGCGGCCAGCAGCAGCGGGTCGCGATCGCGCGCGCCCTGGCGATGGAGCCGAAGCTGATGCTGTTCGACGAGCCCACGTCGGCCCTCGACCCGGAGCTCGTCGGCGAGGTGCTCGACGTCATGCGAGGCCTGGCGGACACCGGCATGACCATGATCGTGGTCACCCACGAGATCGGCTTCGCCCGGGAGGTGGGGGACAAGCTGCTGTTCATGGACGGGGGCATCATCGTCGAGGCGGGTCCGCCCCGGGACATGATCGCGAGCCCCCAAGAGGAGCGCACTCGTCAGTTCCTCTCCAAGGTCCTCTAGGGGTGCGCTGACGGAGGCCGCCGACGGATGAGCAAGAGATGGGAGTTCAAGCCGGCAAATGGGCGGGAGGCGGTTCTCCTCGCGCTCGGTGTCGTCGTGATCGCCGTCGCGGGAATCGTGTCCGTCATCGGATTGGTGCGCTTCGCCCAGGGTCTGTTGCACTGAAGCGGCGAGTCCCGGCGCCGTCGTTTCGCGCCGGACGCGTTCACGGAGTCGAAAGAAAAGAGCGGGCCCGCGTCGCCTTTGGAACCGCTCGCGCCTTCCCCATACGCGAGCGTTGTCTACTCGGCGTCGCGGACCCGCTCAAAGGGTGGTCCCAAGCAACCTCTCCGCAACCTCCGGGCCCGTCCTCGTCTCGCTGCCGGAGCCGTCCCGGATCCGGAGACGATGTCTCCGGATCACCCGGTACGTTCCGGCGGGTCGACGTCGGTGCGTTCCCGTTGGTCCCGGCGGCCGCTTGGGACCGGCGCGAAAGGTAGCAAGCCCGCTCTCACACTGTCAACTCAGGAAACACATTGTGGTGCAGAGGTGTTCAACGATTTGCGCAGGTGGACGCCGTCGCGGCGCGCGTTCGGAAAGTGGCCGGAGTGACAAGGATTCCGTGCCGTGCGAAGGAGTGTCGACGGCCGACGAGTCTCGCCGCGTCATCGGAGATGCTCGAACACCGTGACGACGATCGGCGCGACGACGATCGCAGGAAGGAGGTTCGCAACGCGAACGTCGCGCAGCTCGAGGAGCCGCAGTCCGATGCCCACGATCATCACGCCGCCGACCGCGGTCATCGACGCGACCATCGCCGGATCGAAGACGTGAGCGAACGCGCTCGCCGCAAGCGACAGTGTTCCCTGGTACACGAGGATGGTGATGACCGCGAACCCCACGCCCCATCCCATCGCCGCCGCGAACGCGAGTGCCGCGAACCCGTCGAGCGCCGACTTCACCAGCAAGAGCGACGGATCGCCGGACAGCCCGTTCTGGATCGACCCGAGGATCGTCAGCGGGCCGACGCAGAACACGATCGAACCGACGACGAAGCCCTCGGTGAAGCGGCTCTGGCCGCGGCCGAAGCGCCGCTTCAGCGCGTCGCCGGCGACGTTCAGCCAGCGGTCGATGTCGATGGCTTCGCCGATCAGCGCGCCCACCAGGAGGCTCCCCAGGACGATCAGGGCGCTCCCGCGGGTCAGCGCCGCGAGGGGGCCGGTGAACGCCTTCAGACCGTTGGCGACGCCCAGGACGAGGACGAAGAGCCCCACCGTCCACATGACGGTCTGCCGCATGCGCTCGGGGAACCGCGAGCCGAGGGTCGCGCCCACCGCCGTCCCGGCGAGGACCGTGGCCGCGTTGACCAGCGTGCCGGCCACCACCACCGACGCGAGCACTCCCGCGGCCGGCACGTCAGCCCTTGGGCACTTCGCGAACGGCGAGTGTCAGCCTGCCCACCGCGACGAGCCGGCCGTCGTCGTCGGTCACGCGCACGTCCCAGACGGCCGTCGTTCGGCCGGAGTGCAGCACCGTTCCGACGGCCGTGATCGAGCCGCCGCCGACCGACCGCAGGTGGTTGACGTTCAGCTCGATGCCCATCGCCATTCGGTCGGGCGCCGCGATGGATGCGCCGATGGAGCCGACGGTCTCGCAGAGCGCCGCCGTTGCGCCGCCGTGCAGGACGCCGTACGGCTGGAGGTTCCCGTCGACCGGCATCCGCGCCGTGACGCTTTGGCCCGACGCCTCGAGCACCTCGATCCCCATGCGGGTGATCAGCGTCCGGTCGAGGGTCCCGCCGACGGCTCGGCCGACCTCGTCCAGCGACGAATACGTCCCGGTGTCGTTGCCCGAGCCGCTCTCGGCGTCGCTCCCGGCCTCGGGTGGGCGCGTCATCGGGCGAGTCTACAATCGGGCTCGGTGGCCACCGGTGCCCGACCTCCCGACCAGGACGCTCCCCGGCGTCTGTTCCTGCTGGACGGGCACAGCCTCTCCTACCGGGCGTTCTTCGCGCTGCCGCCGTCGCTCGCGACGACGAGCGGCCAGGTGACGAACGCCGTCTACGGGTTCACGTCGATGCTGATCAAGCTGCTCGCCGAAGAGCGGCCGGACCTGATCGCGGTGGCGTTCGACAAGGGCCCGCCGACCGTGCGGCTCGAACAGTACGCCGAGTACAAGGCCGGCCGGCGCGAGACGCCGGACGAGTTCCGGCAGCAGCTGCCGCTGATCCACGAGGTCGTCGAAACCTTGCGAATCCCCATCGTCGAGGTCGAGGGCTACGAGGCCGACGACGCCATCGCGACGCTGGCCACCCAGGCGCAGGACCACGGAGTGGAGGCCGTGATCGTCACCGCCGACCGAGACTTCTTCCAGCTGGTGCGGCCCGGGATCACGGTGCTGTTCAACCGCAAGGGAATCTCGGACATCGTGCGCTACGACGAGGCAGCGATCACCGAGCGGTTCGGGCTCCCGCCCTCGAAGTACCTCGAGTACGTGGCGCTCAAGGGCGACGCGTCCGACAACATCCCCGGCGTGCCGGGCGTCGGCGAGAAGACCGCGTCGAAACTGGTGCAGGACTATGGCACCGCCGAGAACCTGCTGGAGAACACTGCCGAGTTGAAAGGCCGCATCCGCGAAGGAATCGAAGCCGCCGGGGACGACCTCGTTCGCAACCGCGAGCTCGCGCGCTTGCATGTCGACCTCGACCTTCCCATCGGGCCCGAGGACTGCGCGATGGGCGAGTGGGACCCGGAGGCAGTCCGCCGTCTGTTCAACTCGCTCGAGTTCCGGACGCTCTTCGAGCGCTTGGAGGACGTCGGACGATCGACCAAGCCGGCGGTGGAGGCCGCCTCGGTCGATGTCGGCACGGGAACCGTCGCCGACGTCGAGCGGCTGCTCGGGCTCACGGGGCCGAAGGCGCTGGTCGTCGCCGCCGCCGACGGCCTGCAGGGAGTCGCGGTCTCGCCCGGCGGGGGAGCAGCCACGTTCGCGGCGGCCGCGACGCTGTCGAAAAAGGTCGCGGCATGGCTCGCCGACGCGGCAGCGCCCAAGTGGGTGCACGACGACAAGCAGACCCGGACGGCCTTCCTCGACGCGGGTGCCGACCTGCGCGGCGTGGAGTTCGACACCCTGCTGGCCGGCTACCTGCTCGATCCGGCCGAGGCGGCGTATCCGCTCGACGCGCTCTGCCGTACGTACCTCGGCCTCGACGTGCTCGAGGCCGCGGAGGCCGTCGGCGAGGACGGGGGCGCGGCGCCCGCGCCGGCGCAGAAGTCGGAGGGGCAATTGTTCTCCTCCGGCAACGACGGGACCGAAACGGCCGCCGCTGCGGCCGATTCGGCAGCGGCGCTCGCCCGTCGCACCGGCGCGTCGGCGGCGGCCGTCGGCTTGCTGGCCCCGGTGATGCGCGAGAAGGTCGAGCGCGCCGGCCTGGACGGCCTGCTCCGCGACGTCGAGCTCCCGCTGTCGGCGGTGCTCGCCGGAATGCAGGCGTTCGGCATCGCACTGGACGTCGAGTACCTGCGGGAGATGTCCGAGAACGTCGGCGACCGGATGGCGACCCTCGAGGCCGACATCTACCGCTACGCCGGCGAGGAGTTCAACCTGAACTCGCCGCCGCAACTTCGGGTGATCCTGTACGAGAAGCTCGGGCTGTCGCCGGGAAAACGAACGTCGAAGGGCGCGCTGTCGACCGACGCCGATGTGCTCGAGAAGCTCCGCGACCGACACCCGATCGTCGAGGCGATCCTCGGTTACCGCGAGCTCTCGAAGCTGAAGTCGACGTATCTCGATGCGTTGCCGCCGCTCGTCAGCCCCCGGGACGGGCACATCCACACGACGTTCAGCCAGGTCGGCGCCGCCACCGGACGGTTGTCGAGCCGCGACCCGAACCTGCAGAACATCCCGGTGCGCGGCGATCTCGGCCGCGAGATCCGCCGGGCGTTCGTTCCGTCGGGCCCGAAGCGCGAGCTGCTCGTCGCCGACTACTCGCAGATCGAGCTGCGCGTCCTGGCGCACCTGTCCGGCGACGAGGAGCTGGCCGCGGCGTTCGCGGCCGGCGCCGACATCCATGCGGCGACGGCCGCCCGCGTGTTCGACCTGCCGATCGACGAGGTGGAGCCCGAGATGCGACGCCGCGCCAAGGTGGTGAACTACGGCCTTGCGTACGGGATGAACGCGTACGGCCTCGCGTCGCGGATGGGCATCGCCCCCGACGAGGCGCAGGAGTTCATCGACTCGTACTTCGCCGGGTTCCCGCGGATCAAGGACTACCTCGACCAGCAGGTCGTGCGGGCCGCCGCCGACGGCTACACATCGACGATGCTCGGCCGCAGGCGCTACCTGCCCGAGCTGCAGTCGGCGAACCCGCGGATCCGCGACATGGGCCGGCGGATGGCCCTCAATGCGCCGATCCAGGGAAGCGCGGCCGACGTCCTCAAGCTCGCGATGATCGAGGTGGATTCACGGCTCGCGTCCTCGGACCTCGACTGCGTCATGGTCCTGACGGTTCACGACGAACTGGTCTTCGACGTGGCGGCGGGGGACCGGGAGGCGGCCGGCGCGCTGGTCAAGTCCTCGATGGAGGAGGCCTACCCGCTCTCGGTGCCGCTTCGCGCCGATCTGGGATGGGGGCGCAACTGGGCG
>DASPTB010000203.1:0-5267 GCA_035623615.1 Actinomycetota bacterium
TCCCCGAGCTCGAGGGCAACGTCCAGCGGGTGCTCGTTCCGGTGGACGGGTCGGCGGGATCCGAGCGGGGGCTCGGCTACGCGGACCTCGTGGCGCGGCTGACCGGCGCGGAGATCATCGTCGTGGTGGCGTTCGATCCGCCGCTCGCGATTCGCCGCCGCGGCATCCTGCAGACCGAGCATCTGCAGGTGGAGATGGAGCGGGACGCGCGCGAGCTGGCCACCGAGGCGGCGGAGCTCCTGATCGAGCGCGGCCGCTCGGCGCGCGCCGTGATCGTGCGCGGCGATGCCGCCGAGGGCATCCTGCAGATCGCCGAGGACGAGCACGCGGACCTGATCGTGATGGGCCGCAGAGGGCTCGGGCGCCTCCGCGGCGCGCTCGTCGGATCGGTCTCCGAGCGCGTGGCCCGTCACGCCGAGATTCCCGTGCTGCTCGCGAACTGAAGGAGGACGATGCCGGGCTCCACGCCGCTGATCGGACGTCGGAGGTTCCTGCAAGGGGCGGGAGCGCTCGGGGCGGCGCTCGTCGCGGCGCCGCTCCTGCAGGCGTGCAGCGACGAGGCCCTGGAGCACGCGAACGTCCTGACGTTCCTCAACTGGCAGGACTACATCGATCCGAGCGTCCTCACGGAGTTCGAGGCGCAGGAGCACATGACGGTCACGTATCAGACGTACTCGTCCAACGACGAGCTCGCGCGGCTGCTCGCGCTCGCCAACTCCGCTCGTCGCCGCGGGCGCATGGAGCACACGTACGACCTCATCGTGCCGTCCGACAACTTCGTGCGCCTGTTCCGCTCCGAGAACCTGCTCGCGCCGCTCGACCGGTCCGCGATCACGAACCTGGACAACCTCGATGCGGCGTACCGGGCCGAGGCGTTCGATCCGGGGAACCGCTACACGGTGCCCTGGGCCACCGGCACGACGGGCATCGGCTACGACACGACGGTGTTCTCGACGCCGCCCGACTGGAACGTCTTCGCCGACACGACCTACCGCGGGAAGATGACCGTGCTCGACGAGCAGCGTGATGCCTTCCTCGCGGCGCTGTTCTCCTTGGGCGAGAGCCAGAACTCGACGAACCCGGCCACGATCGACGCTGCCGCCAACCGGCTGATCGAGTGGAAGAAGGTCATCAGCGGATTCAACTCGAAGACGTACCTGGACGACCTCGCGAACGGGAAGCTGGTCGCGGCCGAGGCGTATTCGTCGGACCTCGTGGAGGCGAGGGCGCAGAACGCGAAGCTCGGGTTCGTCATCCCGCCCCAGGGGGGAGGCCGGTGGGTCGACTCGCTCGCGTCGCCCGTCCACGCTCCGCACGAGGGCAACGCCGAGATCTTCATCAACTATTACCTGCGGCCCGACGTCTCGGCGCAGGTGGCCAACTTCGTCAAGGTCGACACCGGGAACGCGAAGGCCGTCCCGCTGCTCGACCCGGCCGTGCGCGACGACCCGGTCGTCTTCCCGCCGGCCGACGTGCTTGCGCGGACGACGTTCACGGCCGACCTGGGGCCGGCGAACGCCCTGTACGACGCCGCGTGGAAGCGGGTGCAGGCTGCCTCGGTTTGAGCGTCGACCGCTGGTAGAATTCGGCGCCGTGCCCACCCGCCGCCGACCCCTGAGGACGCTCGCGCGATCGGCGGCGCTCGTGCCGGTGCTGCTGATCGCCCTGCAAAAGGCGGCGCTCGCAGCGGAGGTGGTCATCACCCCGGCGGCGTCGGCGTCGCCGACGAAGGACTTCGGTGGCTGGACGTTCAAGATGGCCATCGCGTCCATGTCGCTCAGCGCGCTCGTGATCCTGCTGATGGCCGCCGCGTACCTGCGGTACGCGCCCCGGTTCTACGCGGGGGAGGGCGGCGGCGCGCCGCCGCTTCGTCCGCAGGCGAGAGCAGGAAACGTCGCCGCGGTCGCGCTCGACGCTCCGCCGTTGCCGCAGCCCGCCGCCTCGGCGCCTGCCGCGGAGGCGGCCGCGCCCGAGGCGCCCGCAGCCGCCGCTGCCCCCGCAGCCGCCGCTCCCGCCGCCGCGGAGGCCGCCCCTGCGGCCGCTGGCGCTGCCCCCGCAGCCGTCGCTCCCGCCGCCGCCCGCCCGGCGCCGGCGCCCCGGCCCGAGGGGCCGCTCGAGCAGGACCAAGAGACATACGACCGCGTGCTTGCCGAGGAGCTCGGCAAGGGCACCGACCGCCGCGTAGCCGAAGGTCGGGCCAAGTCGGCCGCCGTGCGGGCGGCCCGGCGCAAGGCCGCCGGCGGCTAGGCGGCAGAGCGGCCGCCGCGGCCGGTTTCACCCGAACGCTCGCCGCACGGCAGAATGGCATCCATGAACATCGCCGCCGACACCCTCGCCGACTGGACCGTCGCTCGCCAGGTCGCCGACCGGGTCGCCGGGACCGGCCCTGCGCTCGGCCCCGTCGATCGCGCCCGGCTCCGGGAGGACTTCGCCGAGGTCGTCCCCGAGGCCGAGAAGCTGGCGGCCGACGCCATTCGCCTCCCCCCGAGCGGCCATCCGTCGCGACCGTGGGTCATGTCGCGAAACGAGTGGCTCGATCGGAACCTTCGGAGCTTCGAAGTGGTCCTCGCCCCGATCGCGGACCAGATCTCCTCCGGCGGCGACGGCGGCGGCACGGCACTCCGCCGCAAGGTGCTCGGCACCGAGCTGGGGGCGCTCGTCGGGTACCTCTCGCGCCGCGTCCTCGGTCAGTTCGACCTCTTCGTTCCCCCCGACGACGAGGGGACGATCTACTTCGTCGGGCCGAACATCGCGGGAATCGAGCGCCAGCATCAGTTTCCCGAACGCGACTTCCGCCTGTGGATCGCGCTGCACGAGGTGGCACACCGGCTCCAGTTCGGGAGCGTTCCGTGGCTGCGCGGCTACGTCTCGGGGTTGGTCGACGGCTACCTGCGCTCGATCAACCTCGACGTGCGCTATCTGATCGACCTCGCGCGCCACGCCGCCGAAGAGGTGCGGGCGGGCCGCGCCGAGTGGCGCGGCATGGGATGGGTAACGCTCCTCATGACACCCGAGCAGCGGCGCACGTTCGCGCACGCGCAAGCAGTCATGACCCTTCTCGAGGGACACGGCAACTTCACGATGAACGAGGTCTCACGCGGGCGGATCCGCGGCGCCGAGCGGTTCCGGCGGACGCTGCGCGCACGCCGGCAGTCGCGCCCGGTCGAGCGCGCCTTCCAGCGTGCGATCGGATTCGATCAGAAGGCGAAGCAGTACGACGCCGGCGAGGGCTTCGTGACGCAGGTCGTGCAGCGCGTCGGCATCGACGGCTTCAACTTGGTGTGGGAACGACCCGAGAACCTCCCCACGCTCGAGGAGCTCGGGCGGCCCGACGAATGGCTCGCCCGCGTCGCTCGTCGGTGACGCCGCCGCGCGGTTCCGCGCGGACTGCCGTGGGCATGTCCGACGAGGAGACACTTCTTCCCGGGGAGCCGCGGCCCCCCGAGGTGGCGCGGGTGCTGCACCGGGTCGTTGCCACGTGGAGAAGGCATCGAATGGCCGAGCCCGGCTCGCTGGTGCTCGCGGCGGTCTCGGGCGGACCGGACTCCCTCTGTCTCCTGCACGCGCTCATCCGGCTTCGCCGGCTCCTCCGCATCGAGGTGGCGTGCTTCCATTTCGATCACGGGATTCGCCCCGACTCCGGCCGCGAGCTCGCGTTCGTCCGGGACGAGGCCGCGCGCCTCGGCGTCGCCTTCGACGCCGGTCGCGCGACGGACGCACCCCGGCACGGCGCGTCCGTGGAGGCCTGGGCGCGGAACGCTCGCTACGCCGCGCTTCGCCGGGCGGCGGCTCGGCTCGGCGCCGGCGTCCTGGCGACCGGCCACACGATGGACGACCAGGCCGAGACGGTGCTGATGGCGTGCCTGCGGGGCGGGGGGACCGACGCGGTGGCGGGGATCTCGCCGGTCGCCGACGGTCTCGTTCGCCCCCTGCTCGACGTCCGGCGGGCCGAGACGGAGGCGTTCTGCCGCGCGCTCGGGCTGCGGCCGCTGCGAGATCCGATGAACGAGGACACGGCGTTCCTCCGCGTGGCCCTTCGCCGCGACGTGCTCCCCGCGATCGAGGAGGCTGCCGGACGGGGGGTGACCGAGGCGCTTGCCCGGACGGCGCGGCTGCTGAGAGAGGATGCGAGGTTCCTCGACGCGCTGGCGGCCGCCGCGGCACCGTCGGTGCGGGGTGCGGACGACGACCCCGGGGAGAGCGGCGGCGCCGGCGACGGCGTGGCGCTCCGCGCGGCCGCGCTCGGGGAGCTGCCGCCGCCCATCGCGGCCCATGTCGTCCGCGGGGCACTCGCCAACGCGGGCGCTCCCGGCGAGGCGGCGCACGTCGCCGCGATCCTCGACCTGGCCGCCGGCAGGCCGGGACGGCGCGCGAAGCTGCCCGGCGGATTGCTCGCGCGCCGCGACAGGGAGTATGTTCGGCTCTTCCATCCACCGGGGGGAACGGGAGCGTGACGGTCTTCGACTCCGACATCGACAGCGTGCTGATCACCCAGGACCAGATTCAGGACAAGATCCGTGCGCTCGGGGCGGAGATCACGGCCGACTACGCCGGCCGCGACCTGCTGCTGGTCGGTGTGCTGAAGGGCGCCTTCGTGCTGATGGCCGATCTCTCGCGGCACATCCACCTGCCGCTCGAGTTCGACTTCATGGCCGTGTCGTCCTACGGTGCGGCGACGCAGACGAGCGGTGTCGTGCGAATCCTGAAGGACCTCGACCACGAGATCGCCGGGCGCGACGTGCTGATCGTCGAGGACATCGTCGACTCGGGCCTGACGCTCAACTACCTGCTGAAGAACCTGCGAACCCGCAAGCCTGCCACTCTGGAGGTGTGCGCGCTCATGCAGAAGCCCGAGGCGCAGGAGGTTCCACTCGACATCAAGTACCCGGGGTTCGAGATCCCGTCGGTGTTCGTCGTCGGGTACGGCCTCGACTACTCCGAGCGCTACCGCAACCTCCCCTACGTCGGAACGCTCCGCGCCGAGGTCTACAGCGACGCGGCGTCCTGACCCGTGAGCTTCGACCGGGATCGCATCGAGGAAGGTGTCCGCCTGATCCTCTCCGGGATCGGCGACGATCCCGAACGGCCGGGCGTCGCCGACACGCCCCGGCGCGTCGCCGACATGTACGCGGAGATCTTCGAGGGCGTCGACCGCGAGCCGCGCGAGGTCGTGACCGTCATCAAGGGCGCGGACCACGACGAGATGATCATGGTCCGCGACATTCCTTTGTACTCGATGTGCGAGCATCATCTGATCCCCTTCATGG
>DASPTB010000281.1:0-3367 GCA_035623615.1 Actinomycetota bacterium
CGCATCGTGGGGTCGAGTGGCGCGAAGTAGCTCACCTGCTGCAGCGTCGGGATCATCTCGGGAACGACCGGCATCGGCAGCGGAGCGCCACCCCCATCGGCGAACGCACGCACCGCCCGTGCGAGGATCCATCGGCTCCAACCCCCCGCGGCGAGCACGACCGTGCGGGCGGCGACGTCGCCGCCCGGCGTTCGCACGACCGCGCCGGTAGGGCCGGGTTCGATCGCCGTGGCCTGCGTCTCCTCTCGGACGTCCACACCGCCCTGTCGCGCGAGGTTCACCTGCGCGGCGACGGTCTTGTCGGCCAGCGATACTCCGAAATGCTCCTGGTAGAGCACCGGGGCGCGGCCCTCGACCGACACTCCCGGGTAGCGGCGCACGGCCTCATCGGCGGACAGCCACTCTGACTCGACCCCGCAGGCTCGCATCGCGCGCTCGCAGTCGCCGGCGTCGGGCCCGACATCGAGGCCGCCGGTCTGGATGAGCAGGGGCTCGCCCGCGCGCCGCTCGAGGTCTCGCCAGAGCTCGAGGGCGTCGACCGCCATCCGGACGTAGTCTTCCTGCTCGTAAGAGAGCCGGAAGATCCTGCCCGCTCCGTGCGAGGATCCTCGGACATGTCCGACTCGGAATTGCTCCAGCAGTACGGTCTCGACGCCCCGGTCGCCAAGCGATCGGGCGGCAGCCGAGCCCAGGGCCCCCGACCCCACGACCACCACGTCCGCTCGGTCCATGCCCAGATGGTACGATAGTAAAGTGACTTTACCAACTGTGGCCCGCGAGGCGCGAGCGATGGTCCTTCGGCAGCCCGGGGAGCCGCTCGTGGAAGGCACGGTTGCCGTCCTCCCGCCGGGACCCGGGCAGGTGCTCGTTCGCGTGCATGCCTGCGGGGTCTGCCGCACGGACCTGCACGTCGTCGACGCGGAGCTCGCCGACCCGAAGCTTCCCCTCGTCCTCGGGCATCAGATCGTCGGGACCGTGGAAGCGGCGGGATCCGAGACGAATCTCCGGCCGGGCGACCGGGTGGGTGTCCCCTGGCTCGGCTGGACCTGCGGCGAGTGCCGGTTCTGCCGGACCGGTGCCGAGAACCTCTGCGACCGAGCCCTGTTCACCGGCTACACCCTTGACGGCGGCTACGCGGAGGCGGCCGTGGCCGACGCTCGGTTCTGCTTCCCCATTCCCGAGGGATATCCCGACCTGCAGGCGGCGCCGCTCCTGTGCGCCGGCCTCATCGGGTTCCGCTGCCTCCGTCTGGCCGGCGACCCCGCGGCCGGCGTCGAGCGGCTCGGCATCTACGGCTTCGGGGCGGCCGCGCACATCGTCATCCAGGTCGCTCGGCACCTCGGCCAGCACGTCTACGCCTTCACCCGCGAAGGCGACAGCGAGGCACAGCGCTTCGCGCTCGACCTCGGCGCCGAATGGGCGGGCGCTGCCGGCGAGACGCCGCCAGCCGAGATCGATGCGGCCATCATCTTCGCCCCCGCGGGTGAGCTGGTCCCCGCCGCGCTTCGCGCGGTCCGCAAGGGCGGAGCGGTCGTCTGCGGCGGCATCCACATGAGCGACATCCCCTCGTTCCCGTACGAGATCCTGTGGGGCGAACGCGTCGTGCGATCGGTCGCCAACCTCACGCGCGCCGACGGGACCGACTTCCTCCGGCTCGCGCCCGAGGTCCCCGTGCGCACCGAGATCGAGGTGTTCCCGCTCGCGGAGGCGAACGAGGCGCTCGACCGCCTCCGCGCCGGACGCATCCACGGCGCCGCCGTACTCCAATTGCCCTGACGAGGAGCGTCCGGACGCGTCCCGCCGGGAACGGCTACCGTGGAGGTGAGCGAAAGGGGGATCGTCATGCAGGGACCCGACGATCACGAGCGGGGAAGGATCTACGAGGAGTTGCGCGTCACCGGCGAGCAGGTGGCCGAGACGATGCGAAAGCTCCTGCACGAGGGGAACGTCCGGCGCATCATCGTCACCAACGAGGACGGCCAGACGATCATGGAGGTGCCCGTCACGGTGGGCGTCGCCGCCGCGATCGTCGCGCCGCTGATCGCCGCCGTCGCAGTGATCGGCGCGATGGTCTCGGGCCTTCGGATCGTCGTGGAGCGCGTCGACACGAACGCCGCCTGAGCCACACCCCCGGGATACCGGCGCCGGACCGAAGCCGCCTCAGAACTCGTCGGCGTAGTCCCACGACCGAAGCTCGCCCGGTCCCGGCTCAAGGCGGATGATCAACGGCGGCGCCTCGGCCTCGGTCGCCGCGGCATCGGCTTCCGCGATCTGCTCTCCGTCGAACCGTGTCATGAGTCGCCGCAGCGCTTCGCTCGCTCCCTCGCTCACGAGCTTCGCGGTGGTGTGGATCTCGAGCCCTCGATAGGGGGCCTTGTCGTCGAACAGAGCGAGCGACGCGCCGGGGTCCCGCCGCAGGTGGCGCGCCTTCACGTCGTCGGAGGAGACGATCACGTTGAACCCGCCGTCGCGCCATTCCTGATAGACGGGAGACAACAGGATCGACCCGTCCGCGCGATGCGTGGCGAGGACGGCGACGTGCGGCTCGGTGATGAGGTCCCCCAACTCGTCGATCGACAGGCCGTGTCGCATGCGCATTCCCCCCTTCGGCCGGACGACCACTATAGGACGGCGGTCCGAGGAGGAAGCCGCCCGGGCGGTCCCGGGAGGATGCCGCGGGCTCCGCCGGGAGATCCGATCCGGTGCGTCGCGATAGAGTGGTCGCCTCGTCCGCCGACCCGAGGAGGCCGCGATGCCAGACCGACCGACCCACTTCGAGATCCCCGTCGACGACCCCGACCGCGCGGAGAAGTTCTATGCGACGGTCTTCGGGTGGACGTTCGACCGGTACCCCGGTGCCCCCAACTACTACGGCATGGCGTCCACCGGCGAGACCAACCCCGGCATCAACGGCGCGCTCTTCCAGCGCGGTGAGAACTCGGGAACCACGATCACGATGTCGGTCGACTCCATCGAGAGCTCGATCGCGAAGGTGAAGTCGGCCGGGGGCTCGGTGCTCCAGGACAAGATGCCAATCCCCGGCATGGGCTACTTCGCCACGTGCAAGGACACCGAGGGCAACGAGATCGGTCTGTTCACCAACGACCCGAAGGCCGAGTAGTCACCGCGCGCGCCTTCACTCGGCAGCCTCGAAGATCAGACAGAACTCGTTCCCCTCCGGGTCGGCCATGACCCTCCAGCTGTAGCCGTATTCGCGGAAGTCGGGGGTGGCCAGCCGGGAACCCCCCAGGGTCTCGATGTGCGCGGTCGCGGACTCGACGTCCTGAACCTCCACGTCGAGGTGGACTCGATTCTTCACGACCTTGCGCTCGGGGACTCGCTGGAACGCGACCATGACGGCGTCCGG
>DASPTB010000009.1:0-8064 GCA_035623615.1 Actinomycetota bacterium
GCCCCCCGTTCCCGAGTCCCCCGCTCCGGCGGAGGTTCCCGGTCCGTTCCCGTTCACTCCGGCTCCGGCCGCCGAGGACGCCCCGGTCGCCGACGCACCGCCGCCGATCCCCGCGGCGGTCGCCGAGTCGGCGCCGCCCGAGCCTCCGCCGGCCCCCACGGGCCTCGTCGAGTCCATGCCGTCTGCGCCGGAGGTGCCGGCCGCCGCGGTCGCGGAGTCGTCGCTCCCCGGTGAGCCGGCCGAGCCCGTTCTCGACCCGATGTTCCGTGCGGCAGGGGCGAGCCCCGCGCCCGCATCTCCCGATGCGGCCGCTGCCTCGGACGCAGCCGCGGCCGCTCCGTTCGGCGCCGTCGCCGGCGAGCCGGTTCCGGCCTCGGACGTCGCCGCTTCCGCTGCGCCCGAGACGCCCGCGGACGCCGCCCCGGACTTCTCCGACGGGGGCTTCGGTGAGCCCGAGGTGCTCGCTCCCGTCATCCCGATCGACATGGACGGCAAGTGGGTCGCCGGCTCCGGCCGCGGCGCGAGGTCGTCGGGCCAGCGCCCGTCCAGGCGATCGCGCGGATTCGCGCTGAAGCGCTCGACGGACGAGAACCCGTTCCAGGTCGTCGGTGACACCTCGCCGGAGGCCGGCGTGCCGGCCGATCTTCCCGCGGAGGCACCCGCCACTCCCCCGGCCGATGGCAAGCGGGGTTTCAGCCGGGAGATCAGGTTCGGACGCAAGAAGAAGGAAGAGGCCGCGGCGGCTCCCGCCGGTTGGGAGCAGGCCCCGGGCGTGCCCCAGGCCGTTCCCGCCCAGCCTCACGGCGCCGACCCGACGTGGGGGGCGGTCCCGGCCGCCGCCGCGGTCTGGGGAGCGCCCCCGCCGCCCGTCGACGCTCCGCCCCCGGCAGCGGCTGTCCCGGCAGCGGCTCCGGCACAGGTTGCACCGGATGCCCCCGCCGCCGCGGTCCCGGCGCAGGCACCGCCCGCGGTGGTCCCCGCGGTCCCGACCGCTGTTCCCTCGGCGGCGGTTCCGCCGCCGCCTCCGGGCGCGATCGCCCCGCAGACGCTGCCGGCGGCTCCCGGCTTCGGAGACGGCGCCGACGCGCCGTTCCCGGCTCCCGAGTTCACGCCGACGCCGGCGAAGCGGCGGCTACAGCTCCCGGCGTTCTTCACGAAGCGCTCGGGCGGGGGCGGCTCTCGCAAGCTGATCGCGGTGATCGTGGTCGCGGCGCTCGTCGTCGCCGGCCTCGGCTACATGGTCCTCGGTCGCGGAAGCGGCGGGAGCACGCCGGCATTCGCGCTCGACCTCGCCGCCGGCCAGACCTACACCTACCGGATGAACGTCGCCATCGATGCGCACGTCTACGCGGGCGGCCGGTCGATCCCGGTCAACGAGGCGATGGGCGCCACGATGAAGTGGGACGTCCAGTCGGTCGACTCGCAGGGGAACGCGACGGTCTCCGTCGACATGAGCGACTTCACGATGAGCATGAACGGCCAGCAGCTGCCGGTCAGCGAGATCCCGAAGCAGGCGACGCACTACACGATGCGCGTGGCCCCCGACGGCTCGATCCTGCAGGGCGGCGCGCTGGGCATGCTCGGTGGCGGCAGCGCGTCGACGGCCGGAGGCGTTCCCGGCACGGACCAGTTCACGCCGGTCCTTCCCGGTCACGACGTCAAGCCCGGCGACACGTGGACGAAGACGTACAGCCAGGTGCTTCCGTACGGCATGGGAACGATCCACGCCAAGACCCACAGCACGTATCTGCGCACTGAGTCCGTCGACGGTACGTCCGCTGCGGTCATCGTTTCGACCACCTCGGTCCCGCTGCACATGCGGATCAATCTTCGACGCATGATGCAGCAGCTCGGCTCGAGCTCGTCGTCGGGCCTTCCCGCCGGCTCCAACCCCGTCATGACCTACAAGGGTCACGTCAGGGGTCAGACGACGGGCTGGTTCGACCCCGACGCCCGCCAGCTGCTCAAGACCACGATGACGGCGCAGTTCGACATGCACATCGGGATCACCGGCATCCCCGGTGGGATGCCCGGCGGACTGAACAGCATGAGCATGCGCGGCGCCATGACGGTGAGTCTGCAGAAGGCCTGACCCCGAAGGCACCGGCCGACGATCCTCTCGCCGGCGATCCGGATTCGCGAGGGTCCCCGCGCGCGGGGGCCCTCACCCTATTCGGGGGTGGGAGTCTGCGCGCCGGCGGCCGGCTCGCCCGCCCCCTCCTCCGCGCCCTCGGGCTTGCGGCGGGGGCCACGGGCCACCATCCACCAGACGAGGGCCACGACCAGGAGCACCGCCATCACGATCGTGATCGGCAGCAGGTAGTTGCGCACGGTCGTCCACTGGGCGCCGAGCGCGTAGCCGGCGGCGCCGAGCCCGATCGTCCAGATCACCGAGCCGAGGAAGGTGTAGAGGGTGAAGGTCCCGAGCGGCATCTCGGCGATCCCCGCGGGGAGGCTGATGAAGGCGCGCACCACCGGCAGGAGACGGGACAGGAAGACGGCTGCCTCGCCGTAGCGTGCGAACCACACCTCGGCGCGGTCGATGTCGTGGTTGCGGACGAAGACGTACCTTCCCCAGCGCTCCGCCAACGGGCGCCCGCCCACGCGCCCCACCCAGTAGGCCACCCACGAGCCGACCAGCGTCCCGACCGTCCCGACGAGGATCACCAGGGGGAGCTCGAGGTGGCCCGAACCGCCCACGACGGGGTTCGCGAAGGCCCCTCCGAACAGCATCACCACCTCGCTCGGAATGGGGATGCAGGCGGAGCCGAGAGCCATCAGCAGGAATATGCCGAGGTATCCGTACTGTTCGACGGCGTGCGTGATGAAGTGTTCCATCGGGAGTCCCCGCGGGAGCGTAGCAGGGGCCACAGGGGCTCCGACCAGGGCAGAGTTCTGATTCTGTGGCATCCATAGGGCTCAGACCGCGGCGGCGTCGGGCCGATGGCGTAGGGTGGGGGCGCCCCCCCGGGTTGTTGCCCCCTCCCCTTCCGTGTGAGACACAAGGACGTTCGAGGGTGGACGAAAGAGGCACAAAAGGGACATGGCGAAGCAACTGGTGATCGTGGAGTCGCCGACCAAGGCGAAGACGCTCGAGCGATACCTGGGTGACGGATATCGCGTGGCGGCGTCCAAGGGCCACGTGCGCGACCTGCCCGCGGACCGCATGGGCGTCGACCCCGATCGCGACTTCCTCCCCGAATACGTGGTCAAGCCCGACTCGGAGGACACCGTCGAGTCGCTGAAGAAGGCGTTCCGCGGGTCCGACGGGCTCTGGCTCGCGACCGACTTCGACCGCGAGGGCGAGGCGATCGCCTGGCACGTGGCCGAGTCGATCGGGGCCGACCCGCAGACGGCCAACCGGGTGACCTTCACCGAGATCACGCGCGACGCCGTCCGCGCCGCGTTCGAGGAGCCGCGACGGATCGACTTCGCGCTCGTCGATGCCCAGCAGGCCCGTCGGATCCTCGACCGCCTGGTCGGGTACGAGCTGTCGCCGCTGCTGCAGAAGGGCCTGAAGCGCTGGGACCTGTCGGCCGGCCGGGTCCAGTCGGTGGCGCTTCGCCTGATCGTGGACCGCGAGCGGGAGATCGAGGCGTTCGTTGCCCGCGAGTACTGGAGTGTCGACGCTCGCCTGGCGCCGAACGGCGACGAGTCCGCGTTCCTCGCCCGCCTCATCCAGGTGGGTGACGAGAAGCTCGCGGCTTCGCCCGACAAGAAGGGTCTCGTCCTCTCCACACAAGAGGAAGCGGGCGCGCACGTGGAGCGCCTTCGAGGCGCCGCGTACCGCGTCGCCGAGGTTCGCCAGCGCGAGGTCAAGCGCACGCCGGCGCCGCCGTTCACGACGTCGACGTTGCAGCAGGAGGCCGCGCGCAAGCTCGGGTTCTCGGCGCGACGGACCATGCAGATCGCGCAGCGCCTGTACGAGGGCATCGACCTGCCCGGTGAGGGCCAGGTCGGCCTCATCACCTACATGCGAACCGACTCGGTGAACATCGCCGATCAGGCGCTCGCCGAGATCGCCGAAGTGGTAAAGCAGCTTTACGGTTCGGAGTACACGCTCGCGACGCCGCGCCGCTACAAGAAGAAGCAGCGCGGCGCGCAGGAGGCCCACGAGGCCATCCGGCCGACGAGCTCGGCGCGCAATCCCGACGAGATGGAGCGGACACTCGACCGCGACCAGGCCCGGCTCTACCGGCTGATCTGGCAGCGGACGGTCGCGTCGCAGATGGCTGAGGCGCGCTTCGACCAGATCTCGGTCGACATCGCGGCCACGTCCGCGCAGGACGGCGGCGCCTCGTACCTGTTGCGCGCGACCGGCCAAACGCTCAAGTTCGACGGCTTCCGTCGTGTCTACTTCGAAGGGCGCGACGACGATCCCGACGAGGACGCCGAGGCGAACCTCCCGCAGCTCACCGCCGAGCAGGTGCTGCGACTGCTGGAGCTGCTCCCCGAGCAGCACTTCACGCAGCCGCCACCGCGTTTCACCGAGGCGAGCCTCGTGAAAGCCTTGGAGGAGAACGGGATCGGCCGGCCGTCGACGTACGCACCGACGTTGTCGACGCTCGTGGATCGCGGCTACGTCCGCATCGAGGAGCGGCGGCTGTTCCCCGAAGACATCGGCATGGTCGTCACCGACATCCTCGTCGACCTGTTCCCCGAGGTCGTCGACATCGGGTTCACGGCGCGCATGGAAGAGGAGCTCGACGACATCGCGGAGGGGAACCGTCCGTGGGCAACGGTTCTGCGGGAGTTCTACGAGCCGTTCCACACCGACGTCGAGCGCGCCGGCGACAAGGTGAAGCCGCCGGAGGTGTTCCTGCAGGAGCGCTGCCCGAGGTGCGCCGAGGAAGGCCGCGAGCCCGGCAGGCTCGTCGTCAAGCTCGGCCGCTTCGGCAAGTTCGTGGGCTGCGAGAACTACCCCGAGTGCAAGTTCACGCGTCCGATGGAGGGCAACGGGCAGCCCGAGCCCGAGCTGCTCGACGAGCAGTGCCCCGAGTGCGGCAAGCAGCTCATGCGCCGCGTCGGCCGCTACGGTCCGTTCGTCGGATGCTCGGGCTACCCCGACTGCAAGTACGTCAAGAAGGAGCCCCCGCAGCGGATGGGCGTGACGTGCCCGAAGTGCGGCCAGGGCGAGCTGGTGCAGCGCCGCGGGCGCTTCGGGCCCTTCTACTCCTGCGAGCGATATCCCGAATGCGACTTCTCCATCAACCAGATGCCCATGCCCGAGCCGTGCCCGAGCTGCAAGGGCCTCGTCGTGAAGGCTCGCGGCGACGCCACCCGGTGTACGAGCTGCGGCAAGGCGTGGGCCGCGGACGGCGCGGAGCTGTCCGAGGAAGAGGCGAAGGCGCTCGTCCCCAAGCCGCGCGCCAAGCGCGGAACGCGCTCGGCGCGCGGCTCGTCGACGAAGGCCCGCTCCGGGAACGGCCGGCGCCCGAAGGCGCGCGCCGGCGGCGGCGGCGGGGACGACGAAGCGAGCGCCTGAGGCTTGTAGCAGACTTCAAGCGTGGCCAGCGCAGCCGAAGAGATCGCAGCTCTTCGCGGCACCAGGCCGGCGGGGCTGAAGGACCTGCTGGTCGACCCCTCCTTCTCCCGCCTTTGGCGGGCGATGCTCGTCTCTTCGCTCGGCGACTGGGTCGGCTTCGTCGCCGTCGCCTCGCTGGTCGCCCAGCTCGGTGGGCGGAGCCTGGCCGGCTTCGCGGTCGCCGGCGTGATGCTCGCGCGGCTGCTGCCATCGGTCCTGTTCGGGCCCATCGCCGGCGTGCTGGTCGACCGCTTCGACCGGCGCCGCATGATGATCGGGGCCGACATCGCGCGCGGCGGCCTGTACGCCGCGATGCCCTTCCTGCCGACACTGTGGGCCATCTACCTCCTTTCCTTCTTCATCGAATGCCTGTCGCTCCTGTGGACGACGTCGAAGGACTCGAGCGTCCCGAACATGGTGCCCCGCCGCCAGCTGTCGAACGCGAACTCGGTGAGCCTGGTGACCACCTACGGCACGCTTCCCCTCGGGGCCATCATCGCGACGTCGCTCGCGGGCATCGCGACCAAATACGGCGGGCACACGTTCATCGCGACGACCGCCGAGTCGCTCGCCCTCTGGTTGGACTCCCTGACGTTCCTGTTCTCCGCCTGGATGGTGTGGGGGCTGCGGCTTCCCCCGCCGACCAGGCGGCGAGGAGCCCCTGGGGCCGCCCCCGCGCTGTCCGTCAAGACCGCGTGGGCCGACATCAGGGACGGGATCCGGTTCCTTCGCGAGCACCGCCTCGTGCGGGCGATGAGCATCGGCATCGGGATCGGGTTCACGGCGGCCGGGGCGGTGATCGCGCTCGGGCCGGTGTTCGCCCGCTACTCGGTCGACGCCGGCGCGACCGGCTTCGGGATCCTCATGACGGCGCTCGGCATCGGCCTCGGGTGCGGCATGGGGGCGGCGACCTTCCTCTCCCGGCGCTACGACAAGGACCTGATCTTCTCCGTGGCGCTGATGGCGGCGGCGGCGAGCCTGTTCGTGCTCGCCTTCACGCGCACGATCGAGGTCGCGGCGCTCTTCACGATCCCGATGGGTGCCGGCGCCGGAGTCGCGTGGGTCATGGGCTACACGATGCTCCAGGAGAACATCACCGACGAGTTCCGCGGCCGGACCTTCGCGACACTCACGACCATCGTGCGGATGGCCCTGTTCGTGTCGCTGGCGGTGTTCCCGGCGCTTGCGGGGGCCATCGGGAAGGCCATCCCCGGGGGCGAGGTTGCGCTCGGCCCGCTCCGCTTCGACGGGACCCGGGTCTCGCTGATCGCGGCCTCGATCGCGGCGTTCCTGGCGGGGCTCAGCGCCCGCGGCGGCCTCCGCCGGAGCCGCATCGCCCGCTCGGTGGCGTTGACGCTGGAGCCCCATGTCCGGAAGGTTGACGGTGTGGGAGGCGTGTTCATCGCGTTCGAGGGCGGCGAGGGTGCCGGGAAGGGCACCCAGATCGAGCTCGCGCGTGCCTATGTGGAGTCGCGCGGCCTGCAGGTGCTGGTCACGCGGGAACCCGGAGGAACCGACTTCGGCGAGAACGTGCGCAAGGTCGCTCTCGACCCTTCCACGGGCAGGATCGACCCGCGCGCCGAGGCGCTGCTGTTCGCGGCGAGCCGGGCGCAGTTGGTGAGCGCCGTGATCCGGCCGGCGCTCGAGGAGGGGAAGATCGTCCTGTGCGACCGCTACATCGACTCGTCGATCGCCTACCAGGGGGTCGGGCGCGGCTTGGGCGAGCAGGACGTGCTGACGTTGAACGCCTGGGCCACGCAGGGCCTGTTCCCCGAGCTGACGATCCTCCTCGATGTCGAGCCACAGTACGGTCTGCTGCGATCGGAAGGTGTCGCCGACCGCATCGAGTTCGAGGACCCAAGCTTTCACACCAAGGTCGCCCAGGCGTACCTGAAGATCGCGGAGGAACACCCGGAGCGTTGCGTCGTGGTCGACGCCGGTGGCAGCGAGGAAGAGGTCCACGCGCGCGTGCGCGAGGCGCTCGACAGAGTGCTCGGCAGGGTCGAGGAGGGGAGGGCGGGAGCGACGTGAGCGATGCGCGCGCGGCCGCGACGGTTCCCGTACCCGACATGCCGCCCGTCGTCCGGGACGTGCCCGGGCAGGAGGAGGCGGCGCTGTTCCTCGTGCGCGCGCTTCGGCGCCCCCACCACGCCTACCTGTTCACGGGTCCGGAAGGGTCGGGGAAGCGATTGGGGATGCGTGCGTTCGCGGCGGGGCTGCTGTGCGAGCGCGGGGGGTGCGGCGAGTGCCGCGACTGCCGTCTCGCGCTCGGCGAGCGTCACCCGAACATGGTCGTCCTCGAGCCGACGGGTCCCGACATCCTCGTCGGCAAGGATGCATCGGACCCGGGCACCGCGCGGGGGTTCGCGCGCTCCGCCTATCTGACGCCCGCCGAGCCAGGCCGCAAGGTGATGGTGGTGCTGCAGGCCGACCGGCTGCGGACCGAGGCGGCCGACGTCCTGCTGAAGGTGCTCGAGGAGCCGCCGGGCGACACGGTGATGGTGCTGCTGTCGGCGCGGCCGAACGACCTGCCCGAAACC
>DASPTB010000011.1:0-7241 GCA_035623615.1 Actinomycetota bacterium
ACCTGATCCAGAGTCAGGCGGGCTACCGTTACCCCACGGGCCAACCGCGAGATGTTACCGGACCGATCTGTGGGCGGCCCGGGAGGGAGGAGCGATGAACAAGAGGGAGCTGGTCGAGCGGATCGTCGACGAGACCGACTATCCGCTGACGGTCGTCGCCGAGATCGTGGACGCCTTCATCGGCGAGACGACGGCTGCGGTCATCGCCGGGGACAAGGTGACCCTGTCGGGATTCGGGACGTTCTACCGGCAGGCCCGCGCTCAGCGAACCGCCCGCAACATCTGGACCGGAGAGGCCGTCACCGTCCGGGCGAGGGATATTCCCACGTTCCGAGCGGGGAAGCCGTTCCGCGACGCTGTCACCCGGCGGCGGAAGCGCTCGAGCTGAGGACCGGGCGATTGCGCCCCACCCGGCGGGGTCGGGTCACGCGAAGGTCACGATGTGCAGGCCGCGCGCAGTCTTGCGGTCGCCCACCTCGTCGAGGTCGAAGTCGACCCGCTGTCCCAGCCGGAGAGAGCGGATCTCCGATCCTTCCGTCGACGCCGGATCGATGGCCACCTCCGTTCCGTCGTCGAGCAACAGCGACCCCGTGCCGCTGTCCACGTCGAACTCCTTGATCGTCCCTTGCATCTCGCCCTCCTGCCGATGAAGGACGGGCGAACCGGCCCCGAGCCGCTCCGCCAGCCCCATGTCCAGACACGCGTCCAACATGTTTCCCTCGCGCCCATCCTCGAGCAACCGCCGGATGTCGTCGGGGCGGTCGAGGTCGAACGCGAGCTCTTCCGCCGCGACGCTTCGCACGCCGAGGCCCGCCCGTGCGGCCGCCCGGACGTGCCGTTCGAACGACGCCCGGCCGAAGAGCGCCGGAATCACGTCCGGCGGCCGGCGAACCAACGCGTTCGTGCCCCCGTCCGAGCGGGCTCGGACGGCGGCGACGGGAACCTCCGGTGCCAGCACGCGCGCCAGCGCGGCCCGGCTGATCCATGGAAGGTCGGCGAGCACCACCGCAAGGGCTTCGGCACCCTCCGCCGCTGCCACGCGCTCCGCTTGTCGGATCGCGCCGAGGAGCGTCGTTCCCTCTTCGGGAACCGGCCTGGCACCTGCCCGATCCGCGTCGCGGAGGACCGTGGGATCGGCGCTCACGACCCATGTCTCCCAACCGGCTTGCGCCGTGCATCCCGCCACGACGTCTCGCGCCATCGCGAGGGCGACGCCCGCCCGCTCGTGCGCCGACAGCACCGGGGCGAGCCGCGTCTTGGCTGCGTTCAGCCGTCGAACCGGAACCACCACCGCGCGCATGGCTGGCTAGAATAGCCCGCGCGTCGCCCTCGAGGAGGAGCGTGTCCGAAGCAGAGCCCATGTACCGGCTGTGCGAGACCGTCCTTCGTCCAGCCCTCGGGTTCTGGTTCGACTGGCGCTTCGAGGGAACGGAGAACGTGTCGCGCACAGGCCCGATCCTCGTCGCGGGGAATCATGTCTCGCACTTCGACCCGCTGGCGCACGGGTACTTCCTGTATTCGTGCCACCGGCGGGCACGCTACCTGGCCAAGAGCGAGTTGTGGCACAACCCGTTCCTGCGGCGCATCCTCGACGGGACCCACCAGATCCCGGTCGACCGGGGGAGCGGACGCTCCGCGCCGGTCGACGCGGCGCTACGGGGGCTCCAAGCCGGCCGCGTCGTCGTCGTCTACCCCGAGGCGACCACGACGAAGAACCCGGACAAGATGCCGATGCAGGGGAAGACCGGCATCGCGCGCATCGCACTCCGGTCGGGACTGCCGGTGCTGCCGCTTGCCGTCTGGGGGACGCAGCACATCTTCCAGGAGGGAGAGCGCGGCCTCACCCACCATCGCCCGATACGGGTTCGCGCCGGAAACCCCATCGATTTCTCGGACCACGCCGAGAGCGAACAGGATCCGGCGCTGCTGCGCGCCATCACCGACCGCGTGATGGACGAGCTGACGCGAATGGTGAGGGAGATGCGGGAGAGCTACCCGGCTCCCTGGGCCTGAGGCGCGGCGGCCGGCGCCGCGGGCTGCCCATCGGGCCTGCCCGGTCCGCCTCTCGGGCCGCGAGGACCGCCCCGCCCGAACCCGCCGCCTCGCCCGAACCCGCCGCCCTGGCGCGGCGCCCGCGGCGGCGGTGCGGGGGGCTTCGGCAGGATCTTCATCGTCGGCGCGTGGCCGGTCCGTTCGAGGCGCACCGTGATGTGCTCGGGGTGCTGCCAGCGCTGGGTCTCGCGCCAGCCGTCCGCGAGCATGTGCTTGAGGCGCCCCGCCGACGTCTTCCGCAGCTGCTCTCCGCCCGGAACCTTCAAGTAGAGGCGCTCCTGAACGACTTCCTTGTACTCGGCCACTGCTCATTCCTCCTGGTGGACGCCCAAGGGTAGCAGGCGGGATGGGCTGGGGAGGCCCAGCCGGCCCGCCCTCCCGTGGCCCTGGCGGACCTTCAAGACCCGCGGCCGCGGGGCCGAACCCTAAGGGGAGACCTGCCTGCGCAATGAAGACACTTCGCCTCATCATCGCCTCGAAGAGCCGGCGACTGGCCGCCGGCCTGCTCGTCGTGGCTTCCGTCGTCGCGGTGCAGGGGCAGGCAGGGGCCGACACGCAGTCCAAGCTCAACAAGGCCCAGGAGCAGCTCGGCAAGCTGGAGTCGGTCATCGGCTCCCAGGTGAAGCAGGCCGAGGCGGTTCGCGCCAACCTCGTCACCGCCGAGTCGAACGTGAGCGGCGCGCAACAGGCCTTCGACGGGGTGACCACGCAACTCATCTCCCTGCGCGCCGAGCTCTCGGTGGACCAGTCGCAGTACGACGAACTCCAGGGACACATCGACTCCCTGGCCCGACAGGCCTACATGGAAGGGCCGGGGGCCAGCCTCGAGAACCTGCTGAGCGCCACGTCGATGAACGACCTCAACGACCGGATGGAGTTCATGTCGGTCATCGGGAACGAGGACGCGATCCTCGCGAAGCAGGTGCAGGGCGTGGCCGCGTCACTGGACGCCCAGAAGACCCAGCTCGACGGGCTGCAGTCGAAGCAGGCGATCGTCCTGAGCGAGCTCACGTCTGCGCAGGATGTTCTCGCCACGAGACTCAGCGCGCAAGAATCGGCGCTCGCAAACCTCAACGCGACGCGCAACAAGATCGTGACCTTGATCAGCCAGCTGTCGGCGAAGCTGCAGGGACAGACCATCTCGGGGGTCGGAGGCATCCTCCAGGGCGGGCACAATGCGCCGTACGGCGAGTGGGCCGCCGCGTTCCTGCAGCGCATCCAGGCGCCCACCTGCTTCGACAACCTCGTCGCGATGGTGGCCTGGCAGGTGCAGGAGGGGACGACGGCCAACTGGAACCCCTTGGCGACCACCTATCCGGAGCCGGGAGCCAGCGACTTCAACTCGGTCGGCGTCAAGAACTACGTCTCGCTGGGGCAGGGCCTCGACGCGACGTACAGCACGCTGAACACCTCCGCGTACGGCTATCCGCCCATCCTGAGCTCGCTTCGCGCGTGCGCCAACGTCATGACGACGGCTCGCGCGATCAACGCGTCGTCCTGGTGCCGCGGGTGCGCGGGCGGCCGCTACGAGACCGGCCTCATCGCCACGGTCGAGGCGAACTACAGCACGTACTCGAAGCTGTAGCGACCCGGGGCCGTCAGCTCGCGACCGTCGCGCGCTTGCGCGGCGGGTCGAAGAAGGGGAGGTCGACCACGACGGCGTCCACGACCGAGCGCGCGCCCTCGACCGTCCACTCGGTCTTCAGCCGCGTGCCGGTCCCCGCCTGTGCCGCGCCGACCGACCCGAGCGCGATCATCTTCTTGAGCGTCGGGCTCCAGGTCGTGCTCGTCGCCTTGCCCACCTGCTTGCCGCCGGCGTAGACGGGGATGGGCTCGCGCGACGCCTCGGCCTGGACGTGCGGCGGCAGACCGTGGTCGGCGAAGAGCCCTTGGATACCCTCCCAGTCGATCTCGATTCCGACGAGCCGTCGCGCCGGTCCGCCCGACGCCCGCTCACGCTCGAGCGCACGGCGCCCGACGAAGTCGGCGGGCTTGCCGGCGTCGACGAAGCGTCCGAGGCCGATCTCGAAGGGCGAGTACCGCTGCTCGTCGCTCACCGCGTGGCGGGCGCTCGTGTAGTCCGCCTCGATGAGGATGAGCCCCGCTTCGACGCGGGTCACGTCCAGGGCCAGGATGCCGGCGGGCCGGATGGCGAACGCCTCGCCCGCCGCCCACAGCGCGTCCCAGAGCGCCACCGCATGTGCGCCGTCGACCCAGAGCTCGTAGCCCAGGTCGCCGGTGTACCCGGTTCGGGTGACGTCGACCTCGGCGCCGCCGACGGTCGCGGCGCGGCGGCCGAAGTAGCGGAGGTCGCCCCACGACTCGCCGGTCGCGGCCTCCAGCACCTTCCGCGCCATGGGGCCCTGCAGCGCGATGGCGGCGACCGCATCGCTGACCTCCTCGACCTCGACGTCGAGCCCATGGGCATTCAGCCGGAGCCAGCGGAGGGTTGGGTCGGCCGCGGTCCAACGAAACTCCTCCTCGCCAATCCTGGCGATCGTGCCGTCGTCGAGCACCTTGCCGTCCTCGTCGCACCAGCACGTGTAGACGACCGAGTCGGGCCCGATCTTCGTCGCGTTCCGCGGAATGACGCGGTCGACGAGCCTCACCGCGTCGGGGCCCCGCACGACGTACTTGAACAGCGGGGAGACGTCGAAGAGCGCGGCCGCCTCGCGGACCGCGTTGTACTCGATGTCGAGCGCGTCGGCGTACACGCCCGCGGCGAAGTAGCCCGACCACTCGCGCCAGGCCATCTTCTTGTTGAGGGCCGCCGTTCGCGGGTGCAGCGCCGTCCCGATGCTCACGTCTGCGATCCCTTCGTCTGTGACCGCGGGTTGGAAGTCGGGGCCGATCCGGCGTGTAGTATGCACGCTCGGCCGGGAGGCCGCCGTGACCTGCGGTCACGGCGGCTCACCAGCGCCGTGTCATCCTGAACGCGTCGACCTCGACGCCGACCCGGAGAGCCTCGGATGCCACAGGAGTACGACGCCGTCATCATCGGCGGGGGGCACAACGGCCTGACGAGCGCCGCGTACCTCGCCCGCGCCGGCCTCCGGACGTTGGTGCTCGAGCGGCGCCACGTGCTCGGCGGCGCGGCCGTCACCGAGGAGGTCTTCCCCGGGTTCCGGTTCAGCGTCTGCTCGTACGTCGTCTCGCTGCTGCGCCCGGAACTCATCCGCGAGCTCGAGCTTCCCAAGCACGGGCTCGAGATCCTGCCGCTCGACGGGACGTTCACGCCGCTTGACGGCGACTACCTGTGGCGCGTCAACGACCACGGGGAGTCGATGCGCGAAATCCGCCGCTGGTCGCCGGTCGACGCCGAGGCGTACGAGGAGTACGGCCAGCTGATGGTCGACATGGCGCGGTTCATCAAGCCGATCCTGTCGGTCGTCCCGCCCGACCCGGGGCGGTTCGACCCGCGGGAGTGGTTGCCCCTCGTTGGACTGGCGAAAGCGTTCCGCGAGCTGCCCGAGCGGCAACAGGCCGTGTTCGTGCAACTGATGACGATGAGCGCCACCGACTTCCTGCGCCAGTGGTTCACGGTCGACCCGCTGATCGCGACGATGTCCGCGTCGGGCATCATCGGTACGTTCCAGGGGATCCAGTCGCCCGGCACGGCCTACGTGTTGCTGCACCACTACATGGGCGAGATCGACGGCGCGTTCCGCGCGTGGGGAATCCCGCGGGGTGGCACGGGCGGCGTGTCGAACGCGATCGCCTCGGCGGCGCGCGCGCTGGGCGCCGAGATCAGGACCGAGGCGCCGGTGGCGCACGTCGACGTGCGCGGCGGGCAGGTCGCCGGCGTGACGCTCGAGTCCGGCGAGGAGATCCGAGCGGGCGCGGTCCTGTCGAGCGTCGACGTGCGTCGCACGTTCCTCGACCTCGTCGACGCGAGCGACCTCGACGACCGGTTCCTGGATGAGGTGCGCCGTTACAAGTTCCGCGGGTCCTCGGGCAAGGTGAACATGGCGCTCGACGGCCTCCCCAACTTCACATGCCTGCCCGGTCCGGGCGAGCACCTGCGCGGCGCGATCTCGTTCAGTCCGTCGGTCGACTACATGGAGCGGGCCTACGACGACGCGAAGTATGGTCGGTTCAGCAGGCGACCGTACATCGATATGGTGATCCCGACGCTCGTCGACCCGTCGATGGCACCCCCCGGCAAGCACATCATGTCGTGTTTCGTGCAGTACGCGCCCTATCACCTCGCGGACGGCGAGTGGGACGACAAAGCGCGCGAGGCGTTCGGCGACGCGGTGATCGACACGATCGCCGAGCGCGCGCCCAACATCCGCGACCTGATCCTGCACCGCCAGGTGCTGACGCCGCTCGACATCGAGCGCGACTTCGGGTTGTCGGAGGGGAACATCTTCCAGGGCGAGCTGTCGCTCGAGCAGCTGTTCTTCAATCGCCCTGTGCCGGGCTACGCGCGCTACCGTACGCCGGTCGCAGGACTGTGGCTGAACGGATCCTCGACGCACCCCGGCGGGGGCCTGATGGGCGCATCGGGGCGCATCGCGGCGCTCGAGCTGCTCAAGGAGAAGAAGAAGCGCCGCACGAGGGCGGCCTGAGGTGCCGGGCGACAGGTACGACGCCGTCGTCGTCGGCGCCGGCCACAACGGGCTCGTCACCGCCGGCTACCTTGCGCGCGCCGGCCTTCGCACGATCGTGCTCGAGCGCGGGGACAGGGCCGGCGGGGCGCTGGCGGCCGAGGAGATCGCCGGAGCGAAGGTGCCGGTGGCGGCCCACACCGTCGGCCGGCTTCGCCGGAGCGTCGTCGAGGACCTGCACCTCGCTGAGCACGGCTTCCTGACGATCACCCCGGCCGTCCGCGCGTTCGCGCCGCAGCCGGACGGGCGGTCGGTAACGCTGTGGGGCGATCCTGAGCGCACGGCGCAGGGACTCGCCGATGTGTCGGCCGGCGACGCGGCCGCGTACGCGGGCTTCGACCGGCGGGTGCGGTCCGTCGCGAGCTTCCTGGCACACCTGTCGGTGGCGACGCCACCGCATCTCAAGACGCCGTCGGCGCGGGACGCGATGTCGGGGCTGACACTCGGGCGCGCGCTGCGCGGGCTCGGGTCGCGGGCCCGACGGGAGGTCCTGCGGGTCCTTCCGATGGCCGTCGCCGATCTGGTCGGCGAGGCGTTCGAGTCCGACGCGGTGCGGGGGGCGCTCGCGAGCCGGGGGGT
>DASPTB010000028.1:0-4799 GCA_035623615.1 Actinomycetota bacterium
GCTTGCAGCTCGCCCATGACCGGGTCGTCCCCCCAGCCGGCCATCGGTGCGGCCTAGTCGCCGGGGGCCTTGGAGATCTCGAGCAGGAACTGCTCGTTCGACTTGGTCGCGCGGACCTTGTCGATCAGCAGCTCGAGCGCGGCGGCCGGGTCGAGGGCGTGCAGCACGCGGCGCAGGCGCCACGCGAGGGCGAGCTCCTCGGTCGGCATGAGGCGCTCCTCCTTGCGGGTCCCCGAGGCCTCGATGTTGATGGCGGGGAAGATCCGCTTCTCCGACAGCTGGCGGTCGAGGCGGAGCTCCATGTTCCCGGTTCCCTTGAACTCCTCGAAGATGACCTCGTCCATCCGGGAGCCGGTCTCGACCAGGGCGCTCGCGATGATCGTGAGCGACCCGCCCTCCTCGATGTTGCGCGCCGCGCCGAAGAACCGCTTCGGCGGGTAGAGAGCGGCCGAGTCGACGCCGCCGGTGAGGATTCGGCCCGAGGGCGGCGCCGACAGGTTGTAGGCGCGCGCCAGACGCGTCACCGAGTCGAGCAGGATGACGACGTTGCTCCCGTTCTCGACGAGCCGCTTCGCCCGCTCGAGCACGAGCTCGGTCACCTGCGTGTGCTGCTCGGCCGGCTTGTCGAACGTGGAGTAGACGACCTCGGCGGCCGCGACGGTGCGCTGCCAGTCGGTGACCTCCTCGGGGCGCTCGTCGACGAGCAGGACGATCACGTGGGCGCTCGGGTCGGCGTTCAGGATGCCGTCCGCTATCTGCTTGAGCACGGTCGTCTTCCCGGCCTTCGGCGGCGACACCACCATGCCGCGCTGTCCCTTCCCGATCGGGGCGACCAGGTCGATGATCCGCTGCGTGATGTCCTTCGGGTCGTGCTCCAGACGGAAGCGCTCGTCGGGGAACAGCGGCGTGAGCTTGTCGAAGTCGCGGCGCTGTCTGGCCGTCTCGGGGTCGACGCCGTTCACGGTCTCGATCTGCAACAGCGCGTAGTACTTCTCGTTGTCGCGCGGCTGGCGGATCTTGCCGGCCACCTCGTCGCCCTTGCGCAGGGCGAAGCGGCGGACCTGGCTCATCGAGACGTAGACGTCGTCGGGGCCCGGCAGGTAGCCACCGGTCCGCAGGAACCCGTAGCCCTCGCCCAGGACGTCGAGGATGCCGGTGCGGACCGGCGCGTTGAGGATCTCCTCCTCGCGAGCCTCGTGCTCGCGCTGGCGGCGCTCCTCGCGCTGACGGCGACGCTCCTCGCGGGACAGCCTGCGGGGACGGTCGCCGCGCTCCTGCGTCGCGACGCCTCCGCCGCCTCGCTGCCCCTGCTGGCGTCCCTCGCGGTCGCCTCGATCGCTTCGGTCGCCACCCTGGTCGCGCCTGCCCTCGGGGGCCCCTCCCCCGCGGGGCTCACGGCTTTCGCCGTCCTCGGACGCGTCGCCGTTCGACGCGGCGACGTCGTCGGACGCGTCGCCCGCGACCGCGCCGCGCGCCGCCTTGCCGTCGTGGATCTCGCCGTTGGCGCCACCGGCCCCCGGCTCGGTCCCGGACTTGGAGATGATCGCGTCGATCAGGTCTCCTTTCCGGAGCCGCTGCACGCCGGAGACGCCGAGCGTCTGAGCGAGCTGCTGGAGCTCGGGGAGGCGCTTGCCCTCCAGATCCGAGCGATTCATGGTGCGGGAATCCAACGTCATGCTCCTTCCTTCAACTCCTGCTGGAGCTTCTTCCAGTCATCGAGAAACTTCGCCAGGCCGGCGTCTGTCAGTGGGTGCTTCACGAGCTTGGTGAACACGTCGAACGGCATCGTGGCCACGTCGGCACCCATCTTCGCCGCCTCGACGACGTGCACGGGATGCCGGAGGGAAGCCGCCAGGACCAGGGTATCGTATCCCTGGACGCTGTAGATCTCGCAGATCTCCGACAGGATCCCAAGTCCGTCCATTGCCACGTCGTCGAGCCTGCCGAGGAACGGCGAGCAGTAGGTGGCACCGATCTCGGCGGCCAGCAACGCCTGGGCGGGCGAGAACACCAGCGTCACGTTCACCGGCACGCCCTCGCCGACGAGCCGCTTGCCGCAGGCCAGTCCGTCGGGGGTCATCGGGACCTTGACGACGGCGTTCTCGGCGACGGCGGCGAGCTTCATGCCCTGCTCGAACATCGCCTCGGCCTCGGTCTCGGTGGTCTCCAGGGAGACCGGACCCGGGACCTCGTTGCAGACCTCCTTCATCTGCAGCTCGTAGTCGGCGTGCTCGCGAGCGAGCAGCGAGGGGTTGGTCGTGCAACCCGCCAGCACACCCCACGCCTTCGCCTGGCGAATCTCGTCGAGGTTCGCCGTGTCGAGGAACAACTTCATCGATTGACTCCTTCTTTCTCCACGACCAGGGCTTGCGCGCCTGCTTGAGCGGCGGCCCGCCGCTCGGCGGCCGCGTCCATCACGAGGTCGATGATCGCGGCGAGAGCCTGGTCCAATCCGTAGTTCGGCACGACGGGAACTCCGTGCGACAGCGCCTGGCTCTTGATGTAGCGCTGCACCTTCCTTATGTTGTCGAACGAATCGAGGTAGCGCTCCGAAGGGCGAAGCGTTCCCGCTCGCGCGACGAAGTGCGACCGGTGCACATCCTCGTCCTCTATCGTCACCACGACGGGCACCGCCAGCACCCGGTCCTCGTAGGGGCCGACGTCGCAGAATCCGGGGACCACGTGCGCGCCTTCGATGATCGTGCTCCGCCCCTCGAGGGCGGCGCGTTCGAGGAGCGCGTTGACGCCGACGGCGACGGCCGCCGTCTGCTCCCGAAAGCCGACGATGACCTTGTCGGCCGTCCGGGGCGGCGGCTCGCGGAGCGCGGAGTCGGCCTGGAACGACGACGTGTAGAGCGTCGGCATCAGCTGGCTCGTGAGCATCGCCCGCATGACCTCCCGGATCGCATCGGTGCCCGACACGCGCACGATGCCGAGACGCACGGCGAGCTGTGTGGCGAGGGTCGACTTCCCGACACCCGTCGCGCCGCCGATCATCACAACCAGCGGAACGCGCAGCCCCGCCACGTCCTGCCACCGCAGGAAGTTGGTCGCATACCGCTCACCCGCGAGATTCCGCAAGACCTCGACGGTGATCGCGTCGAGCTCGGACCGGGAGACGGCATCGGTCTCCAGCACGTGGAGCCGGTGCTCGACCTCCTCGGCGACCTGGTAGGCGCGGAAGGACGACAGCCCGGTGACCATGAGCTCGGACGCCCTCGTGCCCTTCGAGTACGGAAGGCCGGGCTCGTGGTCGGAGATGACCAGCACACGTGTCTCGTTCATCGCTTCGACCGTCCCCCAGTTCGGTCTACGGAGGCGGGGCCGCCAGCCTCGCCGCCGCGCGCTCGCCGGCGGAATCGAGCACGCCCGCGAGCAGGTCGTCCAGATCTCCATCCCCTCCAACTCCGACCGGCCGGTTGTCCAGGAACACCACCCGCGCGCCGCGCTCCAGCGCGCGGCGAGCCGCCACGTCGACCGCCGCGGCCTTCAGCTCGGTCAGCAGCACGTCGAACGCCGCCGCCGAGGCCAGGTCCTCTTCCAGGCCGGCGCGATCGGCGAGACGGGTGGACATGCCGGTCACGTGGCATCCCGCGGTTCGTTCGAGTTTCCCTGCGAGTCCGGCCGAAACGCCCGGGTTCGCAGTCGTTGCGAGGAACACATCCTTGCCCCTCACGTTCTCCAGCGGCACCGGAATGAGCTCTGCGACGGCCACCTGTAGGTCCGCGCGAAGGCGTCGAATGTGGGAGTCGAGAGCGGAGAGGTTCTCGGGCCCCTGAGGACCCGACACCATGATAAAGACTACGAGGTCGGATAGCAATACTCGCAGGGGCCAGAGATACCCGGTCACCGAGGAGGGCAGGACCCCCCCGGGAACCACCAATACGCCCGCGTCCCACGGCACGGTCGGCATCGCCGAACCGCTCCCCTCCAGCACCACGGGGTTGCCACCGAGCTCCACGGCGCGGGCGGCCGCGCTCGCCACGTTGGACGCGAAGGGACGTCCCGCGAGCCCGCCGCCCGCTCGCCGAGCCCCGACGGTGGTCACCCCCGCAGTCAGAGCGTCCTCCAGGAAGTCCGACGCCGCGTGCTCGCCCCGGTCGGCCCTGGCGAGCAGCGCGTCCAAGGTCACGTCCGCGGGACCGGCGACCTCCGGTCGGTCGGGACCGCCCCGACCCATCGCGACCACGATCGGCCGCATCCCTTTCGAGACGGCGACGCGCGCGACCTGTCCTCCGATCGCGGTCTTCCCCACGCGCTTCCCGCTTCCGATGACGGCGATCGTCGGCGCCCGAAGCGGTGGCTCGGTGACGGGCGGCTGAAGCGCAAAGTCGGCGCCGAGGTACGCGACGCCTCGCGCGAGCGCGACGGACGCGAGCAGCATCCGCAGGTCGCCCCAGACCACCGGTTCGTCGGAAAGGTCGAGTACAGCGTCGGGACGGAACCGGTCGAGCAGCCGGCCGAGGTCGGCAGGAGGGTCCTCTCCGGCGCGGACTAGCTCGATGTCGCCGAGATCTGGCTCGGCGCCCTTCGGGAGCTTCTCGATGCCGCCCACGAGGAGCGCGGCGACCACGTGGCGGCCGGACTCCTCGGCGAGTCCCAGCGACCAACGCGTCACATCCGGAAGATGTTCCCCGTCGACCAGCGCGACCACGTTCAACTTGTCTTCGTCTCCGTCGATGCACCGCTGCCGCGTCGCATCCGACGCCAGGGGATGGCAGGCAACGTCGCTCCGCTCCTCGGTGCTACTCCCCCTGGACCCCCTGCGGTTCGGGCTGCGGCGCCTCGCGATGCGCCTC
>DASPTB010000032.1:0-6279 GCA_035623615.1 Actinomycetota bacterium
CGAAGCCGATCTTCTCGGCGTACCCGACTCCCTCCGAGATGTCGGTGAACGTCTCCCCGTCGTACAGGTCCGGTGTATGGACGACGTGGCCCTCCGCGCGGAGGTCGTCGGCGAACGCGAGGCAGCCGGGGGTCAGTCCCAGCGCGTGGTGGAAGAGCAGCACCTCGGCCATGCCCGGAGTCTACCTTCGGGGCTCAACCGGGGGGTCGTCCCACGCGGCGAGCAGTCCGGGAAGCTCCGCGAGGTCGTCGATGTGCCCGTCCGCGGCTCCGTCGGGATCCTCTTCCTGCCGGAACTGGCGGGTCAGCACCGTGCGCATGCCGAGGGCGTGCGCTCCGCCGACGTCGTCGAGCACGCGGTCGCCGACGAACACCGTGTCGGAGGGCTCCGCGCCCACGCGGGACAGCGCTTCGAGGAAGATCCGCGGGTCGGGCTTTCGGACCCCGACCTCGCTCGAGAACACGCTCGCGTCGAGGAGCGGCGCCAGGGCGAGCCGTCCGAGGTCCTCCCGCATCAGATCGGGACGCAGCGTCATGTTCGACACGAGCCCGAGCCGGCGGCCCGCGTCGCGCAATCCTTGCAACAGGGCGAGCGTCTCCGGCGCGATCGTGATCGAGTTGGAGTACGCGGAGTGATCGAGGGCGACGACGTGCTGGATGACGTCGTCGGGAAGGTCGAAGCCGACGGTCCCGAGCGCCTCGCGGAACAGCGCCGCGATGTCGAGCTCCTCCAGCCGTCGCTGCGCGTACGACTCCGCCACCACTCGGTCGACCCCGTCGGCGACGCGCTCGATGAGGTCGAGGAGCTCGGGAACCTCCATGTAGGCGACGGCATCGATCCGGTCGCGGATCTGCTCGTAGGCGGCGTGGAGCGCCTCCTCGGTGCGGTGGAAGTCGACGAGCGTGTGTCCGAAATCGAAGAGGACCGCCCGCACGCGCGCCATGACAGGACGGATGCTACCCTGCGGCCGGTGAGCGAGCTGACGGAGGGCTCGATCCGGATCGAGGCCGCCCCGGCCGACGTCCTTCGCGTCATCACCGACTTCGCGGGCTATCCGGAGTGGGCGGAAGGCGTGCGCAGCGCCGAGGTCGCCGAGAGCGACGGCCGTGGCCGGCCCACGCGCGTCGCGTTCCGCGTCGGGATGGCGGGCATCGACGCCGCGTACACGCTCGCCTATACCTACGCGCCGCGTACGGCCGGCGTCTCGTGGACCACCGAGCAGGCATCCGGCGCGGTGACCGACGTCGAGGGGGAGTACGGACTGAAGAAGGAGGGCGACGAGACGCTCGTCACGTACCGCCTGCGGGTCGAACCCTCCATTCCCCTTCCCGGGTTCCTGAAGCGCCACGCGGAGCGAACCATCGTCGACACGGCGCTGAAGGGGCTCAAGGCGCGCGTCGAGTCTGCCCTGCCCGGCTGAAATCGCGTCGACCGTCCGTCAGCTGGAGGTGACGCCGGCCGGAGCGCCCCTCCGGCCGTCACCCGGTGTCCCATGCGACCCACATCGAGTCGGGGGCGCGGAACTCCCAGCCGCGAAGCGTCGGCGGCCGTTCGGGATCGAGACGCAGGCCGGGCAGCCGGTCCAGCAGGACCTCGAGCGAGGCCCGAGCGAGGTGCCGGCCGAACCAGGCCCCCAGGCAGAAGTGCGCCCCGGCCGCGAAGGCCAAATGCCGGCCCTCCTTGCGGTGGATGTCGAACCGATCCGCGTCGGCGTATCGGCTGGGATCGCGGTTCGCGCTCGAGAGCACTGCGCCGACGAGCGCGCCCTCGGGCAAAGGGACGCCTGCGATCGTGGTGGATTGCGTGGTCTGTCTCGTGGACGTGCCGACCGGCCCGGCCCAACGCAGCGTCTCCTCGACCGCCGCCTTGATCAGCGAACGGTCCGAACACACCGCGTCGAGCTGCTCGGGATGCAAGCCGAGCGCCCACACGACCAGGGCGATCAGGTCGCGCGGTTCCTGGAGTCCGCCCGACAGCATCAGCTTGGTGTTAGCGACGATCTCCTCGCGGCTCATGGAGTCGTCTCCCTCTCGATGGAGCATCCACGAGAGCACGGACTCGTCGGGCGTGCGGGCCAGTCGATCGAGCACCACTTCGATCGCGTCGCCCATCTCGGCGCTCGCCTCGTCGGCGGGCTGTTGCTTCGCGGAATCGCCCTCGAAGTTCGCCAGGCCAGGCATCAGTCCCTCGTTCCATCGAAGGAGGTCCTGCCACGGCACGTCCTCGAGTCCGAGGATGGACTGAAGCGACCGAACGCTCATCGGGTCGGCGAACTCGCGAAACAGATCCGACGTGCCCCGTCGCTCGAACCCGTCGATCAGCTCGTTCGCAAGCCTCGGGATGGCCGCGCCGGATCGCTTCTCGACCTCCCGAGGACGAAACGGCGGCTCGACGACGCGCCGGATCCGTTCCTGATCCGGGCCCTCGGAACCGAGCATGTTCACGCCCATCGTTCGATTGAGGGTCGAGGGCTCGGTGGCCGCGGTGAAGATGTCCGGCGTGACGTCGACGTGCCGCACGTCGTCGAACCTCGTGACCAGCCACAGCTGCACGGCGGGAACCCACGACACCGGTTCCCCGTCGCGCAGGCGGGCGTAGATCGGATAGGGGTCGCGCTCGAGCTGCTCCAGCGTGATGCGCTCGCCGAGGGTCATGCGTCCTCCTCGTCCGAGGGGTCCACGTCCGATCCGGTTCCGGAGCGATCGATGCGATGGCTGCGGATACGCGAAACTATGCCGGATCGCGAGAGGAGATGGCATGCGGCTCGAGAGACGGGTGGCGATCGTGACCGGGGGCGGAACGGGCATCGGGGCCGCCACGGCCCGGCGCTTCGCGGCCGAGGGTGCCCACGTGGTGGTGACCGGCCGTCGTCCCGAACCGCTCGAGGAGGTGGCCGACGAGATCTCCGGGCTGGCCCTTCCCGGCGACATCGCCGACCCGGCGCAGGCGCCCGCTGTCGTGGCGGCCGCGGTCGAGCGGTTCGGCGGCGTCGACGTGTTGGTCGCGAACGCGGGGGTCGGGTTCGGCCGCGCGGCCGGCGACGTGGAGGACGAGCAGTGGCTTCGAACGCTCGACGTCAACCTCTCCGGCCCGCTCCGGGTCGTCCGCGCGGCGCTTCCGGCGATGCTGGATCGGGGCGGCGGCTCGATCGTCCTCGTCTCCAGCACCTCGGGACTCGTCGCGGCCACCGAGTCCGCCGCGTACGTGTCCTCCAAGCACGGGCTCATCGGCCTCGCCCGGTCGCTGGCCGTGGACTACGGCCCGAAGGGCGTGCGGACCAACGCGCTCTGCCCGGGGTGGGTCGTCACGGCCCTGGCCGATCGTTCGATCGATCGTCTCGCGGACGCCCGCGGGGTCACGCGGGATCGCGCGTACGAGCTCGCGACCTCGCAGGTCCCGCTCCGACGGCCCGCGTCTCCCGAGGAGATCGCCGCGTGCGCGCTCTTCCTGGCGTGCGACGAGTCGTCGTACGTGAACGGCGCGACGCTGACGGTGGACGGGGGTGGCACCGCGGTCGACGCCGCGTCGCTCGCCCTGGACGACGACCCGCCCTGACGCTCATGGCTCGGACAGCCGCTCCACCCGCTCGACGACCTCGCGGCAGAACGCGGGGACGACCGCCGGATCGTCGACGAACTGCGACGGCTTGATGCAGATCGTTCCGAACCCGCGCGCCATCTGCTCGGGGATCGATGCCAGCGCCTCGCCCAGATCCGCGACGGACGCGGCGCTCGGGAATCGCCCACGCGTCCCGCCCACCATCTCGAGCTCGCCGAGATCCCTCCCCGCGTCCCGCACCGACCCGCGGACAAGCTCGAGGTCGTCGTCGCTCGGCCGGCCGAGCGGGTTGAAGCCCGAGCCGTAGGTCGTCAACCGGTGCAGCAGCCGCTGATGGACTGTCTGGCCGCCGAACCACAGCGGCGGCCCCTCGGCGCGAACGGGCTTGGGCTCGAGGTGGACGTCGCGGAACGAGTAGTGGTCGCCGGCGAACGACGCCGGGCTCGCGCTCCAGAGCGCCCGCCAGGCAGCCAGGTGCTCGTCGAGGAGCCGCCCCCGCTCCGCGAAGGGCACACCGAGCGCGTCGTACTCGGAACGGTGCCAGCCGACCGTCGGTTGCACGACGAGCCGCCCCTCCGACAACAGGTCGAGCGTCGCGAGTTGCTTCGCGAGCAGGATGGGATGACGAAGCGGGGCGATGATCGAGCTGGCGATCAGCCGGGTCGTCGATGTGGCCGCCGACACGGCGGCAAGGAGCAGCAGCGAATCCGGCCACGGTGTGCTGGGACCCTGATTGCCGGGCAATGCGTACTCGCGCGGGTTCTCCGGGAGCCCTCCCGCGTCCGAGCCGGCCCCGAGCGCCACGTGCTCGCTCACCATCACGCCGTCGAAACCGGCGTCCTCAGCGGCGACGGCCATGCGCTCGAGCGCGGCGAGGTCGCGCGGGGGCGCGAGCGTCCAGTTCTCGCTCAGGATCAGGACGAGTCGGGGAACGCGTCGCGCCGAATCGTTGGCGCTGCCCGCTGTTCCCGTGGCTACGCGCCTCCCGAGCGCAGGTCGTCGAGGGCCCGGCTGGCCGGCTCCCGGCCCTTTACCACGAGCATGTACAGGATGCCGATCACGCCCCAGATCAGCGCGAACCAGGGCGCGAGGATCGTCGGGCTCGGCACCTTGTAGAAGGAACCGAAGATGGCGGCGCCCGTGATCGCGATTCCGAGCACGATGGCGATGGCCAGCTTCACCTTCGCCGGATCGTCGGCAAGGCCGCGGCCCGCTCCCAGCGACATCAGGAAGTAGACGACGAGCAGCGCGAACCCTCCGAACGTGGAGCACCACGCGAATAGTGAGAAGTACTCGGGCAGGCCTGGCAGGGCGAAGAGCTTCGTCCATTGCGCGCCGGCGATCAGGACCGCCTGGATCACCAGCAGGAGACCGATCGCCCCCACCGGCGTGCCGTAGCGCTGGGAGACCGACGCGAGACCTCCGGGCAGGCGCCGGTCGCGCGCCATCGCGAAGGTGCCGCGGGTCGAGGCGACGGCCGCCCCGACGTACACCGCCAGCATGTCGAGCAGCACCACGATCAAAAGGATCTTCAGCCAGAAGCTCGAGCCGTACGGAGTGCCCGGCGCGCCGAGCGCGAACAGCGGGGCGCCCGCGACGGCCGGGCTCTCGATAATCTTCAGGTTGAAGTGGAAGCCGGCGACCTCGGTGTACGCCGCGATGATGTAGAAGACGGAGACGATCACGATCGAGAGCAGCACGGCCCGAGGAATGGACTTCTTCGGCTCCGCGGTTTCCTCGGCGAGGTTCGCCGCCGTCTCGAACCCGACGAAGATCAGGACCCCGTAGAGGACGCCGAACAGGATGCCCGCGAACCCGTCCGGGGACGGGTTCGGATCGAACGCCTTGGCGAAGTTGTTGTCGCCCCCCAGCCGCACGATCACGGAGAGGAAGAAGATCAGGACGACCGCGATCGAGATCAGGGCCAACGTGAGCTGGACCCGCGTCGAGATCTGGACGCCCAGGTACAGGATGCCCAGCATCAGGAGTGCGACGAGCACGTCCCACACCCAGATGGGAAACCACCCGCCGCTCGCGTTGAAGACGCCGGGAATGACGTTGTCGTGGATGAAACCCCCGATCAGGATGCCGAGCCCGACCGTCAGGATGATCGTTCCCGAGTAGTACAGCCAGCCGGTGCCGGCGCCGACGGTCGAGCCGAGCCCGTTCGACACGTAGTCGTACAGCGATCCTGCGGCGTGGATCCGCTTCGCGTACTGGGCGACGATCCAGCCGAGGGCGAACACCCCCACCGCTGCGAGCAGGACGGCGAGCGCCGCCGACGTTCCCGCGCCGCGCGCCGCGGCGTTCACGCCGATGATCAGCGGGATGATGAACGCCGAGCTGAAGACCGGTCCGATGAACCCGACCGACTGTGCCACGCAGTCGACCAGCGTCAGGCGCTTGGACCCCAGACGCTCGTACCCGAACTCCTCTTTCTTCTCCTCCGACACTGGCCCCCCTTTCCGTGCCGTCCGATCAGCCGGTCCAGCCGTTTCCCGGCCGCTCGAACCACACGTGCACCTGTCCTGTTCCCACCGACGCCTCGTACTCGCTGAACAGCTCACCCGGTGCCGTGCACGCCCGTCCTCCGAGGGATGCGGCCATCATCAGGTAGTGCCCGAAGTGCCCCTCCGGGTGCGCTCCCTTGTACGACGGCATGCCGTCGATGACGCCCGCGTGGTTTCCCTTCTTCATCATGTCGAGGACGTTCATGTCCGC
>DASPTB010000037.1:0-6934 GCA_035623615.1 Actinomycetota bacterium
TTCGCTGGGTCGGCCAGGTCGGGACGGGGTTCACCGACCGGATGCTCGCCGACCTGCAGGAGCGGTTGAGCGCGATCGAGACCGACCGCCCCCCGATCGAGGACCCGGAGATCGCCAGGGTGCGCGGCGCCCACTGGGTCAAGCCCGAGCTGGTGTGCGAGGTGGAGTTCCTGCAGATCACGTCCGCGTTCAAGCTGCGCGCGCCGTCGTTCAAGGGGCTTCGCCCCGACAAGCTGCCGGAGGACGCGGTGTTGGAGGGCGCATCGGCCGAGGCGACGGCGGAGGCCCCCGAGCAGCCGGCGAAGACGAAGACACGAGCGCGCCCCACGGCGAAGCGCGCGTCTTCCGCGACGGCCAAGCGAACCGCCGGCGCCTCCGCGAAGAAGACCGGCCGCGTCGCCGCGAAGAGCGCGACGGTGAGGACCGTGAAGACAGTGAAAAGGGCGAAGTCTCCGGCGAAGTCGGCGAAGTCTCGGGCGAAAGGGGCGAAGCCGGCTACGCGGGGGGCTCGAACCCGGCGCGGGTGAGCATCGCACGGAGGTCGCGCTCGTCCATGCCACGTTCGACGAGCTCGACGTACAGGCGGGCGACGGCGAGCGAGCGGCCGCACCTCGGGCAGTACGTGAACTCGGGCTCGAGCGAGGTGGAGCACCACGGACACGCCCGGACGTCGAACCGCGCCTCGGGACCGAGCCCCGCGTCGGACAGTGCGTCCAGGTAGCCCTTGGCGTAGTCCCAGGCGATGTAGTCCTCCTCGTTGGGAGCGAAGGCCGGCTCGTGCATGCGAGGCTCGCCGGTCTGCAGCATGTGCTGGAGGCTCTCGCGGAGGAGCTCCCAGCCGAAGTAGTGGTTCATGCCGCAGTCGGTGCAGTTGATGACCACGCCCTTCGCGCCCTGCGGCTCGAAGACGACCCGCATGCCCTGCAGGTCCTGCAAGTCGGCCTCGACGCTCTCGCGCTCGTCGGTGGGCAACGGACGGGCGCCCTCGCCGAGCTCGTCGGCGGCGGCCGCGTCGTCCAGGCCCTCGCCCAGTCGCTCCTCGAGGTCGTCCGGGCCCTCGTCGCCCAGTCCGTCGTCCAGCGGTTCGTCGGCTCCCATCACCTGCTCCTTCGGCAGCCGATCAATCGTCCTTCAGCCGAAACGCCCGAAACGACTCGGCGTAGTCCAACCCGTGGGGGGCGCCACGCTCCTTCGCCCGCCCCTTGACCCAATCCTCGATCGGCCAGTCATGGATCTGGCTCTTGTGGCAGCGCAGGGCGTCCACCTTGGCGTCGATGGTCTCGGTGATGTCCACGATGGTCGGGTCGTCTTCGTCCCAGACGGGCATCCACAGGTTCGGGATCTCGTACGGCTCGTGCCCCTCGTCGAGGAGCTCGGGGAACTGCGGCCGGCTGGGCGAGTCCGGATTGACCACCGCCATGCACGCCATGCCGACCGCGCGGTGGTCGGTGTGGTTGATGTAGCCGCGACCACGGTCCCAGAGCCTCTCGGGGTCCGGAACGACGAGGACGTCCGGCCGGTGGCGGCGGACGTGGCGGGTGATGTCGCGACGCAGGTCCTCCGTGACCTCGACGTGGCCGTCGACGCGACCGAGAAAGTCGCACCGAGACACACCGAGCACCGCGCACGCGGCGAGCTGTTCCTCCTTGCGAATCTCCGCGAGCCGCTCGCGCGTCATGGCGGGTCCGTTCCAGCCCGCCGACCCGTCGGTGACGCACACGTACTGGACGTCGGTTCCCTCGCGCACCCACTTCGCGACGGTTCCCGACGAACCCCACTCGGCGTCGTCGGGGTGCGCGAACACCACCATCGCCCGCTCCCATGTCATGCGGCCAGCCTAGTCCACACTCCCGCATACGACGACGAGCCGCTTCACGCCGCTTCGACCCTCACGGGGCGACGGCCGAAGCCTCCACGACCGACAGGGCCGGCGGCGGCGGCTCGAGTCCCGACCCGCCATCTGGAGCCCGGGCGAGCATTCCCCGGGCCTTGCCGATCTGCCCGCGAAGCTCGTCGGTGCCGTTCACGAGCATGGTGGTCGCCCGGACGACCTTGTTCTCGAGCGTCGTCTCGACCGAGTCGAGGATGCCGACGAGGTCCGCCAGACATGCCTCGAGGTCGGCCTGACCGCCCAATCGCGCGACGATCCCGTACAGAAAGAGGAGCACCGGCAGGGCCATCGAGTACGACACGACGATCACACCGTGCCGGTACGCCTCGGCGTGCGCCCGGCGCAGAACCTCGTAGGCGCCGTCGGGGACGGCGGCAACGCCGAACGGACACGTGACCGCCGGGTCGCGGTACCCCGACACTTCCCGCGCGCGCTCGGTCACGGCGCGCTCCACGGCGCGGCTCAACCGCTCCCGCTCCTCGGGATCCTCGCACTCGGCGAGCGCGCGCAGCTCGCGCTCGGCCGTCCACTTGGAGTCCACGGGGAGCCTGCGTCCGTCCGGCAGCACGAGGCCGAACTCCACGACCCTTCCATTGACGCGGAAGTCGGTGACCATCATCGCCGGCGGTAGCGCTCCGAGCGACTCGCGAAGGACGTTCTCGCCCGCGCGCCCCGACCGCTGCCCTCCCGCGAGGACCGACGAGACGCGTTGGAGCGTCTCCCACCCTTGTTCCTCACGGGCGCGCCGCTCCTGCTCGCGGGCCTGCAACACCGAAAGGCTCTCGCGGAACGACGCAACCTCGTCCCGCAACCGCTCGCCGCCGAGGTCGCGACGCGCGTCGGCGTCGCACAGTCTGCGGAGCTCGGCCGACTGCGCCTCGAGCAAGCGTTCTATTCCACGCGGATCGTCCCTTCGGTCACGTCGTCCCGCCGGCCGCACGACCTGCACCAGCGCCAGGGAAAGGCACGCTCCGACCGCCAGGGCCGCGAGCGCGATGACCGCCGTGTGCATGCGCTCCTCCTTCCGTTCGCCGGCGCAGTCTACGGGGAGGGTCTGACACGCTCGCGAAGCGAACCGGCGCGCCAGGGCGACCGGTGAGAGGGAGCGAACGAGACGAGCCCGAGCGCCTACGCGGCGCCTGCGACCAGCGTGCCGCCGAGGAACACGGCGGCCGGCGACAGCAACGCGTCAACGTCGTCCACCGGGTTCCCCTCGTACAGCACGAGGTCGGCCGCCTTCCCCGGCTCGACGGTACCGGTCTGGTCGGCGACGCGGAGCAGCTCGGCCGCGTTCGACGTCGCCGCCTGCATCGCGCGATCGGCCGGCAGCCCCCACTCGACCATGCGAATCACCTCGAGGGGCGCGCTGCCGTGAGGGTTGAACGGCGTGCCCGAATCGGTGCCGCACGCGTGGCGGCCACCGGCGCGGACCACACGCAGGAACGCCTCGTGCGCCTGGTCGATGATCTGCCGGCCCTTCGCCACCGCGTAGTCGGGGACCTCCTCGGGGTGGTCCACGATGCCTCGGATCGCGCTGATCGTCGGAACGTGGAACGTTCCTTTCGTCTTCATGAGGCGCGCCGTCTCGGCGGAGATCTGCGAGCCGTGCTCGATCGAGTCGATGCCCGCGCGGACGCAGTTGGCGATCCCGGTCGCGCCGATCGCGTGCGCCGCGATCGGGACTCCCCACTTGTGCGCTTCGTCGACGGCCGCCTCGATCTCGGGAACGGTGAAGGCGGTGAAGTCCACCGGCACGCCCGGCGTCAGGACCCCGCCCGTCGCGACGATCTTGATCGACCGCGCGCCGGCGCGCATCTGGGTCCGGACCGCGACGCGCACGCCGTCGGGACCGTCGGCCTGGTACGCGAACGAGTTCCAGCCGTGGCCGCCGGTGATGGTGAGCGCTTGGGCCGACGCGACGACCCTCGGTCCGGGAACCCGTCCCTCGCGCACCGCTCGCGCCATGTCGCAGACCACGGCGCCGAACCCCCCGAGGTCGCGCACGGTCGTCGTACCCGCGTCGAGGTGCCGTCGCGCGTTGCGCACGCACTTGATCGCTGCGTACGCCTCCGAGGCATCGGCCTCGGCGACGAAGTTCGACTCGCCGTCGAAGCACAGATGGACGTGGCAGTCGAACAGGCCGGGCGTGAGCGCCTTGCCGCGGCCCTCGATCGCGCGCGCCGCCTTGGCTTCGCGCGGCGCGCGCGCGTGCGATCCGACCCACCGGACGACCCCGTCCTCGAACAGCACGCCACCGCGTTCGCGGACGCGCAGCCCGTCGAAGACCGTCACGTCGGCGATGTAGGTCGCGCTCACCCGCCGCCCTCCGACCCTCCGAGGCCGGCGACGTCGCGCAGCGGCGACCGCTCGGGCGAGTACATGCGCGGCCTCCCACCGAACAGGTCGTCCACGAGGCCGGCGATCTCGGAGGGCCCCCAGCGCTCGTCCTTCTCGATCTGCGAGACCGGCGTCCATCCCTGATAGAGCTGCACCAGCCCGCCGGTGACGCCGAAGACCTGCCCGGTGATCCCCGCGGCCGCGTCGCTCGCGAGGAACGCCACCATCGGCGCCACGTTCTCGGGAGCGAGCGCGTCGAACGCGCCATCCGGCACCTTCAGCTCGCCGAACGTCTTCTCCGTCATTCGCGTGCGCGCGCCGGGTGCGATCGCGTTGCACGACACCCCGTATCGCGCCATCTCCATGGCGACGATCTGCGTGAATGCCGCGATGCCAGCCTTGGCCGCGCCGTAGTTCGATTGCCCCGCCATCCCGAGAATGCCCGACGTGGATGTGGTGTTCACGATGCGGCCGCTCACCTGTTCGCCCGCCTTCGAACGGTCGCGCCAGTGCGCGCACGCGGCGCGCGTGACCAGGAAGTGCCCACGCAGGTGCACGCGGATGACGGCGTCCCACTCCTCGACGCTCATGTTGAACACCATGCGGTCGCGCAGGATCCCCGCGTTGTTGACGACGACGTCGAGCCGGCCCCACGCGTCGATCGCCGTCTGGATGAGCGACGCCGCTCCGGCCTCGTCGGCGACGTCGTCGAAGTGCGCGACCGCCTCGCCGCCCGCGGCCCCCATCTCGTCGACGACCTGCGACGCGGGCCGGTCGTCCCTCCCCGTCCCGTCCCACTCGGCGCCCACGTCGTTCACGACGACCCGCGCCCCCTCGCGGGCGAACAGCATCGCCTCGCCGCGGCCGATCCCGCGCCCGGCGCCGGTGACGACGGCGACCTTGCCCTCCAGGATCCCCATGCACGTCCCCTCACCTGCGCGCCGCGCGACCTTCGGCGGCGGTGCGCCGCATGATACCGGGCCCGGGTGCGGCACGTCGGACGCGTGCGGTAGGCTTCGCCCGTCCTGGGAACACGGGTCGGAGTTCCCGGTGGCGAGCGCATCATCGGGCTCGCGGGGACCGGGATCTTCGGGGAGGAGCGGCTGGTGATCGACGTCGCCCGGCAAGCGGTCGAGGCTGCCCGAACGGCAGGGGCCGACTACGCCGACGCACGCATGGTCACTGAAGAAGAGGAATCCCTCAGCGTCCGCAACCAGGAGATGGAGGGCATCGACCGCTCGCTCTCCCAGGGCCTCGGCATTCGCGTGCTGACCGGCGGCTACTGGGGGTTCGCGGCCACCGCGCGGCTGGACGACGCCGAGATCGCACGCACCGCCTCGCTCGCCGTCGAGATCGCCCGTGCCGCGTCGCGCCTCCCGATGGAACCAGTCCGGCTCGCCGAGGTCGAACCGGTGACGGCGTCGTGGTCGACCCCCGTGCGCGAGGACCCCTTCCTGGTCGAGCTCGACGAGAAGGTCGCGCTGCTGATGGAAGCGAGCCGGCGGGGCCAGGGAGTGGCGGGCGTCGCGTTCTCGGAAGCCTTGATGGACCTGTACCGGCGCCGGACGTTTTTCGCCTCGAGCGAGGGCGCGGCCATCGAGCAGACCGTCGTTCACTCCGGCGGCGGGCTCGAGATCACGGCGATCGAGGCCTCGGAGATGCAGCAGCGCTCGTTCCCCAACTCGTTCCGAGGTCACATCCTCGCGGCGGGCTACGAGCACATCCGGACGCTCGGGCTGACCGAGGAAGCCGAGCGCGTCGCGTCCGAGGCCGTCCGGCTGCTGTCCGCGCCGGACTGCCCCAGCCAGGAGACGACCCTCGTCCTCGACGCGTCGCAGGTGATCCTGCAGATGCACGAGTCCATCGGGCACCCGGTCGAACTCGACCGCGTGCTGGGAATGGAGGAGGCCTACGCCGGGACGTCGTTCCTCTCGCCGGACGATCGCGGCAAGCTCCGGTACGGCAGCGACAAGGTGACCGTCGTCGCCGACGCCACGCTCCCCGGCGGGCTCGGAACCTTCGCCTTCGACGACGAGGGCGTGCCGGCGGAGCGCGTCGTCCTGATCGAAGACGGCGTGTTCGAGCGATTCATCTCGAGCCGCGAGACGGCGCCGGTCATCGGCGAACGGTCGAGCGGCTCGATGCGCGCCGACGGCTGGCAGAGCCTCCCGCTCATCCGCATGACGAACATCAATCTCGAGCCCCGCGAGGGAACGCTCGGCGAGATCATCGGCGACACCAAGGATGGCATCTACATGGACACGAACCAGTCGTGGTCGATCGACGACAAGCGCGTCAACTTCCAGTTCGGATGCGAGGCGGCGTGGCGCATCAAGGACGGCAAGCTCACCGAGATGTACCGGAACCCGAACTACACGGGCATCACGACCGAGTTCTGGGGATCCTGCGACGCGGTCGGCGGGCGCGACGAGTGGAAGGTCTACGGGACGCCCAACTGCGGCAAGGGCCAGCCGAGCCAGGTCGCCCGCGTCGGGCACGCCGCGCCGCCGGCGAGGTTCCGCGGCGTCCGGGTCGGGGTGCGCTGACGTGGCGGGCCTGATCGGACCCGACGACGTCCGTGCCGTCGCCGACGCCGCGCTCGAGGCCGCGGGAGCCGACGCCGTCGAGGTGCTCCTGATGCACGAGTGGGGCGGGCTGACGCGCTTCGCCAACTCGTCCATCCATCAGAGCACCTGGCGCGAGGAC
>DASPTB010000092.1:0-4291 GCA_035623615.1 Actinomycetota bacterium
CCGCGACGAGGTGCAGGTGGTCATCACCGTACTCTCGGCGGACCTCGCGAACCCGTACGACATCCCCGGCATCAACGGCGCGGGCCTCGCGGTGTCACTCGCCGGCCTGCCGTTCGACGGGCCCGTCGCGGCCGTGCGCGCCGGCCTGATCGGCGGCCAGTGGAAGATCAACCCGACGTACCAGGAGCTCGACCTCGCCACGTTCGACGTGGTCGTCGCGGGTCGCCTGAACGACCAGGGCCGGGTCGACATCCTGATGATCGAGGGCGAGGCCCCCGAGGGAACGTGGGAGCGCCTGTCCGAGGGCGACGGCGCGACGCCGACCGAGGAGGTCGTCGCCGAGGGTCTCGAGGTGGCGAAGGCGGCGATCGGCGAGATCGTCGAGTTCCAGCGCGAGATCGTGGCGGAGGCCGGCGCGGCGCGGGCCGACTTCGAGCCTCGCCCGCTCTACTCCGACGAAACCTGGACGGCCACGGAGTCCTTCGCCGGTCCGAAGCTCGCGGCGGCGCTCGTTCCCGACCAGCGCCAACGGGTCGCCAACCTGGACGCGCTGAAGACCGAGTTGAAGGAACACCTGCTCGCGACGTGGGGAGAGGAGACCTTCGGCGAACGCGGCAGCGAGGTCGGCCCGGCCTTCAAGGATCTGCAGAAGAAGGCCATGCGCCGCAAGATCCTCGACGAGGGCGTGCGCCTGGATGGCCGCCGCAGCGACGAGATCCGCCCGCTGTCGGCCGAGGTGGGGCTCATCCCCCGCGCGCACGGCTCGGGGCTGTTCCAGCGGGGCGAGACGCAGGTGCTGAACGTGGCCACGCTCGGCATGCTGCGGATGACGCAGATGATCGACACGCTCGACCCCGAGGACACCAAGCGCTACATCCACCACTACAACTTCCCGCCGTTCTCCACGGGCGAGACGGGACGCATCGGCTCACCCCGCCGCCGCGAGATCGGGCACGGAGCGCTGGCCGAACGGGCCCTCGTTCCCGTGATCCCCGACGAGGAGGAGTTCCCCTATACGCTTCGCCTCGTTTCGGACGTGCTGTCGTCCAACGGATCCACGTCGATGGCCAGCGTCTGCGCGTCGACGTTGTCGCTCATGGACGCCGGTGTGCCGATCAAGGCGCCGGTGGCCGGGATCGCGATGGGGCTCATCGCCGACCGGGGGCAGTACGTGACCCTCACCGACATCCTCGGCGCGGAGGACGCGCTCGGGGACATGGACTTCAAGGTCGCCGGCACGCGAGACTTCGTCACGGCGATCCAACTGGACATGAAGGTCACGGGATTGCCGCAGGAGGTGCTGGCCGGCGCGCTCAAGCAGGCGAAGGACGCGCGGCTGTTCATCCTGGACACGATCTCCGCGACGCTGTCGGGCCCGCGGGAGACGCTGTCGCCCAAGGCGCCGCGCGTCGTCATGATCCAGATCCCCGTCGACAAGATCGGGGAGGTCATCGGACCGAAGGGCAAGCGCATCAACGAGATCAGCGCGATGACCGGCGCCGACATCAACATCGAGGACGACGGCCGGGTCTTCGTGGGCTCGCGCGAGGGCGAAGGCGCCGAGCAGGCGATCGACCTCATCGAGCAAATCGTGAACCCGAAGCTCCCCGAGGTGGGCGAGCGCTTCGAAGGAACGATCGTGAAGACGACCGACTTCGGCGCGTTCGTCGCTCTGACGCCGGCGCGTGACGGTCTGGTCCACATCTCGAAGCTCGGCCGCGGCAAGCGCCTCTCGAGCGTCGAGGAGGCGGTGAAGACCGGCGACAAACTGCTCGTCGAGGTGGAGAGCATCGACCTCGACCGCGGCCGGATCGCGCTCAAGCCCGTAGGCGAGGGCTGGGACCCACCCGAGGGCGGCTGGCCGCGCGAGGAGGGCTCCGGCGACCGCGACCGTGGCGATCGTCCACGCCGCGACCGCGGCGACCGTCCACGCCGCGACCGGGACCGCGACCGCCCCCGCCGCCGCGAGGGCGGCGACCGGGGCTCGTCGTCCGACAACGGCGACTCGTGACCCCGGCGAAGCGGCGGCCGGGAGCCGGAGGTATCCGGCGCACCGAGTACGGCTCGGGGCTTCGCGTCGTCACCGAGTCGATGCCCGAGATGCGCTCGATCGCGCTCGGCGTGTGGGTCGACGTCGGGTCGCGCGACGAGCGCCCCGAGATCGCCGGCACGTCGCACTTCCTCGAGCACCTGCTGTTCAAGGGAACGAAGCGACGGTCGGCGCGCGACATCGCCGAGGCGTTCGACGCCGTCGGCGGCGACCTCAACGCCTTCAGCGCCAAGGAATACACGTGCTACTACTGCCGGGTGCTCGACCGCGACCTTCCCATGGCGGTCGACTTCATGGCCGACATGATCCAGCACTCGACGATCGCCACGTCGGACGTCGAGACCGAGCGGAACGTCATCCTCGAGGAGATCGCCATGCGGGACGACGATCCCGGCGACCTCATCCACGACCTGTTCGCCGAGACGCTGTGGCAGGGCCACCCGCTCGGGCGGCCGGTCCTCGGCACCCGGGAGACCATCGGGTCGGTCAGTCGCGACCGGGTCAAGCGGTTCTACACGGGTCGCTACAAGGCGCCCCGGTTCGTGGTGGCGGCCGCCGGGAACCTCGAGCACGACGCGCTGTGTGCGCTGCTGGAGGAGCACATGGACACGGGGAAGCGGCGCTCCGAGAGCTCGGCACCGCGCGTCCGCGGCGGGGGCGACGTGCCGAGGCCGTCGGGAGCGACGCTCGTGCACAAGCGGAAGACCGAGCAGGCGCACCTGTGTCTCGGGACCGGGGCGTACTCGCGGAGGGATCCCGACCGGTTCGCGTTCGGCGTCGTGAACACCGCACTCGGCGGAGGGATGTCGTCGCGCCTGTTCCAGGAGGTGCGGGAGAAGCGCGCGCTCGCCTACGCGGTGGGGAGCTACCACACGTCGTTCGCCGAGACCGGGTTCTTCTGCGCCTACGCCGGCACCACTCCGACCCGCGTGCACGAGACGCTCGACGTGATGCGAGGAGAGATCGAGCGCCTGGCCGAAAAAGGGCTCCCGTCCGACGAGCTCGAGCGCGCCAAGGGACACATGAAGGGCTCGCTGGTGCTTTCGCTCGAGGACACGCCCGGGCGGATGTCGCGCATCGGGAAGTCCGAGATCGGGCACGGCGAGATCCTCACGGTGGACGAGCTCCTGGAGCGCATCGACGCCGTCACCGAGGACGACGCCGCTCGTGTGGCCGAGCAGGTCCTGTCCGGCCCGCTGACGCTGGCGGTGGTCGGGCCGTTCAAGTCCGGCGAGTTCCGGTCGAGCGGAGGCTGACGGGCCCGGTCGGGGAGACGATCAGGGGGTCGGGATGATGCGGGTCGCAGTCATCGGGGCCGCAGGCCGGATGGGCCGAATGGTGTGCCGCGCCGTCGCCGACGATCCCGACATGCGCCTCGTCGCCGGCGTCAATCCATCGCTCGGCGGCGAGCCGCTCGGCCCGCTGATCGACCGCCCCGACGTGGACGTTCTGATCACCGACACGCTGGACACACTGCTGCAGGCCGAGACCGAGGTCGCCGTGGATTTCACGCGGCCCGACGTGGTCATGGAGGACGTCAAGTGGGCGATCGACCACGCCGTCCACATCGTCGTGGGCACGAGCGGGGTCGGCCCGGCCGACCTCGACTCGATCCGCCGGCAGCTCGACGACGAGGCGAACGAGTCGAACGTCATCGTCGTGCCCAACTTCGCCATCGGCGCGGTGCTCATGCAGCGGTTCGCCGCCGAGGCGGTTCGCTATTTCCCGTCGGCCGAGATCATCGAGCTGCATCACGACGGGAAGCTCGACGCGCCGTCGGGCACCGCCATCGCGACCGCCGCGCGCCTCGCGGAGGCGCGCGGCGAGGCGCCGCCGGGGCCTGGCGCCGCCGGCGAGACGATCGCCGGCGTGCGCGGCGGCGAGGCGGGGGGCGTCCGCATCCACTCGGTCCGGCTACCCGGGTTTGTCGCCCACCAGGAGGTCATCCTGGGCGGGCTCGGGCAGACGCTTACGATCCGCCACGACTCCACCGACAGGGCGTCGTTCATCCCGGGCGTGCTGCTGGCGATCAAGGAGGTGGTTCGGCGGCGCGGTCTGACCGTCGGCCTCGAACCACTGCTCGACCTGCCCCCGCTCGCGCCGCCGGCCGGCTCCGGAGAGTCCTGAGCGCCGTGCCGAGCCGCCGGCTCGCCGCCGTCTTCGCCCACCCCGACGACGACACCTGGATGGTCGGAGGAACGTATCTGCTCGAGGGCAACGATCTCGACCTGACCGTGGTGG
>DASPTB010000069.1:0-6338 GCA_035623615.1 Actinomycetota bacterium
CCCCCCACGGCATCCGATATCCAAGGTGTGCAAACCCGGGATGACCTTCTCGATCGTCGTGGTCGCGCGCGGCGCCGGTCGAGCTCGACCTCTTCGCATGCCGTGAAGTCCGGCGGCAGTCGGCCTCGGCTGGTCTCCTCCGGCTCCGACGCCCCCACCAGGCGGGCGCCGGGTCAGGTCACGGCAGTCGAGCTGCTCGACGCGGTCCGCGAGACGCTGTCCTCCGCGGAGCCGTCGCTCGGCAACGTCCTCGGCGCTCTGCGAGGGTCGCTCGGCGCCGAGCACCTGTACCTGGTGTGCGCTCGCAGCGAGGTGTGCGGCGCGGGCGTCGACGTCACCGCCTTCCCGGTGCAAAAGACCATGACGACGCTTCCCTCCGAGATCGTGTCCGAGGCAGCTTCGTGGGAAGCCGCGGGCCCAGGGCCCGCCGCCGTTCGCAGGATCGCGATGGCGCTCGGCGCCGGCGCGGCGACATGGTCGGCCGGATTCGTGCGGTCGACCGATCGCGACGAGCTCCTGATCGCGACGTGGAACAGCGACGGCGCCCGTGCCGACGAGCAGCTGATGACGGCGGCGGCCGAGATCGTGGCCCTATCGCGGAGCGCGATCCGCAGCCACCCCGCAAGCATCTCCGAGTTCCTCCGCCGCGAGCGCGTCGAGATGGCCGAGCGGCTGCACGACGACATCCTCCAGGCCGCCACCGGTGCCATCCTCGAGCTCGAGGCGCTGCAGCAGCGGCTTGCCGAGTTCCCGGAGCAGGCCCGGGCGGTCGCCTCGGTCACCCAGGTGCTCCGCAACTCGGTGGAGGGAACGCGGGCGACGATCGCGGGCCTCGCCGCCGGCCGCCCGCTCACGGATCCTGCGGCGAACGTCGGCTCCGGGCTTCCCGGCTACGTCGCCGGCGTGGTGGAACAGTGGGGCCTGTCGACGCGCGTCGTGGTCGAGGGGGACCTCGACCTCGCGCCGAAGGAAGCGCTGACGCTGGCCGGCGCCGTGATCCGCGAGTCGCTCGCCAACGTGGCGAAGCACGCGTCGGCCGAGGACGTCTCGGTCAGGATCTCGGCCACCGCGACGGACCTCGTCGTGAGCGTCACGGACAGGGGTCGTGGGTTCACCACGAGGGATCGCCGCCGCGCGGAGGGCGCCGGCCACATGGGCCTCGAATTCCTCCAGCGCAGGGTGAGAGATTTCGGCGGGACGCTCCAGATCGAGACGAGTCCCGGCAAGGGAACGCGCGTCGTCGCCCGCCTTCCGATCAGCGAGGAAGCCTCATGAAGATCCTGCTCGTCGACGACCACACGCTCGTTCGCAACGGCCTCGTGCAGCTCATCAAGATCTGCGTCGAGGGAGCGGACGTGACCGAGGCCGGGAGCGCGGAGGAAGCCGTCGAGATCCTGACGCGCGAGACGCTCGACGTCGCGCTCGTGGACATCCGTCTCCCCGGGCAGAGCGGCCTCGAGCTGCTCCAGGAGGTGCGGCGATCGTGGCCGAAGCTGCCGGTCATCATGCTCACCAACTACGATCACCCGGAGTACGTCAAGAGCGCGATGGCCGCCGGTGCCGCCGGGTACCTGCTGAAGGACTCAACGCCGGCCGACCTGTCGCAGGCCATCACCGTCGCCCTGTCGGGCGCCGGTAACGTGATGTCGGCCAGGGCGATCAGCAACCTGTTCGACGAAACGCGCTCGGCCGAGCTTCCCTCGGATTCCAACGGGCACCGGCCCGCCAACGAGGCGAGGCTCACCCGGCGCGAGACCGAGATCCTGGAGCTGCTCGCCGCCGGTCACAGCAACCGGGAGATCTCGAAGCGGCTGTTCCTGTCGGAGAAGACGGTGAAGGCGCACCTGGCGACCGTGTTCCGCAAGCTGGGCGTCAACAACCGGACGCAGGCGGCCATGATGGCGGTCTCGATGGGCCTCGGTCCGATCATGCCGCCGACGCTGCCGCCGCCGCCTCCGCCGAAGCCCCCGGGCGAGAAGCCCGGCGACCGGCGCCTCGCCTGACCAGGCCGAAGTCCGCCCGCCCCGCGGCGACCGCTAGAATCTGGGCTTGCCGCGGATGTGGTTCAATGGCAGAACGCAAGCTTCCCAAGCTTGAGACGGGGGTTCGATTCCCCTCATCCGCTCAAACCCACGCGACTGTCGGGTCCTCCTCGCGTGGCTCCCGCCGGCTTGGACGAGGACCCGGACTCGGAAACGAAACGGTCCCGCCCGGCGAGTGCCGGGCGGGACCGTTCATCTTCCTTCTGGTGCGGGCGGTGACTAGAAGCCCGCGGTGCCGTTCGGCGTACCGACGCCGGTGGGCAGGTCGTAGCCCGCGACCGCGTTGCACGCCGAGGTATGCGTACAGGGAAGCAGCCAGTGACCCGCGTCGTCCGAGCCGGTGGTGACATCGCGAAAGGCCGACGTGCCCGCGTGCGCGTAGATGATCGAAGCTGGGTACGGCGCCGTGGCGAAGTCGTCCTGCAGCGCGATGACCCCGGCGATCAGCGGCGCCGCCAGGCTCGTGCCTCCGACCTGCATCCATCCGGTGGACGAGGCGTAGACGGCGGAACCCGTTTCCGGGTCGGCATTCGCCGAGACGTCGTTGTCGCCGCGAGACGAGCCGCAGCCGGTAGCCGAGTAGCCCGCGACACCCGCCTGCGACGAGAGGGCGGGAACCGGAGAAGCCCCGGTGACGGCGCCGGAGGCGCAGCCCGAACCGGTCCCCCACTTGTGCCCAGGGATCGGGCCCCAGGTCTTCTCGGAGACGTAGGTATCGCCTGCGCCAACGGTGAGGCTCGTCCCCCCGACGGAGATCACGGTGTTGAGGACCGCCGGCCACTCCACGCCGTAGCCGTTGTCGCCGGAAGACACGACGATTGCCTTGTTCGGGTGGTTGAAGGCGGCGTCGTCGGGCGGCGACGCGCCGTCGTATCCGTAGAGGCCCCAACTGTTGGAGATGACGCCACCCTGCGTCGCGGCCGTGTTCTCAGCGGCCTCGAGGTGGGGGAAGCTGTCGTTGACGGCTTCCACCAGGACGATCTTGCAGTTCTGGCAGATCGCGTGCGCGGTCTCGACGTCGAGGGCGATCTCGACGTCCCAGCCCGGTGCGACCGCGGAACCGGGAGACGCTCCGAGGTTCATCTTCTCGAAGCAGCTCGTCGTGACCTTCGACGTGCACTTCTTGAGGTTGCGAATGCCGAAGGTCTTGTCGTACTTCTTCAGGTCCTTGGCGATCGTGGCGTCGTCGAAGGCGTCGACGATCGCGATGGTGACGTTCCCGGAGGGAGCGGTCGTCGGCAGGCCGTACGCGCCGTGGTACTCCGCCGGGCCATAGCCGGTGGGCAGCACGGCAGGCGTCGCCGCCGCGACGCGAATGCCGTTCCTGGTGAGGATCAGCGCGTTGCAACGCACCTGCCCCGTCGTACATGCGTGAACGGCCCCATACCTGGTCACTGTCTGCGCGCCTGCCGCAGTGGCGCTCGGTACGATCGCGGCAAGGACGGCAGCAGCCGCCAGAATGAGTTTGGCTGGCTTCACTCTTCCTCCTTCCGGGATGAATGTCGGTGCACGGCGAAAGGTGCAGGGATCGAACCATACAGGAATGCGAGTTCTCTACGGCCGAATGGCTGAAGAACTTCGCTATCGCACCCCCAGAATGGTTGTCACACACGACGTTCGGGAACGCGACAACCCATCGAAGCCCGCCAAGGCTCCGGAGTCAGTCGAACAAGGCGCTGATGCCTGCATCGTTCGTAGTCGACAGGACGCCACTACCAGCCAACGAGCGATTCGGGAAGCAACCGGCAAGCTCAGTCGAGATCAGGAATGCACGATCATGTAGATCCCGAGAGCCGCGATTCCCAGCCCGAGGGCGATGTTGAGATAGCAGCGCGACCTCGACCCCACGTCCTGCACGTCCTTGACGCCGCGCCGCCTGAGGATGGCGGGGCGGGCGAGGGCGACGATGTTCGCTCCGGCGAGCGCCGCTCCGGAGAAGCAGATGAACTCGGCCAGGATCCCGGACAACGTCAGATCACCTCGCCGAGGAGGCCCCTGTCCGGCGACCGGCCCGGCGGCTGCGGGCTTCGCGCGGAGCCGTCGGGCAGAGATCGTTCAGCGGGCACTCCTCACACCTCGGCCTGCCCGCGCGACAGATCTCCCGGCCCAGGCGGATCATGCCGACGTGCAGGTCGACGCGCAGGGCCGGCGGGACGAGCTCCTCCATGACGTCGTGGGCCCGAGCCGCGTCGACCCTGTCGCCGAAGAAGCCCAGCCGGTGCGCGACGCGGTGGACGTGCGTGTCGACGGGAAGCGCCGGGCGTCCGAGCGAGAAGGCGAGCACACACGCGGCCGTCTTCGGCCCCACGCCGGGCAGCGAGACGAGGTAGTCGCGCACCTCCTCGTCGGACGCGTGGCGCATCCACGAGAGGTCGATCCGTCCCTCCTGCCGAGCCGCGATCTCGTCGAGGATCGCCAGGATGCGCGGCGCCTTGATGTTGGCGAGCCCGCCGGACCGGATCGCGTCGGCTACCTCCTCCGGCGACGCGGCCGCAAGGGCCTCCCACGCTGGCCAGCGCCGGCGCAGCTCCTCGAAGGCCCGCCCGCTGTTGGCGTCGCTCGTGTTCTGCGACAAGACGGTGAGGACGAGCTCCTCGATGGGGTCCCACGTACGAGGGGGGTCGAGCGGTCCGAACGCCCGGGCGAGCCTTCGACGGATCTCGCGGACGGTCGCCGGCGAGGGCGGCGTCCCGCGCCGAGGTCGATGCGGAACGTCGGTGCGTGGCGACGGCACGGAGCGAGTCGTTCGGGTGGGAGCCATACCGGGGCGCAAGCCTAGCCGACCGGCATTCGTTCGTCGGCTATCGCCCGGGCCTTTGCCCAACCCGGCGCTGGCGAGCCACTTGGCCCGTCAGGGGCGGGCGAAGTTCCGGAACAGCGTCAGCTGCGGCAGGAACGTCAGCGGGATCGTGTCGGTAGGGCCATTGCGGTGCTTCGCCACGATCAGGTCGGCCTTGCCCTTGGTCGACGGGTCGGTGTCGGAATCGTCACGATGAATGAACATGACGATGTCTGAATCCTGCTCAATCGCTCCAGAGTTATGTGAAATAATAGAATCGAGCAGCCAGGATGCCGGGCCGGGGACGGTGAGGTCGAACACCTCCTCGGTGCCACAGGGCTCAATAGCCGTCACCCGATCCCAGAACAGCGCGTCTGCTGACTCATTCCGCAGAGCATCGTCGTGGAGCAGATCCGCGTACTCGCGGATCAATGCTCTGGTCGGCGCGAAGCCGAAGTGCGCATCGCCACCGTAGGCAACGCCTCTCATGGTGGCCATCTCGCGCCCGCTGATGCCGCGGGCGGCCATGAGGGCTCGAACCCTGTCGAAGACCTCTCTCGGAAGCGTGTCGACGTTCGGGTTGGACCGCACCCCTTCGAGCACAGCGGCGAGCCGTCGAGCGGGGTCGACGCGCGGACCGAACGCACCGACGTGGTCGAGGAATGAGCGCTGGTCCTCGGCACCGGAGACGTCCACGGTGTGACACGTCCGCGCCGTCGGATGAGACACCTGGCGAAGACGCGCAACGATGCCGAGCCGCGACAGCAGCGCCGCCACGTCCTCGACAAGGAGGCGGCTGCTCGACGAGAAGTAGACGCGAGACGACCCCCGCTGTCCTTCGGGTCGTACGTGGATGCAGCCGTCGGTTGCCCACAGATGGCGAAGCAGGATCGCGATCTGGGGGTTCGAAAGTCGGAAGACCTCGTCCGGAAGTCGCTTCTCATGAGATCGCTGACCGAAGATCCCTAACTCTCTGAGCCAGGCGTTGACTCCGGCCGGTTGCCACCGATTTCCATTTCCGGAGAGGAACAGTTGGTGCCACGCGCCACGCCCCGCGTATCGGTGAATCACCGCTCCGAACTGGTCGTGGGCCGCCGCCGCCACGAGCCGGCTGTTCGCCTCGGAGGCGGTCGTGTATCGGAGAGCCTGGGCGCGAAGGTAGCTCCCGTCGCCGATGAGCTGGCCGAGCAGCGCAACCCGGGCAGCGGGCCACACGACGGTCTGGGCGGGCTCCGGGGTCCGCCGCGCGATCGCGACCCGGTCTCCGACGGCCAGATCTTCAACGCGCACCCAATCGCCGAAGCCGAGCAGCCGATGCCGACCCGTGGCCCGAACCTCGCGGCCGCTCGCGAGCCGGACGCGGAAGACTGGTCGTTCCCCCACCCGCCACACTTTGTCCGCCCTTGCCTCGATGATCCGTCCCCCCGGGGCGAGGGCGAGCACGTCCGGCGCCGACCCGACCAGCGTCCGGATCGGCAGGCGGCGGCCGTCCGCGAGCGCGACGAGAGTGTCGCCGG
>DASPTB010000073.1:0-10826 GCA_035623615.1 Actinomycetota bacterium
CTAGTCGCTCAGCGGCCGCGCCGCCGACGTTGCCGGCGCCGACGATCGTCACCTTGGCCACGGGGTCTCTCGCAACCGGCCGTCTGCGCATCACGAGGGATGCGCGTCGAGGATGCCGAGGATCATGCTGCGCACCGGCGCGCGGTCCACGCCGAGCAGGCTTCGGCCGAGGCCCGGAACGCGCGCGACGAGCACCTCGTCGCCGAGTGCGCAGCCCACGGTGTCCACCGCGAGGAACGACCCGCCGGTCCTCCCGTCCGCGCGCACACGCCGCACCGCGTAGACGGGGCGGCCGTCGTACGCGGGGTGCTGGATCGACCCCGTGACCTTCGCCGTCACGCGCCCGACGATCATGTGCCGGCCCGGCGGATGGACGACACGAGTCCGACCACGGCGGCGTCGGCGGGCTGGGCCGGATCGTGGAGCGCGTCGGTCGCGTCGCTGCCGGAGACGAACCACACGAGCGCTCCTTCCGCGGCGTCGACGACGGGGTCGAGCGCCACGAGCGCCCGCCCCGATTCCCGCTCCTGCTCGTCCAGGGGCTGCACGATCACCAGCCGGCGCTCCACGAGCTCGGGCGTCCGGTGCTCGCAGACGACCGTTCCTCGCACGACGCCGAGGTTCACGAACGCCTCGCCTTCGCCGGGCGGCGGGTGCGGGCGAAGCCGCCCGCGCGTGAGAACGCGTCGGCGCCGCCCACGCGGATGGCGTCCACGATGCCCACGACGAGCGCGTCGACGGGACGGTCCTTCGTGGTCGCCGTGAAGCGAGCGGCGCTGCCCTGCGTCACGAGGACGACGTCGCCGGCACCGGCGCCGATCGTGTCGGCGACGATCGCGACTTCGCCGGTGCCGGCGCCGGTGGCCGCGTCGAGGTCTTCCACAAGGAGCAGCGTCGTGCCGACCAGCTTGTCGTCCTTCTGCGTCGAGACCGCGCGGCCGACGACCCGTCCGACGTTCATGCCACGCTCCTCTTCGCGAGCGCGATCTCGTCGACGATGCCGACGACAGCCAGGTCGACGGGCCGGCCCCGCATCCCCGACGCCAGCCTCGCCGATCCCGCGGCGGCCGTGAACACCCGCTGTCCCTCGGCCGCGCCCACGGTATCGACCGCGACGACCGGGCCGCCGCGCGCGCGCAGATCCGCGCCCAGCGGTTGCAGGACGGCGAACCGTACGCCCTCGAGCTCGGCGGCCTTGGGCGTCGCGACCACGAGCCCCGTCACCTCTGCGAGGACCATGTCAGCCTCCCTCCACGAGCCGGATGCCCTTGTCGTGGGCGGCGTCGCGGGCGAGCGGCGTCACGAGCGCCCCGGCGCGCAGCCGGAGCTCGTCCTGCCCGGCGGCCCGCGCCGCGATGACGTCCTCCTCCGTGACGACCTGGCGCGCGGGCGAGCCGTTCGAGGGCGGCAACGGAGCGGCGGCGGTCGGCCGGTGCCCGGGTCCCGCCGGCGCGGACGCCGTCGGCGCGAGCTCTCCCGCCGGATCGCCGACGCCGAGCTCGCTCTGCGCGCGCGCGAGCGCGCGCCCGGCGATCGCTTCAGGATCGCCGCCCTCGCGAACCGCCTGGGCGACCGCGCGGGACACGACGTCCGCGATGCGCTCGGCGGGGATGTCCTCCAGCTTCATTCCCATCACCTCGTGTAGGAGACGCGTCGCGATTTGACGTAGTGGCGCGCCGACGTGACGCCCTCGCCCGTCACCGTTCCGATCGTGAACCCTGGGTAGCCCTCGCCCTCGACGCCGAGGCCGCGCAGCGACGAACCGTTGACGACGGTGATGACCGTGTCGGCCTCGCGGGCGAACCACGCGACGCGGTTCGGATCGTTCGAGTGGATCATGACCGTGTGTCGGTTGTGGCCCTCCACCTCGACCCCGAGCTCGGCCGCGTCGTCCCCATCGGCGGCGCGCACGACGGGAAGGAAGGGAACGAACTGCTCCATGCGCACGAGCGGGTGGTCGCGGTCGACCTCCGCGACGAGCAGCCCGACGGGTTTCGGAGCCGAGAGTCCGGCGGCGTGCAGGAGGATCTCGGCGTCCTTCCCGACGAACTCCCGCCGCGTCGCCGGACGATCGCCGCTCGCGTCGATCACGGTGTCGAACACGCGGTCCACCTCGCCTCGGTCGAGCCGCCGGGTGGGCAGATCGTCCAGCGCGGCCAGGAAGGCGGGCGCGGCGCGCTCGGCGACGACGCACGTCTTCTCGCCGATGCACAGGATCGTGTTCTCGAACGAGGCGCCCTTGAAGACCTCGCCGGCGGCCCGAACCGGATCGGCCGTCTCGTCGACGACCGCCGTGGGATTCCCGGGCCCCGCGGCGATCACGCGCTTTCGGGTCGCGAACGCGTCCGCGATGAGCGCCGCGCCGCCGGTGATCACGAGCATGTCGACGCCGGGGTGGTTCACGAGCGCCTTCGCCGAGTCGAGCGTGGGTTCGACCATGCCGGCCATCAGGTTGTCGGGCCCGCCGGCCTCGACGACCGCCTCGTTCAACAGACGAACGACGGCCATCGACGTGTTCTTGCAGCCTGGGTGCACGTTGAACACGACCGCGTTGCCGCCGGCGAGCATGGTGATCCCGTGGTTCACGATGAACGCCGAGGGGCTGTTGACCGGCGTGACCGATGCGACGACGCCCCATGGGAGCGAGTCCTCGAGGGTGTACCCGTGGTCTCCCGCGAGCGCGGTCGTCTCGAGATCCTCGACGCCCACCGTCCGGGTGGCCGCGAAGACGTTCTTCTCCGCCTTGTCGCGGAGTCGGCCGAGCCCGGACTCACGGTGGGCGCTCCGTGCGAGCGGCTCGGCCTCGCGAATCACGGCGGCGCGCATCGCCTCGACGTAGGCGCGCCGCCGCTCGATGCGCTCGCGGGCGAAGCGCGCCTGCGCTTCACGGGCGGCCGTCACGGCGTCGTCGACGGACGCGAAGAGCCCGTGGCGCCCCGTGGCCTCGACGCCGATGACGTCCTCGTGGTCGCCACCGAGGCCGGGTCCTGCCGCGGGCACCGCCGCCGCCGCCCGCGGGGTGCCCGCCGAGGACGATCGACCGGTCGGGGGCCCGCCGGTCACCTGCCCGACGACGTCGCGAACGAGCCGCTCGAGGTCGGCTTCGGTCTTCATCGCTGCGCGTTACCTGGAGCGGGTCGGCCTCGCCGGCGACCCACCGATGGGGAGGGTCCCGCCGAGGTCCTCGTGCGGCTTGGCGATCACGTGGACCGCGACCACGTCTCCGACCTTGGACGCCGCCGACGCGCCGGCGTCGGTCGCGGCGCGCACGCCGGCGACGTCGCCGCGGACGATCGCCGTCACCAGCCCCGCGCCCACCGACTCGTACCCGACGAGCTCGACGTTGGCCGCCTTGACCATCGCGTCACCCGCTTCGATGGCCGGAACCTGGCCGCGTGTCTCGACCAGTCCGACCGCATCGTGTTTGCTGGCCATCGATCTGCCTCCTGCCTGTGTGTGTTCGCGGTCTTTCGCTACTTCGCGTCGATGAAGGCCGAAACCGTCTGGTCCGGGCTGGGGATCACCGAGACCGACAGCACCTCGCCGACGCGGCGAGCCGCCGCCGCTCCGGCGTCGGTTGCCGCCTTGACGGCGCCGACGTCGCCGCGCACCGCCACCGAGACGATGCCGCCGCCCACCTTCGAGTAGCGAACCGCCTCGACGTTGGCGGCCTTGATCATCGCGTCGGTCGCTTCGACGATTGCCGTGAACCCTTTCGTCTCGATCATGCCAAGCGCCTGCTGTGCCACCCTGCTCACCTCCCTCCTGCCGAAATCAGCACCTCGCCGTACGTCACGCAGTTGACGCCGGCCGCGTTCGCGTCGTCCGTGTCCAAGTGGACGATCAGCTTGTGACCGGGATGAGTGCGCACCAGCACCTTCGGAAACGTGATCCCCTCCGGGCCGGGGATTCGCACGGACACCTCATCCCCGTTCGTCATGCCGAATCCCGCCGCCTCCTCGGGCGAGCAATGGATGTGCCGCGCCGCGCGGATGACGCCCGCGGTATGAACCCGGCCGGCCGGGCCGATCAACGTCACCGCAGGCGTCCCGGCGAGATCGCCGGACCTGCGCATCGGGATCTCCATGCCGAGCCCCACGGCGTCGGTTCGCGACAGCTCGATCTGCGTGCGCGGACGCTCGGGTCCGAGGACGCGAACGCGATCCAGGACGCGGCCGGACGTGCCGGCGACCGTTACGGTGTGCGCCGTCGCGAATTCACCCGGCTGCAGCAGCTGGCGTGCGGGCTCGAGGCGCCGACCGGCGCCGAACAGCCGGGCCACGTGGTCGGGTTGCAGATGGATGTGCCGGGCGGACACGCCGATCGGGATGGTGCGAGCCCCGGGCAGCGGGTGGCCGGCGCCTCGCAGCATGTCCTCCACTCGGGCGAGCACCAGGTGCCGCAGCAAATCCTGCGCGTCCGGCCCTTCCCAGTCGCGCACCGACTGGCAGACGCCGCAGTCCACGCAGATCGGCGGTGCCGACGGGGTCAGGTCGCCGTTGCCCTGCGGCGCGGGCGCACGTTCGGACGCGAGGGCGGGGGCGGGAATCGTCGAGGTCGGCACGCGTCGGCTCTCCTACGGAACTGGCTCGAGCACCGCGTCCAAACGGTGCCAGGGGATGATGCGGTCGACCCAGGTCTGCACGCGGTCGACGGCCAGGAGCAGGTGCTCGATCAGCTCGCGCAGCTCGTCCTGGGTTGCGCAGCCGGTTCGCTGCGCGAAGCCGACGACGTCGGAGAGCAAGAAGATCACGTCGAGCAGCTTCCACTTCGACAGCCGGACGGCCGAGCGGAGGCACGCCGCCGCCAGCATCTCGTTCAGGTGCTCGACGGGAACCGTTCCGGCGCGCGCCTTGTCGCGCAGCGTCTGAAGGTTCTCACCGAGCCAGAAGAGGTTGAAGTTCGCGTAGAACACGCCCGGCATGCGACCCATCGGGGGCCGGGTGAGCTGGCGGAGCCGCGTGATGTCCTGGGGCTCCGCGCGCCACACGAGCTCGGTGAAGCGGTCGAGCCGATCGATCATCTCGGCCGTGGACGACGGCGTGGCGCGCGAGGCGGTCTCGTAGACGGCCGGCTCCATGCAACCGCCGCACTGCGTGCAGTATTCGGATCCCGACTGCCGCCCGTGGACGTGCGGGGGAGCCTCGGCCTCCACCAGTGCCAGCGGATGACGACCGGCCGCGAGGCCGTTCTCATGGTGTTTCCCGTGACGCTCGGCGTCGCCGACCGGGAGCCCGCGAGCGGCGAGCGCCTGCAGGACCGCGTCGCGGATCACGGCCTCGAGGTCGGCGGTGGCGGCCGGCGTCACGTGAGTGCTTCTTCCGCGGTGGTCGGCGCACCGGGGTCGAACATGCGGACGGAGACGGGGATGCTGCCCCTCGAAAGGATTTCCTGCCCCCAGCGGCGGAGCAGCGGTAGGTGCTCCTCACGGGCGCGGGCGAACACCGAGACCTGGCCGAAGGGTTCGGTCGGCCCGTAGAACATGCAGATGGTCTGCCGCCCGGGGTAGTAGCCGATATCGCCGGGCTTGACCCAGAAGACCTCGTTCTGAGGGTTCTCGAAGAACGGGACCATCACGATCAGCTCATCGCCGGCGAACTTCGCGTGCACCGCGAACGAGTCGACCGGGAGGGCATCGGCCATGCGCGAGGCAACGCGAGGGGCGACGTCGTCGAGGAGGTCGCAGACGACGCGGTCGTTGCCGACGATGACTTCGAAGGCTCGCGACATGTCTCCGACAGACTCGGCTCCGGCGCCGCGCCGCTCAACGGACGGTCGCGCCAGACCTGCGAAGCGGGCGTGTGCGGCCGGCAGCGAGCGCCTCGCACACCTCAGGGGAGTCGAGATGTGCGCCCGGCCCACTCCTCGGTGGCCGGCGGCGTACCCCACCTTCGGTGTCGCCGGACCCTAGCTCGGAGCTGTCAGGAGCTCCCGTGTCTGGCGAACCACGATCCGTTCCTCGTCGGTCGGGAGGACCCAGATCGTCGCGGGCGCGCCGTCGGGGCTGATGCGGGCCTCGCCGGCGGCATCCGCGTTGCGCTCCGCGTCGAGCTCGATGCCGAGGAAGCCGAGCCCGTCGCAGATTCGGGTGCGGAGCCCCGGCGAATGCTCGCCCATCCCGCCCGAGAATGCGACCGCGTCCACGCCGCCGAGCGCCGCCGCCAGCGCGCCGATCGCCTTACGCGCCGCGTACGCGAACGCGCGCAGGGCGAACGACGCGCCCTCATGCCCGTCGGCCTCCGCGGCCTCGAGGTCCTGCAGGTCGCCCGACAGGCCCGAAAGGCCGTGCAGCCCCGCCTGTGACGCAAGCGCGCCGGCCGCCTGTTGCACGTCGACGCCGCCCGCCGCGAGGTGCGCGACCGCGAACGCGTCGAGATCCCCGACGCGCTCGGCCTGCGGAAGTCCCGACTGCGGCGAGAATCCCATGGACGCGTCGACCGACGCGCCGTCGCGGATCGCGCAGATCGACGACGACCCGCCGAGGTGGCAGGAGAGAACGCGCCGCGCATCCGGCTCGAGAACGGCCATCCGCTCCGCGATGAAACGGTGGGACGCCCCGTGAAAACCATAGCGGCGCAGACCGTATCGCTCCTCCCATCCGGCGGGGACGGCGAGCGTGCGGGCCTCGGGACTCCACGTCCTGTGGAAGCCGGTCTCGAACGAGCCGACCTGCGGCACGTCCGGGAGGACATGCCGCAGGTGCTCGATGGCGAGCAGATAGGGGGGGTTGTGCGCCGGCGCCGCTGCCGCGAACCGCCGCAGCGCCGCCAGCGCGCGCTCGTCGAGGAGCACGCACCCCGTCACGTCGCCCCCGTGGACGACCTTGAAAGCGATCGCGGCGACGTCGGCGAGTTGCGGCCGCAGCTGCGAGATCATCTCGTCGAGCGCGGCGGCGAGGTCGGTGACCCGGCCGGCGCCGCCGCGCTCGATGGGCGCGTCGCCGTCGCCGTACAGCGCGTACTTCAGCGACGTGCTCCCGACGTTGACGACAAGGATCGTCACGGCGGGGTCGCGGCCGTCCGGCGCGCGCCGTCCACTCGGCTCACTCCTCGCGCACCACGAGGGCCGTCATGCTCTTCGGCCCGTGTACGCCGCGCACCAACTGCAGCTCGATGTCGGTCGTCCGTGACGGACCGGTCACGAGCACCGCCGCGTTCGCCTCCCGCAGCTGCTCGCCAAGGACGTCGAACAGCTCCTCGAACCCCGGCACCAGCGCGGCCTCGTGCAGGATCGCCACGTGCGCAGGCGGCAGCAGGCTGGCGATGCGGGGCGACGCCGGGGTCGCGCGCAGTAGGACCGAGCCGGTCGAGCACACGCCCACCACGCCGCCCGTGACCCCGAGGTCGGCCGAGGCGGCAGCTTCCCGCGACACGGGCGCGGCAGCACATCCGGCGTCCGCCAATCCGCGGTCGATGCGCTCGCGGAACTCGGCGACGTCATCGCTCACGACGGCGGTCGATGCGCTCGCCTCGACCGCCGCCTCGTAGACCTCGGCCGACAGGTCCTGGCGGCTCACCCACCGCGCCGTCCCACCCGCCTTCTCGAGCTCCTCGGCGAACCGGTCGAAGAGCCGCCCGTCGCCGGACGCAGGCGTCTGCGGGTGGACGTCGGGGAGCGGCGCCGGCGCGACGCCGGCGAGGCCCGAGCGCACGCGGGCAAGAAACGCGTCAGCGTCCATCCGCGGCTCCTGGTTCCCGGCGGTGCCCGGTCCGCTTCCACCGCTCTCGGAACGTCCGGGACGCGATGGGCGGAAGGTCGCGGCCGCTCGTCCATCGCGACAAGGGAAAGGGTGCGCGCCGGATGCGGCCGCCGCGCGCGAACAGCGCCTGCCCGGCGCGTCCGAACCGGGCGGCGAGCCGGTACGACCACGGCCGGCTCCAGACGGCGCTCCACGTTCGGAAGGCGGACCGCTCCGCCGCGCCGGCGCGCTCCCGCGCGACGTCGCGGCGGAGCGACAGCAGGTGCTCGTGCAAGGGGATGCGAACCGGGCACACGTCGGTGCACGCGGCGCACAGCGACGATGCGTACGGCAGGTCTCCGGCCCGTTCGAACCCGTCGAGCAGCGGCGTCAGCACGGCCCCGATCGGACCCCCGTAGACGGTTCCGTACCCGTGCCCGCCCACCTGCCGGTAGACGGGGCAGACGTTCTGGCACGCGCCGCACCGGATGCAGTGCAGGACCGATCGGTACTCGGTGCCGAGGAGGCGCGAACGCCCGTTGTCGAGGATGACGACGTGCACCTCGTCCGGGCCGTCGACGTCGTCCGGACCCCGCGGCCCGCCGATCACGTTGAGGTACGCCGTCACCCGCTGGCCGGTCGCGCTCCCCGTCAGGAGCGGCAGCATCACGGCGAGCTCGCGGAACGAGGGGACGATGCGCTCCATCCCCATGAGCGCGACGTGCACCTTGGGCAGCGTCGAGCACATGCGCCCGTTGCCCTCGTTCGTGACGATCACGAACGCGCCGGCGTCGGCGACCGCGAAGTTCACGCCGGTGATCCCGACCTCGGCCGACAGGAACCGGTCGCGGAGCAGTTCGCGCGCGAACCGTGTCAGCTCGGGCGGGTCCGCCGGCAGGTCCGTGTGGTGCACGTCGTTGAACAGCTCCGCGATCTCGTCTCGCTTCTTGTGGATCGCCGGGACGATGATGTGCGACGGTGGCTCGTGCGCGATCTGGACGATGTACTCGCCGAGGTCGGTCTCGACGACGTCGACGCCGTCGGCCTCCAGGGCGTGGTTCAGGCCGATCTCCTCCGACGCCATGGACTTCCCCTTGGCCACGCGCGTCGCGCCGTGGTCCCGGATGACCCCACGGACGTACTCCACAGCCTCCGCGCCGTCCGCGGCGAAGAACACCTTCACGCCGCGCGCCTCCGCGGCCTCCGCGAACTGCGCGAGATAGCTGTCCAGGCGCGCCACCGTGTGGGCGCGGATCGCCTCCCCGGCGGCGCGCATGGCCTCGAGGTCCGCGCCGGCGAACGCGTTCGCGCGGTTGAGGACGAAGCGGTCCATCGCCGAACCGATCGCCCGGCGCAGTCCGGGCTTCTCGAGCTGCACGTGCGCGAGCTCGGCGAACGTTCCCGCGCGCTCGTCGCCGGCGGTCATGTCGCCGCGCGCTCCAGGCCCGCCGCCGACGCCAGCAGCGAGGCGACGTGCATCGTCGCGATGTCGGCGCGGCTGCGCGCGAGGCGCCCCGCCATGTGCATCAAGCATCCCGCGTCGCCGGCGACGACCGTGCTTGCGCCGGTCGCGTCGATCTGCGCGGCCTTGTCGTCGGCCATCGCGACCGCGACCTCGGGGAGCCGGACCGAGAACGTCCCGCCGAAGCCGCAGCACGCGTCCGGCCTCGCCATCTCCACCAGCTCGAGGCCGTCGATGCCCGACAGGAGCTGCCGACCCTGGCCGCGAAGCCCCAGCTCGCGGAGCCCGTGGCACGCGTCGTGGTAGGTCACGCGCCCCTCCCACCGGCCCTCGAGGCGGTCGAGCCCGAGGTGGTCCACCAGGTACTCGGTCAGCTCGAAGGTTCGCCCGGCGAGGTCGCGCGCGCGCCGCTCCTCGGGCTCGCCGGCGAACAGGTGGGGATAGGAGACGCGAAGCATCGCCGCGCACGAGCCCGACGGCGACACGACCGCGTCGAAGCCCTCGAACGCCCGAAGCGTCACGCGACCGAGCCGGCGCGCGTCGTCGACGAAGCCGGCGTTGAACGGGGGCTGCCCGCAACAGGTCTGCCCGGCTGGGAACGCCACGTCCGCGCCCGCGTGCCGCAGGAGCGCGACGCTCGCCTCGCCTACCTCGGGATACAGCAGGTCGACGAGGCAGGTGACGAACAGCGCCACGCGCGCCGGCGGCATGGTCGCATCCTACCGGTGGCCACCTCCCGCGGGCGGCGGCTGCGCCCACGGGAGGTTCAGCCCGTCGGTGCCGACGAGCGGGACGCCCGTGATGAGCGCCGTCTGCAGGTCGAGCGACCGAAGATCCTCGGGCTCGAGGTCGTGCACGTCGGCCTTCCCACAGGCGCGCGCGAGCATCTGGATCTCCATCACCATCGACCGCAGGAAGTTCGTGACGCGCTCGGCGGCCTCGTCGACCGGCAGCCGCTCGATGAGCTCCTCGTCCTGGGTCGTGATGCCGACGGGGCAGCCGCCCGTGTGGCAGTGATGGCAGAATCCCGGCTCGGTGCCGAGGCGCTCGTAGTCCTCGCGATGGACGTCCTTGTTGCAGTTGAGGGCGATGAGGGCGGCCGTCCCGATCCCGACCGCGTCGGCGCCGAGCGCGATCGCCTTGGCCGCGTCGACGCCGCCGCGGATGCCGCCCTGGATCACGAGCTGCACCTCGCCGTAGAGGCCGATCTCCTCGAGCGCGCGCCTCGCCTCCACGACCGCGGCGATCGTCGGAATGCCGGTGTGGTCGAACAGCACCTCGGGGGAGGCGCCGGACGCGCCCTCCATGCCGTCGATCACGATGACGTCGGCGCCCGCCTTGGCCGCGAGCTTCACGTCGTCGCGCACGCGGCACGCGCCGATCTTCACGTAGACGGGGACACGGCCCTCGGTCGCCTCGCGCACTTCCTCGATCTTGATGACGAGGTCGTCCGCGCCGGTGAAGTCGGGGTGGCGAACCGGCGATCGCTGGTCGACGCCGAGGGGGAGGGTCCGCATGCGGGCCACCTCCTCGGACACCTTCATCCCGAGCAGCACGCCTCCTGTCCCCGGCTTCGCTCCCTGCCCCACCACGATCTCGACGGCTTCGGCCTGCCGCATGTGCTCGGGGTTGTTTCCGTAGTGGCTCGGGCAGATCTGGTACACGAGCGTCTTCGAGTTCTCGCGC
>DASPTB010000075.1:0-2384 GCA_035623615.1 Actinomycetota bacterium
GTTTGAAAGGCGATCCGAGAACGTGTATTTCCGCCAGATTCTTCATGCCGATCTCGGTTGCGCCTCGTATCTGATCGCTGATCAGGGGTGCGCGGCGGTCGTCGACCCGAAGTGGGAGATCGCCGACTACCTCGAGGCGGCCGCCGAGGCGCGCGCCGAGATCCGCCACGTGCTCGAGACGCACCACCACGCCGACCACGTGTCGGGCCGGTGTCGGCTGATCGCGGCGACGGGAGCGACGGCGCACGTCCCGAACGGGCCAGGCGATGTGGGCGTGAGCGAGGGAGACGTCATCCGCGTGGGCGACCTCGAGCTGCTGGCGCTCGCCAGCCCGGGCCATCGGCCAGAGCACATCGCGTACGCGGTGCGCGACCGAGGCGCCGTCAGTCTGCTCCTGTCGGGAGATTCGCTCCTGGTTGGCGACGTCGCCCGCCCGGATCTCGCGGTCGATGCTCGGGAGGGGGCCGCGGCGATGTGGCACACGCTGCAGCGACTCGTGGCGGTCGGCGATCACGTCGAGCTATGGCCCGCCCACGTCGGCGGGTCGCTGTGCGCGAGCCGGTCGGCGTCCGCGGCGACGTCCTCGACGATCGGCGCGGAGCGCCGGGGCAATCAGCTCCTGTCGGTCCGCGATCCCGTCGCGTTCACCGCGCGGCTGAGCCGATCGATCCCGGCGCGACCCCCGAAGGTCGCTCATGTCGTCGCGCTCAACGTCGACGGCGCGGCGGACCCAGGTCCGGTCCGCGAGCTCGACGTGGACGCGCTCGGGCACGTGCTCGGCGAGGGCGTCTGCGTGGTCGACATCCGGGATCCCGCGAGCTTCGACGCCGGTTACCTCGACGGCTCGCTCAACCTGCCCGCCGGTGGCCGGGGTCTCGGGACCCGCGCCGGCTGGGCTACGGGGACCGAGGAGTCCATCGTTCTCGTCGCGCCGTCGATCGACGCCGGCCGCCAGGGTGCCGAGCTGCTCCGCGCCGCCGGCGTCTGGGAACTGGCGGGCGTATCGGTCGCCGATCCGTCGGCCTGGAGGGACGCCGGGCTCGTGGTGCGGACCGCGCAGGCGCTGCCACCCGGCGATCTGATGCCCCGTATCGAGAACGGCGCGCTGACGCTGGTCGACGTCCGCGATCCGAGCGAATGGAGCGAGGGTCACATCGAAGGCTCGCGTCTGTTACCCCTCTCCGAGCTCCGCGACGGGGGTGATGGCGCGCTCGCGCTCGAGCCACCAATCGCCGTGGTTTGCGCGAGCGGCGTTCGCGCCGCGGTGGCCGCGAGCATCCTCCGGCGCCGCGGACACCACCCGGTCTGGCGCGTCACCGGCGGCATCGAGCAGCTCGCGAGGCCGGGAGTACCTCTGGCCCGCGCGCAGCCATGAGGAGCGCGGCATCGGCAGAAGCGGCCAAGACCGCGGCGCTCGTCCGCTGGCGACCAACGCCGCTACCCGCGCTCGAGCTCCCGGCCATCCCGACCGAGCTGCACTTCGTGCGTGACCACTTTCCGGTTCCCGCGCTCGACGCTACCGCGTGGTCACTGACGCTGACCGGCAGCACGCGGACCCTCCAACTCGATCTGCCGCTCCTCCAGCGCCTCCCGCGGCGTTCGTTGAGCGTTGTGCTCGAGTGCGCGGGCCACCGCCGGGCCGAATTCGAGCCGATGCCCCCGGGCCTGCCGTGGCGCAGCGGAGCGGTCGCGGAGGCCAGCTGGACCGGCGCGAGCCTCGCGACCCTGCTCGAGCTCGCCGGAGTGCCGACCGGTACGCGCGAGGTCGTGCTCGAAGGCGCCGACGCCGGCCCGGTCGACGGTCATCACGGCACCCATCGATTCGCACGCAGTCTCCCGCTGGAGAAGGCCCTCGATCCCGACGTCCTGGTCGCCTACAAGATGAACGCGGAGGCGATTCCGGTGGCGCGCGGCGGTCCTGTCCGTGTGGTCGTCCCGGGCTGGTACGCCACCGACTCGGTCAAGTGGCTCGACCGCATCTGGTTCGCGAGCGAGGAGTTCGACGGGGTGTTCCAGGCCGACGACTACCGGTTGCACGTCCCGGGCAAGCCTGGCCCCGGCCGCCGTATGACCGACCTGCCCGTCCATGCGCTGATCACCACTCCCACCGACGGAAAGCTGGACGTCGCCGCCGGACACGTACCGGTTCGCGGGGTCGCCTGGGGCGGGGCCGGTGGCGTCGCCGAGGTACTCGTGCACGTCGACCTCGGCCCCTGGACGCCCGCGCATCTCCACTCCATCCACGGACCGTACACGCGCGTCAGCTGGGACACGCGCTGCACGCTCACCGCCGGCCGGCACGAGATCGCGTGTCGCGCGATCGACCGAGCCGGCAACGCGCAGCCGGACCATCCCCCGACCAACGTCCGCGGCTACGGCAACAA
>DASPTB010000080.1:0-2745 GCA_035623615.1 Actinomycetota bacterium
TCCGAGCAGGGTCCGTCGATTGGGTGGCGGTGGGGAACGTCCACGTCGACGATTGCGCTCGTTGGCAACTCCCGGCCCCCGCCGCGATGTTTTCTGTCGCCCCGGTGAGGACGGTAGCTGTCGCCCGCTTGGCGGCCTTCCGGCGAGCCGGAAGAAGCTGCACAGCGACCTTCCGGATCGCCACCAACGCGACGCAGCTGGTAGCCATCCAGGTCGGGACGTTCGTCATCGAGGACGAAATCCGGCCTCCGAACGGCGCCTCGTACGCGTCGCGGAGCGGCCTGTCCCCCGCCTGGGCTCCCGAGGGCACGGCATGGGCGCTCACCGTCCTGTCGTCGCCGGACGAGTGCGCAGGCGCAACGAACTGCGTCCCCTGACCGCCGGCGGCGCACCCGCTTCAGGAGCGGAGCGTTGCGATCGCGAGCGTTTCGGTGCTGTCGGCGGACATCATCCCGTCGGTACGAACGATCTCGACCTCGCGCACCTCGAACGGTCCGAAGGTGTGGGCGCGCCACGGCCGGAGCGCGCGAAGGAGCCCGGGATCCACGGGCCCCGAGAACCGAACCGCGTTCGCGAGCACCAGCGGGAGCGCCCGGCGCAGGGGCGAGTCCCTGCGCGGCGCGTCGGCCAGGGCCGGCAGTGCGTGACGCAGGGACGAGCGGAGCGCCGAAACGGGCGCGTCGGCACCGTGCGCTTCGGCGAACACCGTCCACGGCGACACGTTCAGGCCGCGGAGGGTCATGCGGAACCGGCGGTGGCGGACGAGCGCCTCCGCGGCCGCCGCCGCGACCTCGTCTGGCGCCCGCCCCTTGGGCACGTACGGGTCGAGGTTCAGCACCGTCGCGTGGATCGACCCCACTGGGTAGTAGACGTGGCCCTGCCAGCGCGCCCGGATCGGCGCGAGCGCCGCTTCGATCCGCTCGCCGACCGGGACGGGCACGCGCACGACCGTCGTCAGCGCGCGGAAGCCGGGGTCGAGACGGTCGTTCGCCCGCCAGCCCGTCAGCCGCAGCCTCGCCCTCGACGCGACTCCCATCGCGTCGAACGCGATCCGGGCCCGGAGGTCCTCCGGGGTCACGTCACGTTCCGGTGTGTCGCCCGAGGAAGTCCCCGACGACGTCCAGGTACTCCTCCTGCTCCTCGACGAACGTCATGTGCCCGCTGTGCTCGAAGATGACCAGCTCCGCCCTCGGGGCGCCGGCCCCGATCGCCTCCGCCGCCTCCGGCGTGCACGCGCGGTCGTACCGACCGGTCGTCACCAGCAGCGGTTGCGTGATCGTTCCCAGCCGGTCCTCGACTTCGATGGAGCCGTAGTCGTTCGCGGCAAACGTTCGCAGGACGTCGGGCGAGTAGATCGTCCCTGCCGTCCTGCGCTCGTACTCTGCGATGCGCGGGTCGAGCGGGTCTGCGAAATGGAACGGGAGCTGGTCGTGCATGACCGAGGCGAAGTCCTCGCGCGTCCGGATGCTCGACTCCCGTTCCCACGACTCCTTCACCTGCTCGCGCAGCTCGACCGGCTCGAACGCGTCGAGGTTCGCGTCGACCGCGGCGAGGAACCGCGCCGACGGTATTCCGCTCGACACGATCGACTGCGCCGCCTCGCCCGGGAAGTCGACGGCGTGCTGCAGCGCGACGAACGCGCCGTAGGAATGACCGAGCACCGCGAAGCGCCCGAGCTCCATCGAACGGGCCAGCCGGCCGACGTCGGCGGCGTTGTTCTCGAGCGTCCACGTCGCGGGGTCGCTCGCGGGCGACCGTCCCGACGATCGCTGGTCGACCAGGATCAGCCGGTAGCCCCGCTCGGTCAGCGGGTCGAGGTAGTCGGCGAACTCGTGATGATCCAGCCCCGGCCCACCGTGCAGCACGACGATCGGGTAGCCGGTCGCCTGGCCCGCCTCGACCACGTACAGCTGCGCGTCGCCGACGTCCACCAGACGTCCGGGGCGTCCCAGGCCGTCGGCGGGAACGGCCCTGGTCGCGATCTCAGCCATCGACGCCCCCCTTCCTCTGTGGCGGAGAGCCCCAGCCGTCGCGGCCCGTGAGCGCGATCCCGGCCCGGCGGATGCCGTAGGACCGATTCACCTGGACCATGACCGCCGTCAGCGTCTCGACGATCCTTGCCATCGACAGCGCCCCCGCGTCGACCCATCGGAGGTTCGGAATCTTCTCCACGAGGCCGCCGATCACGGCCTTCGCTTCGGGGTCGCCGCCGCAGATCAACACGTCGCCTTCGAGATTCTCGTCCAGCGCCTGCAGCTCTTCGCCGCTGATCGTCTGGAACCCGGACACGAGCCGAATCGTCTTGGGCAGCAGCGCTTCCGCCTGTTCGGCCGCCGAGCCGTGCCACGGGCGCACGACCTGCCAGGCTCGACCTCCGACGGCCGTGGCCAGCGGCGAGGTGCAGTCGCAGACGACGGCGCCGGGGCGAAAGGCGCCCTTCAGCCCGCGGTACGTGTCGGCCTGTCCCGCGAACGGCACCGTCACGACCACGACGTCCGCGGCCGCAACGGCCTCCTCGTTCGACGTTCCCTCGACCTTCACACCTTCCCCGAGGATCTCGAGCGCCTTCTGCGCCGCGCCCTCGCCCCGTTCCTGCGACCGCGAGCCGATCACCACGTGCTCGCCCGCTCGGGCCAGGCGCAGCGCCAGCCCGAATCCCTCGTCGCCCGTGCCTCCAACGATCACCACGCTCATGCGATCACTCCTCCGCGCCGCCTCGCGCGACGCCACTCGATTGGTAAGGTC